>DATMWA010000057.1:0-80252 GCA_035562755.1 Anaerolineales bacterium
ACTAAACGCCATGATGGCGGTGGCCACCAGTCCAGAGACCCAAGAGGCGATGAGCATGGGACGCGAGCCGATTCGATCTGAGAGATACCCGGCAGGTGTGTGGGTGATGGTCATGGCGATGCCGGCCGCGCCAAGTATAAAGCCGATCTTGATTGGATCGGCTCCAAGTTCGGTGAGGTAAAAAGGTTGAAAGATGAGGAATAAGCCTTCACCGATGCCCCAGGTCGCGAGGGAGATTGAGAGGAGGAGGATGGCTGGGTTCATGGATGAGTCCGTGGGAAGAAAAAGGCAAAAAATTTTGTGAAGATTTGTTTGGTGTGACAGTAAATCACTTTTCGCGTAGTCACACCTGAAGCGTATTTATGCAGCTGAAGGGCTGATTTAATGCGTCCGGTGTTTCCAAATCAGTTCATTTTGAGATACCCTGCTTGGCTTGGATGCGGGCTGATGAAAAATCATTTGTAAGGTTGCTTAAGTTGTGTCCAAGGCGGAGATGATTTCAGCGCCAATTGGTAAATTACACAATCCGGACTGTGAGCGCCTTCAAGATAACCTGTTGAGAGCAAAAATTCCTTTACGATCTCAGGTCCTGTAAAAGAGAAAGTGTTTTTGAATTCGCTGACCCACTCATCTACGGGTAAGCACAACCGTGAATCGAGCCAACCTTTGAAACTACTGCCAAAACCATGAAGCGCATGAATCACCTGAGCATTGCGGATCGCCGCTTCAATCTTTTTCCGATTTCGAATGATGTTCTGGTTTGTCATGAGGCGGTCGATATCGGCTTCGGAATACGCGGCAACTTTGGCAACCGAAAAACCATCAAAGGCTTCATGAAAGCCATCCGCTTTTTTGAGAATGGTATTCCAACTCAAACCTGCCTGGTTGATTTCAAGGACCAGACGCTCAAGGAGTTCATCATCGGTGGGGACGGTGAATCCGTATAAGGTGCCATGATAATGGTTGTTAAGGTAATCTTCGGGGTGCTCGAGGCAATATTGGCAATATGGGTTCATGAAATAATTTTACCTGAAAAGTGACTTCAAGCGGGTTTGATATAATGGAATAATTCAATCGTTGGAGGTAGGATGTTTAAACTTCATTTAACCCTTTTATTCCTGGTGGCGGCCTTGGGATTGAGCGCCTGCGGTCCGAGTGAAAGTGATCTCGCGGCAACCCAAACCTCTGGAAACGCGATCTTGACCGCGGCGGCTTCTACCGCCAAGGCGGAATTGACCCGGCTGGCATATGTTGAACCGAGCGCTACCCCAGAGCCCAGTCAAACACCGGTTCCTTCTCCAACAGTAAAAGTGAACCCAACCAACATTCCCTACCCAACTCCTCAAAGCGCGACAGTTGCAGCGAATACCAACGTTCGCGGAATTCCAAGTAAAAGCAAAGTGGATTATCTCGGCTATCTGCTTAAGGGCCAGGGGGTGCAAGTGCTCGCACGAAATGACGAAGCAACCTGGCTGCAGATCGTGTTCCCGGAATCTCCGGATGGCAAGGGCTGGGTGATTATCGGGGCGATTAAGAAGAATTACGATCTCACCATCCTGCCGATCATGGTATTTCCTGATGGAAAGGATAAACCCGGCTACCTTATTCCCGCGCCGCGGTACACAATGAGCGGCCCGGCTTTACCACCCGGAACTCCTCCTCCCGGCTATCCGAATTTTGGGTCTTTAATCAATGATGTGTTTGTCAGAATCGGTCCGGGACTTGGATACCAACAATTGGAAATTTTAAAAGCCGGTCAGACGGTAACCTTTACCGGGAAATCGGATAATGATGAATGGGTGAGGATTGATTACCCTTCCGGACCAGAAGGGGCAGCCTGGGTATCGACCTCCCAGGTCAAAGATATGAACGGATACGATGGTCTGGATATTTACGATATGATGGGCAATCTCAAAAAGAAAGGCGAACAGGTTCAAATTTTACCAACCGCCACTCTGAGTGCAGGAAGCACCTCGGCGCCAGTTGTAACGGTGGAAGGCAGCCTGAGCGCCCAATTGAACGTGCGAAAAGGTCCGGGACAAAACTTTGAATCGATGGGTTTGATGGACGCCGGAACGATGGTAACGATCAACGGTGTTTCTGTAAACAAGGAATGGTATCGAATTGAATACAGCGCGGCCGCGGATGGGGCTGGATGGGTATCCGCCTCATATGTTACGGTAGAAGGGGAGATGATGGGATTAAAAGTATATGGGAATGATGGCATACCGTTTCCGTAGGTAGAAGTGAGGTGGGATTTCTTACCCGGCCAGAATGGATGGTTGTCTTTGTCATTTCGAAGGAACGTAAGTGACTGAGAAATCTTAATGATAGAAAGTAGGATTTCTCACTTCGTTCGAAATGACAGGGTTTTTTTGGTAGGATTTCTCACTTCGTTCGAAATGACAGGGTTGTTTGGTAGGATTTCTCACTTCGTTCGAAATGACAGGGTTGTTTGGTAGGATTTCTCACTGCGCTAATAACAGGAGGAACGGTTAAGATTTCTCCTGTTGGTCGAAATGACTACCCAACCCCGAAATGACAACCCAACCCCGAAATGACGACCCAACCCCAAAATGACAACCCAGGATTCGAAATGGCAGGGAAAAAATTCAACAAACATAACCTATTGAAAATTAAATTCCCGACCAGATCAATTCCAAGAACCGCTGAATTGCGGCAATCACTAAGGAGTCTTTGCGAGGAGCTCAGGCAGAACGTAGTGTTTGTAATCTTCGGTTTGTGTAACGAGTACATAATGCTGCTGTAGATAGTTGTTTACTTGTTTGATCTGTATCCGTCCGATAAGAACTTGTTCCGGACGCCTTCTTTCAATGACCCTGAGAACTTCATAACTATCCATAGTACCGGATTCGATCATTTTTGTGCTAAATGTCGCCAACTCTGGGGGAACATTCAACCCGGCCACGAAAGCGAAGTAGGGCATATCGGTAACAACCCAATCGGTTGAAGGCGCGTAGAGCAGCATGTTATTAAGAACTTGACGCTGCTGATTGTCCAAAAGCAGCTCGGCAGGCTGAACATGCAGATGAAGGCTGCCCTGATCTCGAAATTTCGCGATTTGGGGTGGAGCGTAAGCGATCAGCATTCCTGTGCCAATGAGCAGGGTTGAGAGCGGCAGAATGAATTTTATCCAGGCGCGAGAATCGTAAGGTTGAGTCAATTGATAAAGGTGTGTGACTGCCGCGTAAACGCCAATCGCTTGAATTCCAACCAACGGAACAGTGATGAGGAGTTGGTGATGCGCCCAAACTGGTTCGTAGAAAGAAAGTACAACGACAGCCGCGGCAAGCCAGATGATTAAAATAGTAGCGCGCCAAAGACGCTGGCGGAGGATGGTGTAAATTCCAAATCCGCCGAGGATAAAAAATATCCAACTGTCCTTAAGATGTGGCCACAAGCCGAATTCCTCACTGTTAAAACTGTTTTGAGTGCCCGCGCCAAAATGACCTTGAAGATTGCCAATCAGGTTATTTGGACCATAAAGCCACAAACTTAATCCCAAAAGCGTAAAAGATGCGACCGCTCCCCAAAGGAAGAGCGGCGTCCATTTTTTCCAAGGGAGTAACGAAGCTCCAGCCCGGCGAAGGATGACTATGATGATCGCAACGGCTATGATGGGCGCGAGAAAGCCTGTAAAGAGTTTGATTAACATGGAGAGCGGCAAGGCGAATGCCGAGAATGCCAACACTTGCCATCGATTGGACATTAACCAAAGGATGAAAAAGAGCACTGACAAGGACGCCAGGGCGATGGCAGGCAACCCGATCATGATCGCGATTGAGAGGTGCATGTACCACGGCAGGATGAAAAAGAAGGGCAGGACAAGCAGGGATGCCCACGGGCGGGTGAGTACGGAAACAATCGCAGCAACGCTGAAAAGATTGATCGCGGAAAATAAGAGAACCAGTACCCGAGCGGCTACGGTGGAATTTTCGCTGAAACGCAATACCGCCGCCAGGAGCAGGGTAAACAAGGGAGGCTGGTCGCTTTGGATTTCCTCGTAAAGCAGATATCCCTGATTGTAAAGTGAGGAACGCTGCAGGTTAAAGCCCTCATCCACGCTCAGCTGAAATTTTTCTTCAAGCGGGTAGAGCAACAAGGCGCAAAGAAAAAAGACCGCGGCGAGAAGGGCGGAGTAAAAGAGACTTCGCGGTATGGATGGTTGGTCCCGCTCCGCCATGGCAGCCGCCTAAGCGATTACTTTAATCTCGCGGGGCATATCGCTGAAACTCACCGCGCCCTGTTCAGTGATGTACATGTCATCTTCAATCCGCACTCCGTTTTTGCCAGCGATGTAGATACCTGGTTCGACGGTATAACAGTTTCCGGGTAATAGCGGCTGAAGGTTATCAGCGCGCATGTACGGGTCTTCGTGCACATCCAAACCGATGCCATGACCTGTACGGTGCGTAAAGTATTTTCCATATCCAGCGGCCTCAATTACCTGACGAGCGGCTATATCCACCAATGAAGCTGGAGCACCGGGTTTGCCAGCGGCGCGTCCGGCGGCGTTGGCTTGATGAACAATGTCATGGATTTTGATGAATTCCGGATCTACATCACCGATCGCAAAGGTGCGGGTCAGATCACTGATGTAATTATCATGGCGAGCGCCCCAATCAAAGAGGAGCAGATCACCTGATTGAATTTTGCGATCCGAGGGTGAGGCATGTGGGTTGGCGCTGTTTGGACCAGAGCTGACGATTGGCCCGAAAGGTAAATTGGGGGGGCAGCCGGCACGCAGTAATTGAATTACCAATTCGGCGGCGACTTCCCTCTCGGTCATGCCTATCTTGACCAATGGAAGGGTGGCTTGGAGGGCGGTTTGAGCGATATTGGTGGCGATTTGAATCTTTTCCAATTCCGAGGCGTCTTTTTGGGCGCGCAGAGTGGCAATCAAGGCGGTAGCGTCGATGATCTTAGGGTCGCAGGCTTTTTGAATATAACCCAGTTCCAGAAGGCGCAAGGCGAGCGGTTCGGCGCCGATTCGTTTTCCTTTTAGCCCGAGTTTTGAAGCCGCTTCATCAAACGATGTTTGCCAGAGGGAAGGATCTTCATCATAGAGGATGGCATCTACTTCGTATTCCATCTCTGAAAGTTTTACCAACTCTAACTTCGGGATAACCAGGACCGGCTTTTTACCTGGCACGAAAAACGCCAGAGTCGGACGTTCCATAAGGTGAAAATCTAATCCGGTCAGGTAGGATAGTGAAGAGCCGGGATTGACCACAAGGGCATCCATTCCGGCGGATTCCATTTGCTTATACAGGCGTTCCACTCTATGAATCAACATTGTTTTAGCCTTTCTTGGGATAAACCCGTTTGGTAAAAAAATTTATGATTACCTGATCGGTCAAGCGTGGCAGGAGCATCGAGACCCAACTCAGGAAATTGAAGTACCAGGGTAAAACCATCACCTGGCGGGGATTTTTCGCCAGCCAGACTACTTTTTTAGCGACATATTCCGAAGTCATTGACCCAAGTCGATATTTCTCAGTACTGGCTTCTTGATGATTCCAACCGGCGTGTTCCACAAATTCGGTAACCGCCGGGCCAGGATAGATGCCGCTTACCCGCACACCGAGATGGCGGACCTCCCGGCGAATGGCGTCAGTGAAGCCACGCAATCCAAATTTTGTGGCGGCGTAAACGCTGTAAGGGGTTGTGCCGATCCAGCCGGCTACACTGGACATGTTGATGATATGACCATCTCCTCGGCTGATCATCCCAGGTAAAACCTGGCGGACGATTTCGATGGCGCTAATCAAATTCAGGTTGACCATCGGTATGATATCTTTTTCGAGTTCAAGACTTTCTAAAAAATTAATCCTACCAAAGCCAGCATTGTTGAAAAGAATATCAATTCTGCCATGCTGACGGAGGATATTTTCGATGAGAGGCTGAATATTTCTTGGTTCGCTGATGTCCATCGGAAAAACCGAAGCGACTCCGCCCTGGGAACGTATCTTTTCGGCGATGGCGTTTAAACGATCTTCCCGGCGGGCGGTGAGGACAACGACAGCCCCTTCTCGCGCAAAAAGGTAGGCTGAATCTTCGCCGAATCCGGAGGAAGCGCCAGTGATGAGCACCACCTTGTTTTTGAGTTCCCTTGCCATTTATTCCTCAGTTGATTTCTTGGCATCCGGTTTACGTCGAGGGCGGGGAGGTTTTTGAACCTGCTCAGGATATAGAGCCAGCTTAATCACCTCGTCCATGTGCTCGACGGGGATGATTTTAATCTCGTCCTTGGCTTTCTGGGGTACATCCACCAGATCTTTGACATTCTTTTTGGGGATGATTACAAATTTTAAGCCAGCACGGTGGGCTGCCAGAATCTTTTCACGAACACCGCCGATCGGCAATACCCGGCCGCGTAAAGTAATTTCTCCGGTCATGCCAACTTCACGGTAAACCGGACGGCAGGTAAGGGCACTTAAAATGGCGCAAGCCAAAGTAATCCCGGCACTTGGGCCATCCTTGGGAATGGCACCTTCGGGAATATGGACGTGAATATCCAACTGCTCAAAAATATCAGGCTCGATGCGGAATTCAGCTGCCCGGCTGCGAATGTAAGTAAGGGCGGCCTGGCCGCTCTCCTGCATCACATCCCCAATTTGGCCGGTCATTTGTAAATTTCCCTTGCCTTCAAGGATGGCGACTTCGATCGCCATGATTTCGCCGCCGTTTTCGGTCCAGGCCAATGAGGTGGAGACACCGATTTCGTCCTTCATCTCCGCTTCGCTGCGGAAGAATTGGACAGGTCCGAGGTGCTGTTCTACAATCTCGGGCGTGACTAACGTTGGCACCTTCCTCTTTTCCGCCTTGGCGCGAGCCAGTTTTCGAATGACTTTACCGATCTCCCGTTCAAGATTTCGAACGCCAGCTTCGTAGGTGTATTCGCGAATGATTTTTCCGACAGCTTCTGTCGAGAATTGAATGTTCTGATTCTCCATCCCATTTTCCTCCAATTGGCGGGGAATGAGATATTTGAAACTGATCTCGACTTTTTCTTCCTCAATGTAACCGGGGAATTCAATCACTTCCATTCGGTCCAGAAGGGCTTCGGGGATAGTCCCGAGGTTGTTGGCGGTAGTGATGAACATCACCCGCGAGAGATCATAAGGAATCTCGAGATAGTGATCAGAGAACGAGTAATTTTGTTCCGGGTCGAGTACCTCGAGGAGCGCGGAACTTGGGTCGCCGCGGAAATCGCTGCCGAGCTTGTCAATCTCATCCAGCATGAAAAGCGGATTGTTTGTGCCAGCACGCTTCATGGTTTGCAATACACGCCCTGGCAAGGCGCCGATGTAGGTGCGGCGATGACCGCGAATTTCGGCTTCGTCGTGCACACCGCCGAGCGAAACCCGAACGAACTCTCGTCCGAGCGCTTCGGCAATTGATTTGCCAATCGAGGTTTTGCCTGTACCAGGCGCACCAACAAAGCACAAAATCGGTTGGCGTTCTTTTTTGGGTTTGAGTGAACGAACCGCGATATATTCAAGGATGCGGTCTTTGGCTTTGGTAAGCCCATAATGATCCCGATCGAGAAGTTTGGCGGCTTTTTTGACATCAAGACGATCTCTGGATGTATTCGACCAGGGGATATCCAAAATCCACTCGATATAGGTTCTGATGATACCGACCTCAGGCGCCATGGGCGGTAACTGACCAAGGCGTTCAATCTCCTTAAGCGCCACCTTTCGGGCTTCCTCCGGCAAGCGGGCTTTATCCACCCGGTCGCGCAAATCGGTGATATCGCGGGTGAAGAGATCTCCCTCACCGAGTTCGTTTTGGATCGCTTTGATCTGCTCACGCAGATAAAATTCCCGTTGTGAACGGTCTACCTCGTTTTGGACCTTATTGTGGATGTCCTCTTCAAGTTCAAGCACTTCAAGGCTTTCCTTGAGCATCTTGTGGGCGAGTAACAAACGGGCATTTGATCCGCTCTGAACGAGCATTTCGGTACGGACAGAGTAAGGCGGGTTGACTGTCGCGCAGACCAGATCAGCAAGCCAGCCTGGCTCTTTGAGGTCCTTGGCAAACATGTAGGCTTCTTCTGGGACGGTTTGGCTTAATTCTACCCACCGTTCAATCTCTCGGGTAACTAACCGCATGAGGGTTTTTTCCGAGCTATTGAGTTTTGTGTTGGTTTCCTCAATTACGCGGACCTTGGCGGTGAATTGGCCTTCATCCATGAAATATTCCAGGACTTCAAGTCTGCGGCGAGCCTGAGTAAGGCACGAGAAAGTACCATCTGAAAGTACAGCCAGCGGGCTGACCGCGACTTCGACCGCGAAATTAAGGAAATCCTTGGTATCCGGATTCTCGACGGTAGGATCATTCAGGCTTAGTCCGATCAGGGTTTCCTGATTGGAACTGGCTTCCTCAATCACCTCTTTCTGATAGTCGTTCTCAAGGAAAAGAGGAGAAACCATCTTTGGAAGGACGATCATATCGTACATGAGGAGGACTTTAGCGGTAAACTCGTTGTTTTCATCCGGGTGATGGGTTGGAACCAGATACAAAGCGTCAGCCCGTTCCGCGAAGTTGTTTTGAAACTCTTCGTAGGATTCGTAACGTTTTTTCTTTCGCTTTGGGGAGCTGTTATTGGTTGGCATTTTTTCTACTTTCTAACCAGAATCTTTTAGCTTCCGCGGTGACGAACATCGAACCAGCGGAAATTACAATGTTACCATTCTTTGCGCCTAATTCAAGCGCGGCGGGCAGAGCTTGATCAACGGTTGGAAAGCTTAGTATCGAAAAACTTTGTCTGCCGAGTTTCATCGCAATCTCATCCACGGATAAGGCGCGAGGGTGGTCGGCCCGGGTGATGATTAACGTCTGAATCAGGTCAGAGAGTTGCGCGATCATCTCCACCAGGTGCTTGTCCTCGGAGACACCAAGAATGAGGACGATTTTTTTACCCGGCAAATAGGCGCGGATTGTTTCCGCCAGGCGAGAGAAGGCATCCTCGTTATGAGCGCTGTCAAAAATTAACATCGGATCACTTTGAGCGATTTCAAAACGACATTGCCAATCGACCTTGGAAAACCCTGAGGCTATCTGGGAGGTATCCGTCAAGCCTGCGCAAAGCAGGGTGGCAAAGGCTGTGAGTGCGTTTTCAACCTGATGTTCGCCAAGCAAAGGAAGATGGATTTCCTGTTGGATACTCTGGTTTGTAAATTTTCCTTGAACCATAAAACTTTGACCGTCTAATCCGGATTTGAGCGGGATCGCGGTTAGAATTTTTGGGACAAAATAAGCCTGACTGCCAGACATTTCGGCGAGCTTAAGCAAGATGTTCAGGGACTCTGATTTTTGAGGTCCGATGACAACCGGTTTTCCTGTTTTGATAATACCGCCTTTTTCGGTGGCGATTTGTGTCAGGGTATTCCCAAGAACGGCGGTATGGTCGTAGGAAACAGTGGTGATAACCGATACCTGAGGGTGAACAATGTTGGTGGCATCCAACCTGCCGCCCAAACCCACTTCTACCACCGCCCAATCTACGGCCTGATCAGCAAAGTAAAGAAAACCGAGGGCAGTGGTGATCTCAAAAGTAGTGATCCGGGGAACCTGATCGAGTAGTGGCCGAACGCGATCGACAAGACTTACCAAATCCCGCTTGCTGATTGGTTGATCATCAACTTGAATTCTTTCTGTGTATTCAAGAAGATGAGGTGAAGTGTACAAACCCACCTTGAAGCCAGCCGCTCGCAATCCAGAAGCACACATGGCGGCGGTTGAGCCTTTGCCCTTTGTGCCGGTGATGTGAATGACTTTGTATCGATCCTGCGGGTCGCCGAGCAGGCGCATAAGGTCTCGCATCCGGTCAAGGTTGAATTCGGCTTTGGCGAGTTCTGAGGAATGTTTTAAACTATAATCGACGTAACTATAAAGTAAGTCGAGAGCGGATTGATATTGTTCTTCGATTGACATAGTAAAATTTTAATTCATGTTGGCTAATTTGCACCCAACCAAGATTCGGATCGTGAAGATTGTTTTCAAGGCTCACCTGTCCGGAATCACTTCTCTCAAGGAGAAGCGCTCTCGATTGGCGCCAGTCTGGGCTGGTTTAAGAGCAAATCACTTCTGTGCCGTGGAGGAAAGCGGTGATCGGGATGTTTCCTCCCGGTTGGAGATGACAATTGTGGTATTGGCTGAGGATGCCGATACCGCCCGTTCACGCGCGGACAACCTGATTGACTGGCTGGAAGGCAAATTCCGATCAGAAGAATGGTCGGATCATCAACTGGAATGGCTGGAATAAAGGAGGAAAGATGGATCTCGGATTAAAAGGCACGATCGCGATCGTAGCCGGCTCCTCCCGCGGATTGGGGTACGCGGTCGCACGTACTTTGAGTGAGGAAGGCGCCAGCCTTGTGATTAATGGCCGGGAAAGCGACGGAATAATCCAAACCGCGCGAGAATTAACGGAACTCACCGGACATCCAGTTTTTGGGATTGGCGCAAACGTTGCCACACCGCAGGGCTGTCAAAGCCTGGTGGACGGAGCGATTGAACATTTCGGCGGCTTGGATATTCTGATAACCAACGCGGGCGGACCACCGGCTGGGACACTTGAAAACCTGAGCGAAGAACAATGGTTCAAGGCTTTTGAATTGACCTTCATGAGCAATGTAAGGCTGATTAAAGCTGCCTTGCCCGCACTGAGAAAGTCGAAGGTACCCAGCGTGGTAACCATTACCAGCCTTTCGGTAAAACAACCGATCAAAAATTTGCTTCTTTCAAATTCTCTGCGGGCAGGAGTGCTGGGGTTGACCAAGTCCCTCGCGCTTGAACTCGGCGAGGAAGGAATTCGTTTCAACTGTCTGCTTCCGGGTTGGACACTGACCGAGAGGGTTGGCGAACTGATGTTGGGCAGGGCAAATGCCAACGGAACAAGTATTGAGGAAGAAACCTTGAAACAGGCCGCCGAAAGTCCTTTTAAGCGCATGGCGAGCCCTGAGGAATTTGCCAGCGCGGCAGTTTTTTTGGCTTCACCACGGGCCGCTTATATCACCGGAATTAACCTTTCGGTGGATGGCGGTATGATAAAAAGCACATTTTAGGAGAATGTTATGAACGAATGTTTAAATTGTGGAAGAGATTCCCAACAAGTACCCCTTATCCGGCTGGAATATAAGGAAGGCGAATATTTGATTTGCCCAACCTGTCTGCCTACGTTGATTCACAAACCTCAAAATTTGGAAGGTAAGCTACCCCAGGCGGATAGCATGGAACCTGGTCCAACCGACTGACAAAGGAATGAAGCGACTCTCCAGCGTTACCCGGGCGACAATCCTGTTGGCGGTGTTCTTCCTCGTAGATAAGGTTTTCGCTTTCGTGCGGTCGGTGATTATCGCCCGCCAATTTGATCTTTCCACGGATTTGGACGCTTTCAATATCGCCAACAACCTGCCCGATCTGCTTTTCGCGATGATCTCTGGCGGCGCGATCGCCATGGCTTTCATTCCAGTTTTGAGCGAAACGCTCACCCGGGATGGGAAGCCCGAGGCTTGGAAACTCTTCTCAAGAGTCGCGAATTTCGCCTTCCTGGCGACCAGTTTGTTCGCCCTGGTGATTGCTCTTTTCAGTGAGGAAATCACCAGAAGCCAAATAGGGATCGCACCAGGGTTTGACGAAACCCAACAGGCATTGGTTGCCCGATTGATGCGCCTGAATCTAATTGGTACGGTCTTGTTTTCGATCAGCGGTTTGGTGATGGCTGGCTTGCAAGCCAATAAGCATTTCTTTTTGCCTGCGCTTGCGCCGAGTATGTATAACATCGGCATGATTATCGGAGCGCTGATTTTTGCTCCGGACCAAGGTTACGTGATCGGCGGTTTTAGATTACCCGCCTTCGGGTTTGGGGTTGAGGGTCTTGTGTATGGCGTCATTCTGGGAGCAGCGATGCATTTATTGATCCAAGTGCCTGGGTTGGCGCGGCATCAATTTACCTGGACCGCTTCGATCGATATTCGAGACGAGAGTCTGCTGAGAGCGCTTCGCTTGATAAGCCCGCGCCTGCTAACCATGTTAGGGATTCAATCAATTTTTATCATGCGAGATAATTTCGCCTCGAGGATGGAACAGGTGGGTGTGGTATCTTCCTTAACCTATGGCTGGATGATTATGCAGGTCCCTGAAACCATCATAGGGACAGCGATCGCAACCGCATTGTTACCCAGCTTGGCGGAGTACGCGGCTCAAAAGGACTGGCAACGCTTCTCGGCCAGCCTGTCGCGGGCATTGCAAATCATGACCGCACTTTCTTTACCGCTCATTGCGGTTTTGGGTTTGTTTATTGAGCCTCTGGTAAAAATTGTTTTTGATTTCGACGCGGCCGGAACCAACCAACTGACGTGGACAACCCGAATTTATATGTTCACCCTGATTGGTTATACTACCCAGGAAACTTTGGTGCGCGGCTTTTACGCGCGGTTGAAGGCTTGGGAGCCGGTGAAGGGCATTCTCCTCCGGATCGTTATTTATATCGGGTTGGTTTGGTTGGGGTTTTCAATTCGTCCGGATTTAGGTGCGCCGGTGATCGCGGCGGGAGAATTGGCGGTGATCGCTGAAGCGCTCTTTCTTTATTGGCGCTTACAAAAATCTGGGGAGGTGCAATTGCGGATGGACTCCGCGATTTGGCGAGGGTTGCTTGCCTTCGCGGCATCCTTTCTGACGGGTATCGCTGTCCAGGCAAAATTAGGAGCGGACAACCTGGTAGGCGCGCTGATTGGGATGAGCGTAGCTGGATTTGTAGCGCTGGTTCTGGTTTGGAAACCACTCCGACAGCTGCTTGAACTTTAAACAACTCCTGGTAGGGTATAATTGCGGCTTGAAAGACCAGAAAGCTTAAAGGAAAAATGGAAGAAACACAACAAACACCAACCGAATCACGATTTAAGATCGAGCGCCCCAAAAAACGCGGCACGATCTTGCTTGTCATTGCCATATTAGTCATCTCCCTGATCGCCGGAACCGCGGCAGGTTATGGAGAGGGAGTCGCAGAAAGGCTCTCGGCCGAAGAAACCCAGATCCACGATCAATTAGCGGATCAATACCGACTGGTTGAAGAAGACATCGCCGCGGGAAGATATGACGCCGCCCGCCAACGGCTTGAATTTATCATCTCGCATAACGGGGATTTCCCTGGAGCCGGGGACAGACTCGCTGAAGTACTGGTACAGATGGCGATTACGCCAAGCCCCGTTCCGACCCTTACACCGACCCTTACGCCGACGCCAGACTTGCGCGATCAGCAAACCATCCTGGCGCAGGCTGAACAACAATTTGCCGTTCAGGATTGGACCGGATTGATGCAATCGCTGGACTCTTTGCGAAAGAAAGATCCCACCTACATGGCGGCCAAAATCGATTCGATGTACTACACCGCCTTACGGGAAAGAGGCATCAATCAGATTCTTGGCATTAATGGTTATGATGTTACCAACCTCGAAGGCGGGATTTACGATCTTGGCATGGCGGATAATTTTGGACCGCTAGATGGATATGCCGAAGGTTTGAAAAATTTCGCGGCCGCATATATCAATGCCGCCGCCAACTGGGATGTTGATTGGGCTACCGCGGTGGATTTGTTCCGCCAGGTGGCCGCGGCTGTACCGAACCTGCGAGACGCCTCCAATGTGACCGCGTCCCAGCGACTGTACCAGGCGCTGCTCGCCTGGGGGGATGAGCTGGTTTTATCGAGCGATCGCAAGCTGCGCTGCCAGGGATACAGTGTTTGGCAGGAAGCCAAAGCCATGGCGGGTTTGGATGCTGAATATACCGAAAAATTCAAGGTAATCAAGGAAGAATGTGACCCCAAACCAACAAAAACTCCATTGCCTGAAGTACCCGGCAGCGAGACACCGCCTGAAATTCCTCCTACTCCATAATTAACAAAAAAGCCGCGCAAGCGGCTTTTGTTTTTTTAGCGAAGGAGGATCGGTTTGCTCTTTTCCGCTCTGATCGGTAGGGCGTTCAGGTCATACGCCATGGCGCCAGTAACCCTGACCGGAACAATTTCTCCAAGTGGAAGTTGACCTTCGATGAGCACCAAACCGTCAATCTCTGGCGCGTCCCGATAGCTGCGTCCAAAGCTGATTCCATTATCGAACCCTTCCACCAATACGTCGAGCTGTTTGCCGACGAAGGATTGATTGATTTCAAGCGAAATGGCTTGCTGCGTTTCCATCAGTTCTTCCCAACGGGCTTGTTTAACTTCGGCCGGCACATCGTCACCAAGTGGTTCGCTGCTGGTACCCGGCTCAAAGGAAAATTGGAAAGCGCCGACTCGGTCAAAGCGCACATCCTTGATGAACTTAATCAGGTCAGCAAACTCCTGGTCAGTTTCACCTGGGTATCCGACGATGAAGGTCGTACGAATGGCAAGGTTGGGGATGCGTAATCGCATTTTTTCGATCGTGTGCTTCACCCAATCCATATTGCTCGGCCGTTTCATTCTGGTTAAGGTGGCAGGGTTGGCATGTTGAAGGGGGATGTCAAAGTACGGTAGTAATTGACCGCCTTCAGCCATCAGGTCAATAAAGCTGTCGGTAACATAACCTGGAAACGAGTACATCACCCTTAGCCAGTCAATGTTTGGGGCGGCATGGTTTAGTTTGCGAAGGAGATTTACCAAGCCTTCCTTCTCGCCCCGATCGTGGGCATAATCGGTCGTATCCTGGGCAATTAGAATCAACTCTCGCGTGCCTAAATCCTGTAATTCAGACGCTTCCGCTAAAATGCTTTCAACAGGACGGCTGACCAGGGTGCCTTTGATGAGCGGAATGGCGCAAAACGCGCAAGGTCGACGGCAGCCATCGGCAATTTTAAGATAGGCACTCGAGCCATTGAGGCTGGCGCGGGTTACCCCGTGTTCGTCCGTTCCGATAGTCAAATCTTCGGGTAGATGGTAAATCGGTTGGGGATGCCTGCTGCCGCGTAATTGGTTGGTTAGCTGAGCAATATCCATCCAACGCCGGGTACCAAGGATTCCATCAATTCCGGGAACTTTTTGGGCAACTTCGACCCCATAGCGTTGGGTGAGGCAGCCGGCGGCGATTAGAAATTGATCCTTCTTCTTCCGCGACGAAAGGTCATTGAGGACTTCAATTGACTCATCCTTGGCTGGGCCAATGAAACCGCAAGTGTTGACAATCAAAATACCCGCCTCACGCTCATTATCCACCATCGTGTAGCCATCATTGATCAGGATTTGTGCCATTGAATCACTGTCAACCGTATTTTTGGCACATCCCAGGGAAACCAGGTAGAAATTTTTCTTTTTACTCATATTTTTTAATGTGTCCTTATGGCGCAGTTGTTGAAGTTGGCCTGGGTGTAGCGCTTGGAATCGGGGTCAGAGTCGGGCGCGGGGTGATCGACGGAGTCAATGTGATGGTTGGTGAAGGTGTGATGGATGGGGTTGGGGTGATGATTCCTTTGATCGAAAAAATTCTGAGGACTGGTTCGCCATACTGCCCCAGCGTGCCTAAATCCTGGCCGTTGTAGATAACCTTGATGGAACTGCCGGAACCGGTAAGAACTTGGACTTCTTCGTCGCCATTAAATTCGAGAACATTGCCTGCAATCCCACGAGTATTAAGTTTTTCTTCACCATCAACCAGAACCCGTAAAAAGGCTTTTTCGAGGATGATGACGGTGACATTGACGTTTCCAAGGGCTTCCTGGGTTGGAGCTTCCTGGCTGATCTCAACAATCAATTCTTCCGCGGGGGCTGCCGTTGGGGAAGTTTCAGGAAAAAAATCAACCGGCTGGGCAGCCTGCGGGGTGAAGCTATCTTCCAGGATAACATCCGATACCGAAAGAGTTTCGGCGCTGGCAATTGGAATTTCCTGATCACTGAGAAAGCGATTAACCGCCCAAATTAACAAACCAAGCGCAAAAACAATCACTCCGGCGATCACAAAAACATCCCAGGTAAAAAAGCCTAACATTCGGATGAGCGACTTTCCTTCGATTGACTTTGGACGCCCAACAGACTGAACTGATTTTGTCCTTTTTTTGAGTAAAGCTTCACCAAAGAGGGTTTCGATCGTTTCTGTGTCCAATTCCAGAAAACGGGCATAATGAATCAACATTCCCTTGGCCTGGATTGGAGAGCCAAAATCATCAAAATTGCCGCTTTCAATCCTTTCAAGAACGCTTTTACGAATGTGGCTATGCCATTCAACATCCTGGAGGGTAACGCCAATCTTGGAACGCCTTTCAGAAAACATATTGGCGATTTGCTGATAAATTTGCTTGTATTCGAGCAAATCACCATTCGCAACCGCTGGAATTGCTGGTGGCTCGACGGATTTGGTCTCAGATTTTATTGGCAGCACGGGTGGTTTGGCCAGCTCGTAGGCAACTTTGAGATCAACCATCAAATCGCTGGAATAAATGCCGAGGTATTCGGCATAGATTTTCGCGAAGCCCCGTAATTGAGCGAAGGAATGAAAATGGTTGAAATCCTCATTTTCAAGGGCGTTAATCACGATAGCGCGCAGATGCGTATCGGTTTGGGCAACCTTAATTGTAATATTCTTCGCGATCCGTTGTTCACGGAACCGATTTCCAATAGTAGTCATGGTTAGTTAAAATTCATCAAAAACACCGATCTTTTCCTGTTGGATCGATCGGTGTCATCGTTGTCAGTTGGATCCTGAAGTTCTTTACGCTTGATTGGGTGTCTCTTCCACCATCCGGGTCAGAGGATCGGGCTCACCTTCTTTGTAAGTGATAACGAGAACCTCAGGGATCAGATCCATCGTTAAGCGAACCTGAGCTTTGTATTCGCCCAAATTACGGATTGGTTGAAGTTCGACCTGTTGTTTCTTGATTTCAAGCCCTGAAACGGCTTTGACCGCGTCCACTACATCCTGAGAGGTGATGGAACCGTACATCTTTCCATTTTCCCCAGCTTTAACCGGGAAGGAAACTTTGACGGTTTTAAGAACTTCGGCGACCGAACCCATTTCTTCATTCAAAGCAGCCCGTCGTTTGGTGGCGGCGGCTTTAATGGATTCAACCCGTTTGAGAGCGCCTTCGGTGGCAAGCACGGCGAAGCCCTGCGGCAGAAGGAAGTTTCGACCATACCCATCAGCGACTTTTTTCACATCACCGGCGCGGCCGAGTTTGTACACGTCTTTCAGTAATAATACTTTCATGGTTTTTAAACCCTTTCAAATAGGATATTGCGCAAGGGTAGCGCAGCAAGTATTTTACCAGCTAATATTCTGGCGTCAACCGTTGGGTGAGATTTCTGGGTTTGGTTAAAATAATGATGAGGCGCGGACCTGGGCTGTTTTGTAAACATGAATACACGGAGAGGGTATGGAAGCGGAATATTTATTGGAACCGCCGGTGAAACCATGGCGTATCTAAGTAAAAATTTTCTTTCCGGCTAACGACGGGTGGCGGTAACAAAATGGGTACAGTCAGATGTATATGCGCGGGCTTTCACCGGGATGCGCTTATTGGGCTAAAAAATCTCACTCCTTTTTGGGGCTTCATACTTGATTATTAAAAAGGCTATTGTAGAATATAGGAACACGATAATTCAAAATGGTCCGCCGGACAAATTCGAGTTAACTGAAATACATTATAATGACAGGGTAAAAGTTTTGTAAATAAAACCCGACCCTGTGCCAAACCTTTCAAGGAGCCTTTTTGAGTAAGAAGATCTTGCTGGTTGAAGCGAAAAAACCTGACGGACACAACCTTGGACCGAAATTGAGCAAAAAGGGTTTTGAGGTTCATATCGCTCATAATTCCAACCAGGCTTTGGCACTTTTGCGAGAATTAAAGATCGATGTGATTTTGATCAACGCGATCTCACTCAACACAAATGGCGCCAGACTGACCGCGACCATTGACAAACAAGATCAATCCCAAACTCCGATCGTTCTTTTGGTTAACGAACCCTTGAAAATCACAACGCGAGCTGACTTGGTACTAACCGCTCCGATTACCCCTCAAAAGCTGATTAATCGCTTCGCGGTGTTTTTCCCTAAGGACGAATCTGATTCGATTATGACAGGTCCGATAAAACTGGACATCAATAATCGGCTTGTTTCCTGTAACGATAAGACCACCAAACTTACCCCAAAACTATTTGCCATCCTAAAAATCTTAATTGAGCATAAAGGTGTTGTTGTCCACCGGAATGAGATTTTCACCAAAATATGGGATACCGATTACCTGGGTGATACCCGTACTTTGGATGTGCATATCAGCTGGTTGCGCAACGCGTTGGAGATCGATCCTTCGGATCCGAAATTGATTGAAACTGAACGCGGGGTTGGCTTTAAACTGGCGGTTGATTAAATAACCTGTTGAAAGATCTGATCTGACCGATCGGTTACCCTGACCACGAGGTGGTCAAGATGACTGGGGATCGCCATATTTTTTTGCAGTTTCGTCTCCCGATAGGCCCGAGTAGATTGGCCAAGACTGTTGAAAATACCTTGCTCGGTCATGATTCCCCATTCCCAAAAGAAGATGTCCTCGTCCCAGATTAATTCCAGCCCACCCTCAACCCGACGAACAAGGTTATCGCGCGCCTGAATCACAGCTTGAGAATTTTCCAACTCGAGCATCGCGAAGGGCGACGACCCATCTCTCATCAATCTTTCGGCGGTGATGTGAATTGCCCGCAGCTGATTATCGGCTGCGATAAATTGTCTGCCGAGCCGGTTGGCTACCCGGGCTGTGGTTCCTGATCCGCTGAAAAAATCAAGCACATAACTCCCCGGATTTGAGGATGCTTTAATAATCCGTTCTAAAAGTTTTTCAGGTTTTTGGGTAGGGTATCCGGTCCGTTCAGCATGTAGACGGGCAACGACTGGAAAATACCACCAGTCTTCCGGGACTTTCCCGCGCTTTAAATCGGGTATTTTCCCGAATCCTGCTTTTGGGGAGGAAGCGAAGGTCTTGATCGTGTTCTGGTTGTAATCTGTTCGCACGTCATCGACATTGAAGATGTAATCGTCCGATTTTGTATAAACGAGGATGGTGTCATGTTTGCGGTTGAAAGCGCTTCGAATGGGAGAAGGTCCGTGATAGGTCCAAATGATCTCGTTCAGGAAATGATCAGAGCCAAAAATCTCATCCAGAATGAGACGGGCATAGGCATCCGCGTGCCAATCGAGGTGAAGATAGAGCGAGCCCGAGGGTGAAAGAATTTGATGGGCGAGGTTTAGTCGTTCATACAAAAACTGAAGATATGGCTCAAGGCCGTTCCAGGTATCCTGATACCCCGCCGCCAGCCGCCAGTTCTTTGGCTTGCGTGAATCCTCTCCCTTACCGACCCGCGCGGAAAAATCTCGATTGGTAAAAAATGGCGGATCGATGTAGATCAAATCCACCCTGCCGGCATGGGTTTGGGTGAGATTACTAAGAATAGAGAAATTATCCCCAAAAACTAATTGGTTGGTAACAGGGGAACCGGTATTAAAACTCCCGGGAAATACAAGGCTGCGAGAGAGGATTGTCGTCTGCTGAGGAGCGGTCCGGTTCTTTCCTGCCCAGGTAAATTCGATCATGAATTGACCATTTCCCCGGGTGTGCCATATCCGCGTTTATCGAGGGTAAGTGGATCAATTTCATCCGCGCCAGAAGTGGGGTAGACCCAGCGGAAAAGCCATTTGGCTTCGGCGGTTCGCATATTGATGCAGCCACTGCTCATCGGCACTCCATAGTTATCGTGCCAGTATGTTCCGTGAAAGGCGTGACCCTGGAAGGGACGATCTGTAAATTTGATGAAACTTGTCCAGGGAACACCGGGGAGTTGATAGGCGTCCACATCCGCGGCGGCGGCAAGATCCCCGCCACCCATGTGCTTTGAGGGAAATTTGACTGTGATATTGAATTTTCCGGCCGGGGTCTGAGTTGGAATCCCATTTTTGCCTGGGTTTGGATCCATTCGTCCGGAAGAGATGACCGAGGAAAAAACTTCCACGTTATTTTCGTAACAAACCATGCGCTGACGGGTGAGGTCAACATAAATGTATTTTTGTTCCCAGGGGACATTGGTACTGAGTGGAGTGATCTCGTCGTCGGGAATCAGCCGGAAGTGATGAGCGGGGGCAATGTAGGTTTGGTCGATCAATTCATCGAGGATGACATACCACGGCAAACCATCCGGTCCGGTTTCAACACCGACGACCCAATGAACGCTTTCGAAGTAGAGCCGGTTTACCAGGCGCCATTCCTCAAGCACTTTGTACATCGCCTGAGTGTAGGGTACGGTTACTTCAGCCAGCTGGCCATTTTCCCTGATTGTGCTTGATGGTTGGTTCAGGTAAGGCAGGACTTTCTGCGTGCGAGCCCGATGGAGGTAACCACCCCAAACTTTATACCAAACCGGATTGTATTCAGGGGTTCCAGAGTCGACCTCCTCATACAAATTAAGAATCTCATCCCGGTAAACTACCCGTTTGATTTCTGAGGTATCGTTTGGCTCTTTGTAAATTGGAATGCCTTTATCCTCCAAACCGTTGCTGGTTACCCGGACTAATGGATAAGGTAAAAACGCATCGAAAGGAGGTAAGGAAGGCAAAAAAAAGCCAGCGGCAAGTACCGTGCCACTGAATTTGAGGAAATCGCGCCGGTTGAATCGTTTAATCATAGTAAGCAATTTTACCTGATTATAAACAAAAGACCCCGAAAGGGGGTCTTCAGTGAAATCGGACTGTGGTTTATTCCTTAACGGAGATCATGTCTTTGAGCAAAATCTCCAAAGCCATGGTATGCCCACAGCGATCATGCATGGCAAAAAATTCGCAATCACAATTGAATTTGCCATCTTTAAAAGTTACAAGGTGATCGTTGTTGTCGCCATGAAAATCCACAGTAAAACTGGTAAAAGTAAACCGGCTGCGGTCTTCAGCATACTTGTGCGCTTTTTCGATCTTGCCAATCATTCCGTAGTCCATTTTATTTACGCTCCTGTAAGAATAAATAAACCAGGCACGCTAAATCAGCGTGCCTGGAACATTAACAAAGGGTTATGTAGGTTAGACCATTCATAATAAGGTTGACCTTACAAAGAGTATAGTTTTATTACTCCTTAATGTCAAATTTTTGATCATTCCTGTTTAATAAACCAAAGTCTTCTTATCCACCTTTACCCGTTTCGCGAACATCCAATAGGTCCAAGCTTGATACATCAAGATAATTGGAACGAAGATGAGGGCGACGATGGACATGACTCCCAGCGTATAAGCACTGGAAGAGGCGTTGTAGATAGTAAGGCTGTAGGCGGAATCCGTTGAACTAACCATCACGTTGGGGAACATCATCATATAAAAAGCGACCTGGGTAAGGATGATGTTCAACCCCGTACTGATGAAAGCCCAACCTTCGCGTTTCCGATTGATAAAAGTACCGGTGAGCAGAAGAACAGCTACAGCCACAATCGGAATGATACCTGGGTCGATAATCTCCTTGTTCCAGAAATTATTGATGTAGGTATAAATACCCAGGGCCAGATAAAGCACGGACGCCACGATCCAGATCTTCTTGGAGGCGTTTACAGCCCGATCCTTAAGCTCGCCAGCTTCCAGTTTGAGTACCAGAAAATTGGCTCCGTGGAGAAGGAAAACCGAGGTGATTGTGAGCCCTCCGAGTAAGGTGTATGGATTGAGCAAAGTAAAAAAGTTGCCAGTATAGATCATGTTTTCGTTGATCGGCACGCCATTCAACAGATTGGAGAAGGCGGTTCCGAGCAATAAAGACGCAAGGAATGATCCGGTCGCGATCATCCAATCGAAGCGTGACCGCCAGGCAGGCTCGGGTTGTTTTGAGCGATATTCCATGGAGATGCCTCGGATAATCAAGCCGACCAGGAGGAGGAACAAGGCGAGGTAAAAACCACTGAACATGGTGGCATACCAATGTGGAAAAGCGGCGAAAGTAGCACCACCAGCGGTAATCAGCCAAACTTCGTTACCATCCCAGGTTGGACCAATGGTATTGATGATCGCGCGTCGTTCCTCGTCTTTTTTCCCAAGGAAAGGCATCAACATTCCCACACCAAAATCAAAACCTTCCAGAAAATGGAAACCGATCCAGAGTATGGCAATGAGTACGAACCAGAGTATTTGTAAAATCTCGTATGACATCATTTGCTCCTGTTATTTCTTACCGCTGAAGGAAGGAATCACATCAACCGACTCGTGCATGGCTTGCTCGGGGCTGCCGGTGGCGTATTTCTTCATCAAAATAAACATGGCAACGGCCAAACCAGTATAGACAGCGGTGTACCCAATCAAGGAAATCCAGAGGTCTACGGCGGTGAGGTTAGGGGAAACCGCGTCTTTCACTTTCATGTAACCAGTGACGATCCACGGTTGCCGTCCCATTTCGGTCATAATCCAACCGGTGGCATTAGCGAGGTAAGGCATGATGAGGGCATAAGGCATCCACATCATCCATTTTTCGTTCAACCAGTCCTTCTTCTGCATGCGCCAGTAGAGGAAGAGACCCAGACCCATCAGGATCAATCCGAAACCCATCATGATTCGGAAGGTCCAGTACGTTACAACCATGAGGGGAATGTAATCATCCGGGCCGTACTTGGCTTCGTATTGTTCCTGAATATCATAAACACCTTGAACCTCGCAGCTAAAATTGTTACAAGCTAAAAAGCTCATGGCATAAGGAATCTTGATCGACCACACTTCACGCTTACCGGTCAGGTCTCCAATGGTTAATAGAGAGAAGGATGCCGGTTGCTCGGTTTCCCAAATTGCCTCAATGGCTGCCAATTTCATTGGCTGTAACTCGCGCATTTCCTGACCCATGGTATGCCCTCCGAGGAAGACCATGATACTGGAGGCGATGGTTACAAAGGTAGCAATCTCAAAAGAGCGTTTGAAGACGTCGATGTGCTGTTTTCGAATCAAGTGATAGGCACTGATAGAGAGAATCACAACGGCTGCGGTCAAAATACCGTCCGAGATAGTATGCCAGAAGAACAACCATCCTTTTAGGTTACCAATTAGCAATAAAAAGTTGGTCAGTTCCATCCGCCCAAGTTCCTCGTTGTAAACAAATGATCCAGGAGGTGGAGCCTGCATAAAGGCGTTGGCGACGAGGATAAAAAGCGAGGAGAGAATCGAGCCAATGGCAACCAACCAAATGGAGGCGAGGTGAACTTTTTCGGGGATCTTGCCTTCGCCGAATATCCAAACTCCCAAAAATGTAGATTCAAGGAAAAAAGCCAGTAATGCTTCGATGGCAAGCGGGGCACCAAAAATATCACCAACAAACCGGCTGTATTCAGACCAGTTCATCCCGAACTGGAATTCCTGAACGATACCTGTTACGACACCAATGGCAAAATTGATCAGATACAGTTTTCCCCAGAACTTGGTCATTTTGTGCCAGGTTTCATCCCTGGTTTGATAGTAGCGGGTTTGCATGAACGCGACCAGCAGACCCAGCCCGAGGGTAAGGGGAACGAAAAGCCAGTGGTAGACCGTGGTTAGGCCGAACTGCCACCGTGAGAGGTATACAACATCCATATTAACTCCTTCGCAATAATCTGATATATGACGCGCGGAATGAAGTAAATAAATTAATGCGCGTAAGTTAACCTATACACAAAATACTTGTAAGGTTAACAGTTTTGATTGGTTAAATTGTACGCTCATGACAGGCAATCATGCAAGAGAAGTGTCACATTATATTGTGATGATGGTCATACGAAAGGGTGATTTTTCAGCCCGCTTCGACATTATCCGGTTTGTCGTAATTTTTGAGAAATGGATATTTCGCGACGACCCAGGCGAGCGAGACGAGTACCCCAATTCCACCGGTTACAATGGCAAACGGAATCCCAAAAAATTTTCCAACAAGCCCGGCTTCCAGCTCGCCAAGTTGTGGTCCACCGGAAAAAAAGATCTGATTCACACTGGTCATGCGTCCGCGCATATTATCCGGGGTGTGCAGCTGGCGGATGAGGTTTCGAATGACCATGCTGACCGCGTCTGTGGCACCCATCAACATCATCGCGAGCATGGAAAGATAAAAATTCTTTGAAAGACCAAAAAGGATCGTCGCCAATCCAAAGAAAACCAGCGATGTGATAAAAATCCTTCCCTGCTTGCGTAACTCACGGATTTGGGTCAGAACCAGTCCGGCGAGCATGGCGCCTAATGCCTCCGCGGAGCTGAGAAAGCCATAACCAATTTCTCCAACACCGAGAATATCTCTGGCGATGATCGGAAGCATGGTTCGGGCGTTGGCAAAAAAGGTGGCAAAGAAATCCATGATCATGGTGGAAAAAATTAATTTCTGATTGAAAATGAATTTGAACCCTTCGGCGATGACGGTCAAGTTGACGCCGCCGCGTTTGCTCATATCCTGCGGAATACTGCCAACTTTGAGCAGAGCAAAGATGACAGCCAGGAAGGAAATCGCGTTGAAAACATAGGTGTAACCCATACCAAGTCCGGCGATTACCCAGCCGCTGAAAACTGGGCCGATCACCGCCCCAAGATTCCAGGCAATGGATTGGAGTGAAAAGGCATTGGCGAGGTTCTGGCGGCTTACCACGTTCGGGGTGATGGATTGGCGGGCTGGTAGGTCGAAGGAGAAAGAAGCACCTTGCAAGGCGGTGATGAAGTAAATGTGCCAGAGCTGAATGGTACCTGAAAAGGTGAGAACCGCCAGCGCAATGGCGGTGAGCATTTCCGAGATGTTAGCGAAGAGACTGATCTTTCGACGATCAAAGTTGTCGGCAATCGCGCCCCCGAGAGCGGAAAATAAAAGGGTTGGGATGAGCCTTGCCAAACCTACCAAACCAAGAGCCAGGGGATCGGGTTCTCCTGTCAGATCGCGGATGTGCCAATGAATGGCTACATACTGCATTTGTGAGCCGGCGATGGAGATTAACGAACCAAGCCAAAGAGCACGGAATTTGGGTTCGTAAAGGGCTGGAGGTATCTTCATCCTGGGGTTAAATTCCCCAGTCTTTCAGATCTGCCAGGTCTTTGATCACCGCGTCGTGGGAGAGGATAGCGATTGGGGCAGGAACCCGTTTGAAATGATTGCTTCTAATCCGCTTGGCGACTGATGCCACGAAGGCAGGATCGAAACCGGCGCTGACAACCTCATCAAATGATTCTCCGAGGTTGACAATGTGATAGAGGAGTTGATCTACGTCGTCGTAAGAAAAGCCCAATTCGCCTTCATCTGTCTGGCCGCTCCACAGATCAGCGGAAGGTGGTTTATTGATAATATCTTCCGGCACACCCAACTCTCGGGAGAGTTGACGGACCTGGGTTTTGAAGAGGTCACCCACCGGATTGAACGCGCAGGCGGAGTCACCAAACAGGGTAGTGTAGCCCAGTAAGGCTTCCGTTTTGTTGCCCGTACCGACCACCAGCCCACCCCAATCGGCTGATTGGTCGAAGAGAGTGATCATCCTGCAGCGTGCCATGATATTGCCTTTGCGAACCGGGCTCATTTCAGGCTGTAAATAAATCAGGGCGTCGGCCATTTCGGAAATCGCCATTGTTTTGGTCTGAATACCGAGTTTTTCGCCGACGATTTGAGCATGAAACATGGATTCTTGCGATGAAGTCCGATATGGCATCCGAATCGCGAGAAGATTGTCACGTCCGATCGCTTTGGCGGTCAGGTAAGCTACCAAAGTGGAATCGATTCCGCCAGACAAACCGAGGACTGCTTTGGAAAATCCGGCAGATTTTATTTGTGAAGCGATAAAATCTACGAGCCTTTGAATTACGAGCGGTCCGTTGAGGGAGAGATCGATTTTTTGATAATCCATATTATTCACCTTTTAACGTAAAAATTATAACAAAACGATTTGACTCTAATCAAAGTTTTGGTCATTGATTTTGAGGGTCAGCATCCTGCACAACAGGATCGCTCTTCTTGTGTCGTAAAGCCTGATCGACCGATCGGGTGAGGAGCATAAAGGCGATGGCGGTTGCCAACCTGCCGAACCCCGATGAAAGAAACGCGCCGGGAATACCCCATTGGTTATAGATCAAGGTACCTACAGCCGCGCCAGCGCTGGCGGCAAGGGTGATAATAATCTGGTAGACCGCTGAAAATCTACTCCGGCCGATATTGGGGGTGATGTGCAGCAAGTAATTGAATGAAGTGAGCTCAAACACACCCCATAAAAACCCGGCAATGCCATTGATGATGATCACCTGCCAAAGAGTACTGGAGAGCATCCAAAGGATCGGTACAGACGGGATCAGGAACATCATGATCGTAAGAATTCTTCCTTCGCCAAACCGATCTGCCCATTCGCCAGCTTTTTTCTGGGTGAGCATTTTGAAGACACTGCCGCTGATAAGTACATATCCAATGCTGGTAGCGTCAAAACGCAAATCTTCGACCATGTAAACATTGAAAAATGGAGCACTGAAGAAGAGTACAAAGTTCCAGGCGGCAAAGATTAAAGTAAAAGAGAAGAAGTGCGGATTTTTGCGAAGGTCCTGCCACACGCCGCGTAGGGAAAAATCGGCGATCTGTTCACGGCTCGCGGAAGGCTTGGGGTCTTCGATGTGTGAAAACGAGAAAATTGATAATAATCCGAAGACAATCGAGAGGACGATCATCCACTGATAGCCTGAAATTCCATCCAGGTTGGAAACTGAGAAGCCAACCAACCAGGTAACAAGTATGACGGCCAGAGTCATGGCAGTATTCCGACTGCCAAAATATCGACCGCGCCCATGCAATGGGACAATGTCGTTAACCAGTGAAATCCAGGGCGGGAAAGCGAGGTTGGCAACCGCTACTCGAATCACGGAAACAGCGATGAAAGCCCAAATTAATGTTTGCCCGCTGAAGAAGAATGGTAGGATAGCGATCGCCAGTAAGGCTGCCCGGGCAAGATAACCACCTGAAATAATGGTGATGAGCTTTCGATTACCGAGCCGTTCCTCCAATAACGCGCCAGGCATGAGGAACAAGGCGGCTGAAAGGCTGGTAAGGGCGGTAAAAGCCCCAACCTGTTCACCGGTTCCACCGATGGCTATTAATAGTAAGGAGAGATAATTGAGAGGGAAAACATCGCTGGCGGCGGCAAAGACACCATCGAACCAGAACCAAACCAAATTACGCCGATCACGCCCAGGTAATTCTAAAACCCAGTTGCCGCCGGACATGGTCAATGCCAGCCGCGAACGTAATTTTGTAAAGGTTGTCTCTTTGGAGTTCATAAACGCGAGCCTAACCACCAATTCTACTCAATTCCCAGATAATTGATTGAACGAAATTCTAAATAACTCGCCATTTTGTTATTCATTTGACGCGCTATCCAAAGAACCACCGATTCTCATTAGCCGATTGGCTTAGGCTTTAATGATTGGTTAATTCATTTGCTCAATAGATGATCATGGTGCTATGAATCAGGCTTAAAAATGATCAAAAGTGATACCTAAAAAGGATTGACGCCAGAGGTGGGGTGGACATAATTCAAGCCCACATACTTTAATTTGAGGTGAGAGTGAATACAAATTTAAAATTGGGAGAACATTTCATCGTCGATCTGTCAGAATGCGACCGTGATTTGTTGTTGAATCCGGAGCAGTCGTACGAATTGTTCTCTTCGGCGGTCAAGGGCGCAGGTTTAACGGTCGTGGATGAGGGATTGTTTAAATTTGCACCGCATGGTTTTACCGCATTCCTGTTGCTATCGGAAAGCCATGCCAGCCTGCATGCCTGGCCAGAATTTGGATATTGCGCGATTGACCTTTTTACCTGTAATATCGGGCAAAACATGATTCCTCTCATCGAGGAGCTGAAACGAGTGTTTGGGGCGGATGATTTTGTATTACGAAAAGTTGATCGAGAAGCTGAAATAGCCCGCGATAAAATTCCTTTCATCATGCCCGAATTGGAAGTGAAACATGAGCGCTGAAACCTGGTTCTCTGAATCGCTCCATCCTTATTATCGAAAATCTTTGCGAATCGAAGAAGTTTTATTCGAAGGGCGGTCAGATTTTCAACAGATCCAGGTCTTTAGAACGGCATTCTTTGGAAACACGTTAGTGCTAGATGGAATTATTCAGCTTACCGAAAAAGATAATATGGGCTATCACGAAATGATTACCCACGTCCCGATGCTGGCGGTTGAAAATCCTGAAAATGTTTTAATCGTGGGCGGCGGTGATGGAGGTTCCTTACGTCAGGTCTTGCGATATTCTTCCGTAAAACACGCGGTTCTTTGCGAGCTGGATCAGATGGTGGTGGATGTGAGCCGTAAGTATTTTCCCGCTTTTGGAGACCCGCTTTCAGATCCCCGAGCTGAATTGGTAATTAGAGACGCTTTTGACTATCTGGCGGAAAATGTGAGCAAGTTTGACGTGATTATTTCTGATACAACCGATCCGATTGGGATGGCGGAGCGATTGTTCAGTGATGAGTTTTATCGGTTGATGGCAGCGGCTTTGAAACCAGGTGGAGCGATGGCCACCCAATGCGAACAACCCTATTTTGACGATGATTTGATTTTGAAAATCTACCAATCCGCGCAGGAAGTTTTTAAAAATCCCGCTTATTATTACGCTCAGGTACCAACCTATCCGGGCGGCGGAATAGGATTTATGTATGGTTCGGATGTTCCCTGGACAAATGGTTTGTCCAAACCGACTCCGCCGGGCGTTTATGAGTATCTAAATCCGGAAATCCACCAAGCTGCGTTTGCCTTGCCGGAATTTTTTAGATGCAGGCTTTACAAATAGAACTCACCCTCTGGCTGAGGTTAGCGAATATAGTCGACGATCTCCGCCAATCTTTTTCGACCTTTCTTGATGACAACGCTCGTTTGTTGATCCATTGTCTGAGGGTAACCGAAAGACAGCGCGATGCGGAGATGCCAATCCACTCCGAAGCCGAGAACTTGACGGGCTTTTTCAAATTCATAGATCGATGCGGGACAACTGCCAATGCCTTGCTCCCAGGCGGCAAGCTGCATATACGCCGCCGCTTGTCCGAGGTCGAACATGGTTTGGAATTTTTCAGTCGGATCTGGCGAGAGAAGGGCAACAGCCAGCGGAGCTCCCGCGATATGGCCCGCGAATTTGCCACATTCCGAAAGCTCAATCAGCTTTTGGCGGTTGGTGATGGCAACGAAACGCCAATCCTGGTTGTTTTTTGAGGATTGGGCGCGCCGGCCGGCGTTGAGAATGAGCGTAACCATTTCATCAGGCAGCGGTAGCGATTGAAAAACGCGAGTAGCACCTTTGGTTTTAATTGCTTGGATCACATCCATGACCTATCACTCCTCCATAAATTCTTTTTTATCTTCCATTCGATTGTAACAAAATTGCGATTTTGCTCCATTTGGTCAGAGGCTGGAAAACTATATTAAAATGAGGGGAACTGATGATGAACATGATTTCTTTTTTCGTATTTTTATTAATCTGGTCCGCAGCTCATAGTTTTTTTGCCAGCCATACCTGGAAGGATTGGTTGGAGAAGCGGGTCGGTCAGGTTTTTATGCAGCGTTATTATCGATTCTGGTATAACTTCTTTTCGCTGGTCACAATTCTGCCCGCCGCATTGATCTACATTAGTACCGAATCAAAAATTCTATACTCGGTTGAGATGCCCTGGAAAGCCGCGATGCTTGCCGGGCAGGCTGTTGGGTTATTGTTAATGGGTGTGGCGGTTCTCCAAACCGGTTTTTGGCGCTTTGTTGGTTTGGAGCCACAGGCGGATCTACGCAGTGGGGAGATGGTTCCCTTCGTGACAAGCGGCCTTTATTCTTTAATGCGGCATCCAATTTATTCTGGTACTTATCTTCTGCTGATTTGTGACCCGACCATGACCGAGGTCAAATTGATGACGTATCTCATCTTCGCGATCTACGTTTTCATCGGTATTTATTTTGAGGAGCGACGGTTGACCAGAGAATTTGGTGATCTTTACCATGATTACAAGGCGAGAGTTCCCATGCTGATTCCAGGATTGAAGAGGAAGCAATATGACCCAACCCACTGAAACTTACGCCTCCCAAAGGCGCTCTGAGAGAATGGCCGAACTTCGGAAGACGGATCCAATACCGGGTGGAGCCAAGCCCAACTCATTGACCGGTTTTTTGATTGGTTTGGTTTTTTTTCTATTGGCGGTCGTTTTCCTTACGGCTGGAGTAAAGGCATTTTACCTCGCGAGAATTTACCCAGGGGTGAACGTGGCGGGTGTGGATGTTTCGGGCATGACCCGGGACCGGGCGGTATCTGAATTACAGGAAAAAGTTCGCTATCCGAGCCTTGGTACGATCACCTTGGTAGCGGGTGATGAGCGCTGGCAAAAAGCGCCGGCTCAGTTGGGTTTGAATTTTTTGGTAGAGGAAACCGTTCAAAAAGCTTATTCTTATGGTCGTGAAGGTAATATCCTGGCGCAGATGATGGACATCCTGAATTCTGCCCAATCCGGGGTTAATATCCCGCCAATTATCAGTATCGATGAAAACCTGGCAAACCATGAATTAAATTTGATCAATGAGTACGTTCTTGATTCTCCCCAGGAAGCCGAGTTACGGCTGGATGGGTTGAATGTGATATACACCCCTGGCAAAAAGGGGACAATGATCGACATTGAACCGACCAAAGCCTTTCTGGCGGCATCCATGCAGTTATTTCAAGACGCAGAGACCCCGGTGGTGTTGAAGGAAGTCGAACCGAAAGTCATGGACGCTGAATTGACCGCCCAGAAGGCGCGCGAAGTGCTTTCAAAGCCATTTACGATCGCGATCCCCAACGCTCAAGGAAATGACCCGGGACCCTGGACTATTCCACCCGAACAATTAGCGCAGATGCTGCGCTTTGTTCGGAAGGATATCGACGGGAAGTCAACTTATGTGATGGCTTTGGACTCAGACTCAATCAAATCCATCCTGACTCCGCTGGTCGCGGAGATTGATCACCCGGAACGAGATGGACGGTTCGCGTTTGATGAGGCGACTGGCGAGTTGAGTTTGATTGAGGAAGCCAAAACCGGCTACCAGCTCAATATCAATGAATCGGTCGCGGCCATCAACCAAACCTTGGAAAATGGTCAGAGTGATGCTCCATTGACGGTTCTGGTGACCAAACCGCTGGTAAACAATGATGTAACGGCGGAACAACTGGGCATCACCCAACTGACCGCGTCACAGACCACTTACTTCTGGGGCTCGTCGGCGGAGAGAAGACAGAATATTCGGACCGCCGCAGCGAATTTTGACGGGATTCTGATTCCACCCGAAAGCGTTTTTTCAATGGGCAAATATATGAGTGATGTCACCTTGGAGAATGGATATGCCGAGGCGCTCATCATTTACAATGGTCAAACAATTCAGGGTGTTGGCGGCGGGGTGTGTCAGGTGAGTACCACCCTTTTCCGGACGGCATTTTATGCCGGTTTACCGATCAACGAACGGCACGCGCATGCCTACCGGGTTTACTACTATGAACAAAATCCAGGCGGGGCAGCTAATCCGTTGCTATCAGGTTTTGACGCGACGGTTTACTTCCCGCTGGTGGATCTCAAATTTACCAACAACACACCTTATTGGATACTGATGCGCACTTTCTATGATGACGCGAGCAGCTCCTTGACTTGGAATTTTTACTCTACCCCGGATGGCAGGACGGTAAGCGCCAATTTCTCCGGGCCGATGGAAATTACACCCCCGTTGGAGCCGGTGATTACCTATAATGAAGATTTGGAACCCGGCTTGGTCCGCAGGATCGACTATCCCTCCGAGGGAGCCACCGTCGTCATCGATCGGACAGTAACGCTGCCGAGCGGCGAGCAATTTATTGATACCTTTAAAACGTTATATCAACCGTGGGCAGAAGCATGTGAATATGGCCCGGACGTGTCAAATTTGGAGAAAGTGTTAAAAAACCGAGGCTGGTGCCAGCCGTTGGAAAAACAAAACAATGAATAATGGTAGAATTGCAACCGTATTTGTCGTTCAAAGGATCCATCTTATGATGAGAAGGAAGTTTAAAAATGGTACCGAATGAATTGTTGGAAATCTTGCGCTGCCCGGTTTGTGTCAAAAATGGAGGCGGCGAGTTGGAATTGGTAAAGGATTCCTGGTTGGTTTGTCATTCCTGCGGTCGGAAATATCCGATTGTTGAGGATATCCCGGTCATGTTAATCGATGAAGGCGACAAATGGATGAGCACGAAGGTTGAAGACCTGCCCGTGCCTCCGCCAACCCGATAAGAAGTGAAGGTTATAGATTTGAAGAAATATTTTACAGTGCGGAACATGATCGTTGCCAGTTTGGCACTGATTTTGTTCGTCGGCTCATTTTTGTTAACTCGTTTTGTGATCGTCACCATGGAGGCGATCGGCGGTCTGCCGGGGGTGGCGATCCAGGAAAACTCAGAACAATCCAACGGAGAGGTTCCCGTTGAGGGCTTACCTACTCCTGTGGTGGCCGCGCCAGACATCGATCTTCCACCCGCTTGGGATGGCGCGAGCAGGGTGAATGTATTGCTTCTGGGTTTGGATACCGAATATCGCGACCCGGATGACCCCTTATATAACTCAGAACGCCAAGGTCCGTCCCGCTCAGACACGATGATTCTGTTGACTTTTGATCCGCAGACGATGACGGCGGGAATGCTCTCGATTCCTCGCGATCTGTGGGTAAAGATTCCTGGTTTTGAATACGCCAAGATTAACACCGCTTACTACAACGGGGAAGCCTTTAAGCTGCCGGGCGGTGGTCCGGAACTGGCTATGGCAGCGGTTGAACAGTTACTTGGCATAAATATCGATTACTACGCCCAAATTGAGTTTTGGGCTTTTACTCAATTGATTGACGACGTTGGCAAGATTACCGTCGATGTTCCCAAGAAAATCTTTATTGATCCGATCGGCCCAGGCGCGGATGATATTATGTTAAGCGCTGGTCCCCATCGGCTGGGTGGGATTGAGGCTTTGGCTTATGTTCGAAATCGTTATACCCAGGATGGTGATGTTGACCGGTCCAAACGCCAGCAGCAGGTGATTATCGCCTTCAAAGACAAGGTAACCGATCCGGCGAATTTTCCCAGTTTTGTGGCGAAGGCTCCTCAAATTTGGGAGCATATTCAGGATGGGGTAAGAACAAATTTGACCTTCAATGACATCATGAAGATGGGTATGATGGTCAAGGATATCGATATCGCTTCGATTGAAAAAGGTGTGATTGATTACGAAATGGTGGTTTTGGACAGTGTGGTGGTGAATGGTGAAAACCAGAGCATCATGAAACCGATCCCATACAAAATTCGCGAACTTCGAGATGAAATCTTCAATTTGAATGATTCCATTGTGCCTTTGGCGCAAGGCAGCAACGAAGAACTCGCGGTTCAGGAAGCTCCCCGAATTGGCGTCTACAACGCCAGCAGCGTAAGCGGCTTGGCGGAAAAGACGGCGGAATATTTGCGCGCCAAGGGTTTTAATGTCGTCACCGTGGAGCAGGCGGCTTATTATCCGGGCATTACGACCGTTATCGATCATCGCGGCTCGCTGTATACGGTACGTTTCCTAAAAGAACTCTTCAACATGGCTTCTCCGTCTCAGATTACGTATAAAATCGATCCGAATCTCGGGGTAGATCTTGAACTCATTATTGCCGATGATTGGGCGATGGCGAATCCGATGCCATAAATTTCAAAAAAGGTAAATGAAAAAACCGCGCGAGAGCGCGGTTTTCTTTTCATTAAGAGCCGATCAGGATCCCGGCGGCACCCGAAGGGTTCTCCTTACCGTTGCTGCCTTTCGACCCTGGCGGGGTTCGCAGATCTCCGCCGCGCCGGTCCTGATCGGGATACATAGGATAACGCAGGGATTGAGGCTTGTCAATCATTTAGATGCAAGAAATGTTATAATTTTGAGGACATCACGGATTGGAGGAAGAATGGAAGTAACGACCAAGCAATTCAAACATTGTGATTTGGTGGAAATCAACGGACGGATCGACAGCGCGACCGCGCCGGAGTTAAACGCTGCGTTGGAATCGGTCATGGCTGAGAATCGGTTCAAGATTGTGGTTGACCTGGCAAAGGTTGAATTTATGTCTTCGGCGGGTTTCCGAGTTCTAATTTCAGCTCAAAAAAATTGCAAGCGCTATAATCGCGGTGAAGTCGTATTCGCGGCTATTCCTAAAAATATTTATTCCGCGCTGGATCTGGCAGGATTCAACGCGCTCTTCCGCAGTTTTGAGGATGTAACCTCAGCGGTCGGTGCTTTTTAAGTTTTGAGGAATTTCAGATGAGCCGCTCATCCTGATGGGTGGGCGGCTTTTTTAATCATGGCGACCATACTTCGGAAGTTCTCAGCGGACTTCAAAAACCTGAATGATATACGTGATTTGGTTGGAAACAGCGCGCGTGAATGGGGGCTGGACGAGACGCAAATTTACGAATTGCAATTAGCCACCGACGAAGCCGCGTCAAATATCATTGAACATGGTTACGAAGGTGAAGGGGAGAATACGATAGAGCTGCGCGTAGCCAAAGAAAATGGCGGAATTCTGGTTACTTTAATCGATTCTGGCCCGCCATACCAGCCAAATTTTATAAAAATCCCTGGAAAATCTCGCAAAGTTACCGATATGGAAGTTGGCGGACTGGGTTTGTACTTTATCCACAAGTTGATGGATGAGGTAACTTACCAATATGACCCAAAAATTGGAAATATCTTGAACTTGCGTAAACGGATTGGAACAATTCAAAAACCAAGGAAAAGAAATCGAGATCAGGTCGCCAATGAGATTTTTGATCTTGGCAGGCAGTTGATAGACGCTCCAACCATGGACAAACGCAAGGAATTGGTTGAAAACACGCTGGAGGAATTATTTGGCGACGGGGCTGACTTGTGGTTGAACGAGAGAGCATTCCGTTTGCCAGGCCAGATGGAAAGACTTTTCGCGGACGAACCTGATTCGGAACTGCAATCAAACGCGATCAAGCGAAAGAAACCAGCCCGCTCGAGGGTTGGTGAAGAGGATCGGATCGCGATCCCGATTTTAAAGGACGATTTGGTGCAAGGGGCTGTGGAGGTTTGGAGGAGAGGGATCGGTAGATTTACACTCGGAGAGGAAAAAGCCCTCGATGGGGTGGCAAAAACAATCTCGATTGCCTATTCAGCCTGGCACCAGTTGGAAATTGAACGTTGGCGCTTGCGCCAGCTGAAAGTCCTTGAACAGGTATCGGCGGAACTGATTCGGGAACCAGATATTAACCGGATGTGTGAAAAAGCCTCAAAACTGATTCTCACAGGTTTCAAAGTTTATGGGGTCGGAATCTTTACCTTTGACAAAACAAGGCGGGAACTCCTTTGCCGGGCGGCAATCGGAGGAGCTACAAGGGAAAGCGGCAGCGTGAGGAGCTTTAGTTATAGCGCTGAGTGGGGCAAAGATCCGGCTGGATTGGCAGTACAAAGCGGTGAGATGACCGAAATAACCGAGATTTCCGCTGCCGGGTTGAAAGTGGAAGAGCTGCCTGAAACCCGCTCGCGCGTCGCGATCCCGCTCAAAACCGAAGATCAAGTCATCGGCGCCCTCGAAATTCACTCGGAGAACGTGGATGGATTTCACCAGGTGGACATCATGGTGCTTAAGTCGCTGGCGGATACCATCGCCTTGGCGATCGAAGGATCGATCCTCCTTGAAGAACAGCAAGCCCAGGCTGCCCGTATGCGCCTGATCATGGAAGCCGGACATCAGATTACCTCAATCCTCGACCTGAATGAGTTGATGAATGAGGTCGGAAAGCTGGTGAACGAAAAACTTGGCTTTCCCTTTGTGCACCTTTTCAGTGTGCATCACAATCGCCGCCAGATCCGTTATGAAGGCGGGGCTGGTGAGAGGTCTTCGATTTTGGAGGGCTATGTCATTGATCTCGATGACCCGACCGGGTTCATTCCCTGGTGTGCCCGCAACGGTGAGACGATTATTTCCGGAGACGTGAAGAGTGACCCGCGTTATATCGAATCTCCCCTTCCGCCTTACAATACGGTCTCCGAAATAACAGTTCCCCTGTTGTTCAATGGGATGGTGAACGGGGTTTTGGATATTCAAAGCGACCTTGCCGACGCCTTCAGTGAACAGGATCGCATCACCCTGGAGACCCTTGGAGATAACATTGCCAGCGCGATTAGAAACGCGGAACTGTACCATAGTGAGCAATGGCGCCGCCAGTCGGTGGATAGCCTGCGTGAAGTGGCAGGGTTACTCTCCAAAAACGTGCGCGTGGAGCAGGTGTTGAACGCTATCTTAACCGAGCTGGAGCGAAACCTGCCCGCGGACATATCCGCGGTTTGGTTGGTGGAAGATGGTGATTTGATTTGCGCCGCGTCACATGGGGCTGACCCCAAGGCGTTGGAGCAAATCAAAGATGTATCAGAAGATGCCTTTAACCTCCTGGCCAGGATGGTCTTAAACGATTCACCAGCCATCCGCCTGGCGGATGACCCTTACGGTCCTTCCGCCATTCTGGGTGGTTATAAGTCCGATCACTCTGCCATATACGTACCTCTGACAATCGCAAAATCGCCTTTGGGTGTATTGACACTGGCCCATCACACCGCCGGCAGATATGGTCATGAGGCGGCGGCGATGACCTCAACTTTTGCCTCTTATGCCAGCGTTTCCATCGAAAACGCTCGCCTGTATGATAACGCCCAACAGCAAGCTTACGCGTCAGCGACTTTGCTGCAAATTGCTCAGGCGGTGGTGAGTTTAAACAACCTGAACGAAATTTTTGAGACGATCACCCGATCACTTCCAATTTTGGTCGGCGTGGACAAAGTCGCGATTTTTACCTGGGTAGACAACCAAAAAATTTGTCTGGCCAACCAATATGGCATGGAGAAAGAATCCGCGAGCCACTGGGAAAAACCGTTTTTACCAGAAGACTTGCCAATCCTGGCGCAAGCGCTTAATAGCGGAGAGGTAATGATCAGCAAGGATGGCTACAAAGGCGACCATTTATGGTCAGAAGCCGAATTCTCCAATGATCGCGGAGAAGGCTCGACCTATTCGTTAGATGACCGACTTCTGATGGCGATCCCCCTGGTCCTTAAAAATGACATTTTGGGCGTTCTGCTGGTGGAGGAGGCTGAGGGAGGCAAACGATTCCGAGACAGGCGGTTGGAGATTCTTATCGGAGTAGCCCAGCAAATCACCCTTGCCATCCAGAATGAGAATTATCAAAGTGAGAAAATTGACCGGGAACGTTTGGAAACTGAGGTCAATGTAGCCCGCCAAATTCAAAAAACTTTCCTACCTTCAAATCCTTCCATTAACGCGGAATGGCAGATCGCCGCGGAATGGCTTACCGCCAAACAGATGGGCGGTGATCTTTATGATCTCATCGATTTGGGTGAAGGGAGATTTGGGATTTTCATCGCGGATGTTGCTGACAAAGGCATTGGCGCGGCGTTATTTATGGCTTCAACCAGAACCTTGTTACGCGCCAGCACCGGTTTATTTAACAATCCGGCCGATATGATGGCCTGGTTGAACCGAAAACTTACCCCGGATTGTGAAAATGGCATGTTTGTAACCGCCTTTTTGGCGATATTGGATACGAATAACGGCAACTTGGATTACGTAAACGCGGGCCACAACCCGCCGATCGTGATTAGCAACAATCAGATTTCCCGATTGACGCGTACAGGTATCGCGCTTGGAGCGATGGAGGACGCGCAATATGGCCAGAGTTCGACCAGTATTTCCGATGGGGACGTGGTTTGTTTTTACACAGATGGAATCACGGAGGCTTTCTCTCCGGTTGGAGAGATGTTTGGAGAGGAAAGGTTGAGTTCTCTACTCCAACAGGCGGATCCGGCAATGAACGCGGCGGAAATCCTTGATGACATTCTTTTCGCGGTGCGTGAAATGACCAATAATTCCGCATTGAGCGATGATATTTCGATCCTTGTAATCAAAAAGAGCCCGTTGAAGGCGGACTCTTTGAAAAATTCTGCTTGAATTTTGTTTAAGTGATCTTAAGAATCTTGGCGGTGTACTCGCCATTTTGGCTTTGTACCGTAACCACCTGGCCAACCCGATGCCCCATTAAAGCCCTACCGAGTGGTGATTCATTCGAGATTTTTCGTTCGGCGACATTGGCGCCTTCAACCCCGACAATTTTGTATTCCTCAGGATCGTCTACCACCCCGTCCATCGTGATGACAATTTGAACCGTATTGCCAACATGCACCGTGTCGAGGCGCGATTTGGCTTCCCGATCGGTAATAACCAAGGATTTGTTGAGGATGTATTCAACTTCCTGGATGCGGCCTTCAAGAAAACCCTGATCTTCCTTTGCCTTGTGCCAGTCAGCGTTTTCTGAAAGATCTCCCATGGCTTTGGCTTCTTTTAAGCGGATAGCCAATTCCGCGCGACGTGGACCGGTTAATTCGGCAAGCTCCTCACGCAGGTTTTTGGCTTCCTCTTCGGTTAAATACAGTTGTTCATTCATCCTTTCCTCCAAAATAAGAACCGGGTTTGAACTTCAAGCCCGGCTCAATAATTGTTCTTAGAAATTATATCAGGGCTTTATATTGGGATCGAAGAGTTTTTGATGTTCTTCGATCGCGAAGCGGTCTGTCATGCCCGCGATGTAATCGCAAACTGTTCTTTCCAAGCCGCGACTGACCAGCTGACTTTGAAACTGATCTGGCAGCATGGATGGCTCGTTTGTATAGGAATCGAAAATTTGATTGATGATATTTTCTGCTTTTACCTGCATGCGAATGACCCGGTAATGACGGTAAAGCTTTTTGTATAAAAAATCTTTCAATTCTCGGTTGCGGCGCGCCATTTCATCCGAAAAGCTGACAATATTGTAATTCAATTTCTGAATATCGAGCGCGGAGTGAACATTGGTAGCCCGCAAACGAAGGTCGGTGGCTTCGATCATATCCGTAATCAGGATTCCAACCAGATGTCGGATCATCTTGTGACGGTCGATTTCGAGGAGCCCGGGACCTTGCCATTGATATGTTTCCGCCAAAATTTGCCAGAGGGAGATACTCTGAAGTGATTGAGGTGTTAGCATTCCTGAGCGAAGCCCGTCATCCAGGTCGTGAGTTGTGTATGCTAACTCATCGGAAACATTGGCGATCTGGGTTTCAAGATTGCCGCGCAGATGAGGATCAAGGGCGCTTGCATCGCTGATGTCATATTCAGACTCATGTTTGACAATTCCTTCACGGACTTCCCAGGAGAGGTTGAGGCCCGGAAAATTCGGATAGCGATTCTCAAGCTCGGTAACGATCCTGTATGTTTGTTTGTTATGGTCAAAACCGCCATGATCTTTCATCAGCCGGCTGAGCGCGCGTTCCCCGCTATGGCCAAAAGGTGAGTGGCCTAAATCATGGGCAAGGCAGATAGCTTCCACCAGATCCTCATTCGCGCCCAAGGCGCGAGCCAGGGTCCGTCCAATTTGGGCGACTTCAAGGGTGTGAGTAAGGCGGGTGCGGAAATAATCACCTTCGTAGTTAATGAAAACCTGGGTTTTGTATTCCAGCCTTCTAAATGCGGTTGTATGCAAAATTCGGTCCCTGTCGCGCTGGAAAACAGTCCGATAATCGGGTTCCTTGTCAAGATATTCACGCCCCTTGGTTTCGGAGGAGCGGACCGCATAGGGCGCCAAAGTGGAATTTTCGATCTCTTCCAATCGGGTTCTATTTAAATACATTGATGTTCCTTTCGATCTGATGATCAGGCAGTAAGAATATTATAGTGGAAAATCAATTGGTTTGATAGCGGAAGAGGCTTCAAGTGGCTGGATTTCGCCAAAATCCAGCCACTTTTCAGGTTAGGGAAAGTTATTTGATGTTTTACACAACCAGAGCTGCATTGCGCCTTATCAATCGGGGTTTGTTACGTCGCAATCAAAGCGTTGACCGTTAAGCTCAACATAGCGGAGGTAATTTTCATCGGTAAGACGCTGATAATTATCAATTTGAGAAGTTACCTGGTCCAAGGCACTTTCCCCTTGCAGACGGGAGAACGAAAAACCTTGCCAGAAAAGACTTTGATCTGGCTGATCGTTGAGGTTTTCCGTCATGCAGGCAATGGCCGCGCCGATTTGGTCGTGTTGGGTCTGGCTCAATTCGGTTGATTGATATTTTTGAGTCAGAACAGGAAGCGCGTCGTAAGAAAGGGTGGAAAGATAGGCAATATCCAGCTTGTTGGAACTTATAGACCGGTTGATATTCCATTCAGCGATGCGGACGTCAACACCCATAAAATTGATGGTTGCCCCAATTCCGAGGGCGGTGAGGTAAAGCGCCAGAGGAAAATAACGTGAAAGCCGGCGAACTTCAAAAATTGCCAAGGCCAGGAGGAGCAAGACGAGCCAGACCAGGAAGACGTGGGAATAGGTTCTCAGACGGGAAAAACCATAAGCCGATTCGTAAAGGTTCAGTCGTTGGTAGGCAGAAGCCAAAATTACTAATAGTTGGATGAAGATGAGCACCGACAGAACAATCTGGACCCGGGATTGAGATTGATTCTCGCGCCTTACGATGGAATGAATGACCTGAAGGATGACCAGGGAGACAATCGCCACCGCGATCAACTCGCCAAAACCGCGGCGGGCGTATTCCGCGTAGGTATAGCCATCGAGGTGGATATTGGTCTCACCGCCGAACAGATATTGAAATTGAATAACTACAAAAAAGAGGAAGAGCAAATTAACAAGGAGGAGGACGACGTTGGCTTCAATTTGCCCTAAAAAGCGGGCAATTCCTTGTTTTTCCAACCCAAATAGTTGCCCGTCATTCGAGCGTTCGACCGCGAAGAAATATGTGATCGCGATGAAAATGGTCAATCCCAATACGAGCATGGAACGCAGGATAAACTCGATCAGATTTTCCCAATTGAAGAAGGCGTAGAAATTTTTTAAGTTCTCCTCAAAGACCGCGTCAGCGGAAGCCAGCAGCCCTCCAAGCAGGATGATAATTGGCAAGGCGAGTAATAAACCGCGCAATATCGCGATCCAAGTGCTCTTTCCAGTGGATTCTCTGGGCGAGGGGTTTCCACTATTGGAGCCAGTGAGCAGGCCAAATGGTTTGGTAAAGAGGTAAAGAACGTAGTGGAGGAGTTTTTCAAGGAGGTCAGAAATTGAATATTCCGCCCAACGACCTCCCCTGAAAGTAAGTACCAAAGCGACCAATGAGACCCAGGTGATAAAAACGTTAAACACCAGCGTGATTGGGTCCGAGCGAAAGACGGAAGCGATTGGGAAGAGAAGGATCGGTATGAGCAGCCAGAGACTTTTAGAATTTGGGCGAACCTGATTCAGGGCCGCGAATCCTAGACCAACCGCGACCAGGAAAGCGATGAAAATGGGGAAATTAATCCCCCAAGGCTTGTCATAGAAAAGAAAGTCGAATGACCAGGCTGCCAGAAAAGGCAGGATGGCTAAACCATATTTTTGTGACGTTGATAATGTATTCATAGAATTCTCCTGGGGCGATTAAACGCCTCGCAACCTATCAAAAGCTATCCGTTTTAGCGCTGGGCGGAAATTTACCAAGACAGTATGGTCGAATTCATTAATATCCGTAAGCCCAAACCGGCAGGGATCAAGGAATAAAATCGGCTTAATTGAAGTTTCTTTGTATATCAAGAATAACAGTCCAAACCGCTGTTTAGAGTGAAGAGAACAGGATTGGCTAAACAGAAGGCTTGGGTTGATGTTTTTTGAGTAATTTTCCTGAGAAGGATAGCTCGCTTCTGCGCGCCTGCCATCTCATTGGAAAAAACATGGAAAGTGAACGTGTCAACGAGGACCAACCCGTAGCAAGTTTTGCTTGCGGTGAACTTATTCCATTAAAGTTGGAACAAAAAAACCACTCAAAAAGTGGTTTTTTTGTGGGGCGAGAGGGGGTCGAACCCTCACGATGTCTCCATCGACGGATTTTAAGTCCGTTGCGTCTGCCTATTCCGCCATCGCCCCAGTGGAGCTTTATTTTACCTTCCGCCCGCTTGTTCCGTCAAGGAAAAAGTCAGTCAGCTTTAGGCCTGTCATCGTCCCTCTTTTGTAAAAGTCGGGGGCTTTGCCGCAAAAGGTGCATCCCTGCACTCACCAGGCTGAAGGCGACAGCAAGCACGAGGAAGATTCCGGTGAGGATACGCCAATCGAGCGGTTCTGATCCAGTTTGAATGGTGGACGCGGCACCTTGCCCGCCTCGAAAACCGCCTTGACCTTGACTTCCCTGACCCTGAAGTTCGTTTTCGGATCCCTGAGCTGTTGAATCATTGCCGAGTTCTTGTTGGTGAGCTGTAGATTCGGCGCTGCCTTGCGGCAAGGCGGCGGTGGAGCTCGTTTGCGCCCAGCGGGGTCCGCCTCGACCGCGAACCGGGCTGGCAACTTCCGGAGCAGTTGGTTCCCATTGGCGGATAAAACCGACAATCGCCTCAATGTCCGACTCCACCATCCTGGTTCCCCAGGCTGGCATGGCGGTTCCAGGGACGCCATTGGTGATGATCAATTCCATGGCCTGGTCGTTGGTATTGTTAAGAAAAGATTGAACATTCAAGGACGGGGCTCGTTGGGTACCCTGACCTTCAGGACCATGGCACATGGAACAATTGGCGGTAAAGAGCTGCGATCCAAGCGCGATCGATTCCGCGGTGGTTTGGATGGGCACATCTGGGGCGGGAACGGTTCCAAGCGGAATTTCCTCCCAACGAGTGACCAATTCGATCATCGCGCTGACCTGATCGGCAGGTAAGATGTTTTGCCAACCCGCCATTAAAGTGCCGGGTACACCAAGCTGGATAATCCGTTCAATCTCTTCGGTCGTTTTGGAGCGTGTTTCTACTGAGTTGATGGCGGGCGCGATTGAGGTGCCCAAACCATCCGCGCCATGACAGCTGACACATTGGGCGGAATAGGTTGTAAGCGCCTGAGCGAGAACCTCTCCATTCGGAAGGGCTGCCACCTGGGCGATCAGTTCAGGGTCCGGCTCAGTAGTAAAGGGAATCAAAGGCGCCAAGCCCATATTGACGACCATATCGCTGGTAGCCTGCCAATCCGCGTATTGGATGAACGTGACCAATTCATCCACCTGGTATTCGGTAAGTGGCCCGCCTTCGGTATCTTCCCAGGCTGGCATGGCGGTATTATATCTGCCCCGCGAGATCGTTTTATACAAATCGGACGGATCCATGCCGCGCAAACCCTCTGAATTAAGGGGCGGATTGGTGCCAATGCCCTCGCCGGCGATTCCATGGCAGAGGGCACAATTTTCAGCGTAAATTGCCATCGCGTCGGAAATCTGGCCGTCGATTACTTGTTGACTGGCTGTTTCGATGCGGGTTGGTTCAGCCATGAGGACGAATCCAAGCACAGCAACAATGATGGCGGTGAAGAAGGTTCCAAGAACCACTTCGTAATTATTTTTTACTCCGTTTATCATGGGTACACCACCTCTACCAAATCGCTATAACTACGCTGGATTGGTTTGGATGTGTCAACCATGACCTGCCCCTCTACGATTTCGAGGGCAAAGGTATCCAACGGGCGGGGAGCGGGCGGGTTAAGCACATCACCGCTCAAGTCAAATTCTGAACTGTGACAAGGGCAGATAAATTTGTTTTGATTCGCGTCCCATGGGACTGTGCAGCCAAGATGAGTGCACCGATGATAAATGGCGAGCATACCGCCATCTTCCATGCGGGCGATGTAAAATCTGCCGTTGGTAAGGTGGGTAACCGAATTATTGGGAAAATTTTCGATTGGTCCGGCGTTGATGATGCCTCCAAATTGGCCTTCCGCAAGCCGGGGCTGAAGGTAGGCTAAGGTAAGCGCTCCCGATTCCAAAGCTGCCAGCCCCGCCAGCATTGCCCATGTTATTTTCAAAAAATCTCTTCGGCCAGTTTGGCGGCCGCTATTTTCAGTCATTTGAACCTCCGTACATTAATGCGCCGCGGGCATTGCCCACGGTAAATACATACTCATTCCGGGACCACGGAAAAAGATTCCAATGATGGTGAGAATGAGGAAAGCGGTGAAAAGAAACACGAAGATGAATACAACTCGTTCCTCGGTATCGGCTTTGAAGGCGGACTTTACCCATTGGTCGAGCAGAATAAGGGGTAAGACGATGGCAGCCAGCGGTACGAGGCCGTTTGTGATGAGGGTATCCCAGGCGGGCAGCCAGGCGCTCCAATCGATGAGGAATTCGTCAACCAAAACCCAGGCGGGGGTCAGAATGAACGCCAAACCGGCGGCTAAAAAGCTTAATCCTCGGCCGCGGGTGGACCTGAAATATACACCGATGTTGCGGGAATCGACATCATAGAAAGGTAAGAGCAGTACGCCTGTAAAAACCACGCCGGGGATGATTAATGCCGCTACGACCGGGTGAAAATGTAACAACATTTCCTGCAATCCCATGAAATACCAGGGTGCTTTGGCGGGATTTGGCGAAACATTGGGGTCGGCGATCCCTTCCAAAGGGGCAGGGACCAGGGCGGCGAAGATGATAATGGCAGCGACCCAACCCAGGGCGAAAATCATTTCTTTTTGAACCAGGTGAGGAATAGTGGTAACTTTTTCGGAATCGGCGGGAATATTTTGGTCAACCTCCTCAACCGTCCGCGGAATGGTCAGACCGCCGTCTTTGCGAATTCTCCAGAAGTGATACATCATCAGCCCAAAAATAAAGAGGGGGATGATGGCGATGTGCAAGGAGTAAAAATTAAGCAAAGTTCCAGCGCCGACTTCCGGGCCGGCCAGAACCAAACGTGTGAGACTTTCACCAATAAAAGGAATGTAGCTGATGATACTGGTTCCGACCGTAATCGCCCAGAAGGCAAGCTGGTCCCAGGGGAGCAGGTAACCGGTAAAGTTGGACCCGAGGATGAGAACGAGCATCGAAACGCCGATGATCCAGTTAGTTTCGCGAGGTGGCCGATAAGAGCCTGTGGCGAATACCCGAATTAGATGAAGAACCGCGACGATGATCAGCAGGTTCGCGCTCCAATGGTGCAGGTTTCGAATCAACTCACCGAACCAGACATTACTGCGGATCTCCAGAATATCGAGATAAGCTTGCGGAGCGGCAGGAGTGTAATTGTTGAGCAAAATCACCCCGGTCGCACCTAGGAGTGCCATCAAAATAGCGGAAAGTCCGCCCAAGCCCCAGGTATAGGTCCATTGTAAGGATCGTGCGTTGACTTTGGATGGGTGCAGGTGAAGGACCAAGTTATTGACAACAAGCTTCATCCTTCCCCGATCGTCCTCAGGCATTCCCTGTGGTTTGTATTTTTCTACCAACCGGGATACAACCGTATTTGAGGTTGTTCCGGATTTATTTTCATTCTCTTCTGGCTCCATGTGCCCTCCATTGCGGATTGATTACGCAGCATAGTATAGAAATCATTTTAATAAAAGTTTGGAAGAAAGTGTAAAGAAATTGCAAAGATTGCTTAATTGCCAGTATTTTAGGTTTCTTTCAAGGTTCTTCATAATAATTTCACAAAATCTTTACAATTAATCGGTACTATTCTTTCAAAACCCGCAAAGCGGGAATACGAAAGGAAATAAAAAAATCATGTTGAAGAACATTTTTATTGGAGTTTTAGCGGCTGCTCTGGTGGTGGCAGGGGGTAGCGCGTTTTACAATGTTGTGGTTGTTGATGCCGCTGGCGGCAGCCCCTTTGGTAACTGGTTTGAACAAGACACCGAAACTACAAAATTGAATGCTTTGGGGGCGATTCCGACCTCTGAATTAACTGAACAGGAAGCGGCTGATCTGATTTTTTTGGCGGAGACCTATCGTATGGTTTCTGATGTAGAAGAATACGCGGTGAACAAGTGGGATATGAATGAATTCCGACAAATGGTCGTTACAAGGTCAGAATTGGATGGTCAATTCGCGATATTAAAGGAAAGATACCCATTCGAATCTGGAAGCAAGGGTATTTATTCAGATGTGGCAATCCAGAGTGCCTATGAGTTATCGATGATGTTAATAGAATTGGACAAGGCTTCCGCCTACCAGGGTTTGGCTTACGCAGCTGAATTCCAAATAAACGCCTTGACTGAGAGAATTGGGAGAGCGGACAATACCGATACCCAATATGTGTATCAAAATTTAATGACCCGGGCCGGAAATCATCTGCGCAATATGGCTGGCGCATTCCAGACGGAATCCGGACTTGAGTACCAGGTCCAACTCATATCTGCCGATATGTTGATGGGCATCCTCTCCGGGAGTATGGGAAATCAGGGCCAGGTTTTTGCCAATCCAAATTCAGACCCACAGGCAGCTGCCCAGGCCGATTTCATCCCCGGCCAAGCTGGGACATTTGCCGGTCAAAATGGTAAAGGAAATCAGGGAACCACTGGACAGGGCGTCGCTGGTCAGGCCGGGGTGATGAGCACTGAATTAATAACCTACCATGGTGAAGTTGTTGCCTATGAATACGGTACCCTCACCCTGCTGACCGATGATGGCATTACGGTTGGTGTAGCGACTGGCAATCAGAATTACTCGCTTTCGATCGGTTTTGTTCCAACGGTTGGGGAAACTGTTACGGTTACTGGTTACCAGAATCCGGAAGGGTTGATTTCCGCCGCGACGATTACCTTGGATTCAAGCGGAGTGGTCTTTACTTTTCGCGGCGAAGCTGGCCGACCGGGTTGGGCAGGTGGTAATGGTAAGGGAGGCGGGCAGCATTGATCTAAAAGCTGGACGGATTAACTGATCGGATAGGTTTGAGCTACCCAAATAGTGGACCCTGTCGTTGAAAAACGACAGGGTTTTTTTGTTAAAAAATCTGGATCAGGATCGTAAGATTCCTTATTTGATTGAAGAAGCATGTATGTCATAATATTCATTATTTATTTTATTCAGGAGCAGATTAATATGGATTTTGGAAAATACTTCTCGGTTGATTACGATGGCCCACCGTTCGAATTGTTCGGTTCGGGCCATATCGCGACCTTGATTACATTGTTAATCTTGATCGTTTATGTTGTCATGATCCGAAACGCCTCCCAGAAGGTAAAGGATTTTACCCGGTACGCGATCGTATTTTTCATGTGGGGCGCGGAGATTAGCTGGCATCTTTGGAATGTTTTTAACCACACCTGGACCGTGCAAACCATGCTCCCGTTGCACATGTGCAGCCTGATGATTTGGGTCGCTGGCTTTATGATGTTAACCGACGATCGGCGTTTATTTCCGTTCGTGTATTTTTTGGGGGTTGGTGGAGCGATTCAAGCAGTCCTTACACCGGAATCAGGGGCATACGGTTTTCCACATTTCCGTTATTTACAAACAGTGACCGCGCATAGTTTCCTGATCCTGACCGGGGTGTTTATGACGGTTGTTGAAAGACTGAGACCGACTTGGAAGGATATTCTAAAAGTTTTGATCTATGCCAATGTTTACATGGTGATCGTCTTTTTAATCAATCTCATGCTCGGAAGCAATTATTTATTCATCAACCAAAAACCAGCCACAGCCTCGGTAATCGACCTCCTTCCGGCGTGGCCATTGTACATACCATTTTTGGAATTGATTGGGTTGGCGTCCTTCTTGATTCTTTATTTTCCGTTTTTGGTGGGGGATGGCTTTAAAAAGGTTTTCCAGAAAAATTAAAGATTCAGCCCCCGATTATTCGGGGGCTGATGAAATTAAATTTCAGGTACCGCTTCTAAATACGAGGATCGAACTCGGCGCGGATTGAACCAAACTGCGAGAAATGCTGCCGAGTAGCCAACCGCTCAGGTTGCCATGTCCTCGACTGCCGATTACCAGCAGGTCATATTCGCCTTTCTTGAGAAGGGCGAGAATTTCTTCAACAACATCTCCCAAGACGACGACATGATCAATCTCAGCGAAGGAAGTTAAAGTCGCGCTAATCTTGTTCACCATTTCCCTTCCGGTGGCAAGATTTTCATTATTGATCCGCTCTTCTTCGGCGGGGGAAATCGCGGCAAGAGCCATCCCGGCCGGTTCAATTGGGTAAGTGACCTGAACCGGCTGAACAACGTGGGTCACCGTTAAGCAGCAAGGCTCATTAAGTGGAAAAGTGTTCAGAAAATCAGCGGTGTGTTGACTGAATTCCGAACCATCTACCGCGAGCAGCACCTTGCGAAGCTGTTGAAATTGTTTTTTGACGATGAGGACCGGCCATTTTCCAGCGTGGGTCACCTCTGTCGCTACATTACCCAACAATCCGCCTAACTTACCGGTTGCCTTGCTGCCAAGGACCACCAGATCCGGTTGGAGAGTTTCCGCACGGTGAATGATTTCCTTGACTGGATCACCGAGTTTAGCTTCAGCGGAGAAATGGAAATGCCGGCTCTTGAGGAAATTGCGGGTTACACTCATTTCCTCTTCGATCCGGGAGTATTCCGATCCTTCTGTTGGAGTGAAGACTCGGATCGCGGTCACTGTACAATCATCTCCCCGAGGAAGGTCAGCAAGGAATTTGATGGCGGAAACCATATTCTCGGTACCGTCATCCGCTAATAAAATGTGCTTGAGGGGGTTGGTTTTATTTGACATCACATCCTCCGATCTGGACGTTGTGTGTACTGAATTCTTATATTAACAATAGCACAGTTTTTGTTTTTTTAGCATTGGAAGGTAAAACTTGTCGCTGGTTTTTCCGTTGGTATAATCTAAGAGTTGGAACATCGAAAGCTTTTGGAGAAGATTTTATGGAAATCGTATGGTATGGTCATTCTTGTTTCCGAATAATGGAACGTGGAATGTCTTCGATCGTGATGGACCCTTACAATAATGAAACGGTTGGGTTTGAACCGTTAAAGTTAAAGGCGGATATTGTTACAATCAGCCATGACGCGCCGGGTCATAATTTTGTGAGTGCGGTCAAAGGTACCTCCCATGTGATCGCGAACCCAGGCGAGTATGAAATCGGCGGGGTATTTATCACCGGTGTGCTGACAGAACATGGGAACGGGAAGATTGAAAAAAATTTGCTTTTTCACTTCGATTTTGACGGGATTAAAGTCGCGCATTTTGGTGATTTGAAACAATTGCCAACCCAGGCAGAAATTGAAGCCTTGGGAGATGTGAATGTGGCCTTGGTTCCGGTTGGCGGCGGAAAGAGCCTGAATGCCTCAAAAGCGGCTGAATTGATCTCAATGATTGAACCAAATATCGTTATCCCAATGCATTACCAATTGCCGGGTTTAAAACTGGAACTGGATCCATTGACCCGATTTTTAAAAGAGATGGGCATTTCAGATGTTCAACCAGAAACCTCCTTGAAGATCACGAAATCGAGCATAGGTGAGGAGACCAAGGTAATTGTGTTGGAGATGACAACCAAAGGAAACGGCAAAGAAGAATAATGGCGATCAAGATCCTGATGACCTGGGATATCGCTCCAGAAAAAGAAGGTGAATATTACGAGTTTGTTATTCGTGAATTGATCCCCGGCATCCAACGCCTCGGATTAAAACCTTCCGAAGCCTGGGCAACAATCTATGGAGAATACCCACAAATTCAGGTCGCCTTGTTGGCGCCAGATCTGGAAGAAGCCCGTAAGGTTCTTTCTACCGAAGATTGGGCAAAGATAAAATACCAGCTATTTGATTACATTGAGAACTTCGATCAAAAACTGGTTGAGGCGAAAAAGGGTTTTCAGTTCTAAACTACCAACCAACAAGAGGAAACACGCGCTCGAGGTCGTTGAAAAAGACAACCATCCACGGGCGCGTATTTTTAATATGAATGAAATCACAAGAAAAATTTTGAACTGGTACGCGGAAAACGCGCGTAGCATGCCTTGGCGAGACGTAAAGAACCCATACAAGGTCTGGATTTCGGAAGTGATGCTGCAACAAACCAGAGTTGAAAGCGTAATACACTATTATTCGCGCTGGATGGAGCGTTTTCCAGACATCTTCAGCCTGGCAAACGCGGATTTGCAGGAGGTGTTAAAAGCCTGGGAAGGCTTGGGTTATTACTCCCGCGCCAGAAAATTGCATGAGGCTGCAAAGATACTTGTGGCTAAGCACGCCGGAAAATTTCCCGAAAATCTGGATGAATTGAGGGCACTACCGGGAATTGGGGCTTATACCGCGGCCGCGATCGCTTCCTTTGCATTCGATCAGGATACTTTTCCGGTGGATGGCAATATCAATCGGGTTTTTGCGCGCTTATTCGGAATTTCGAGCCTCCTCGGAACGAAAGAATTCGCCGCGGAAATTGAAGGTTACCGCCAGCTGGTCTTTCCCAAAGGGAGATCTGCTGATTTCAATCAGGCATTGATGGATTTAGGCTCGGTGGTTTGCAAGCCAACCGCTCCAAATTGCTCGGCGTGTCCGGTAGCGTTAGACTGCTCCTCCAGGCAAAACCCAACCGGTTTGCCTTTGCGGACAGAAAAGAAGATCGTACCAACGGTTAAAAAAATCGGTGTGGTGCTGATCGTTGACGGAAAGGTTTGTTTATTTCGACGACCCGCTAACGGACTCCTGGGTGGCTTGTGGGAATTTCCAGCCGTAGATGCTGAAAATATTTCACTCCATGATTCAATCAATGCCTTGTCCAGTCTGATCGGGGAAGAGTTTGAATTCAAGCGTAGAATTCTGGTGATCAGGCACGCGTACACGCATTTCAAAGTAATCGAAGAAGTCTATCTGGGTGAGATTAAAAAAACTCCCCCTCAGGATACGCGAGGAGGAGTTTGGGTTGATTTGATGATGCTTGCTGACTTCCCAATGGGGAAAATCGATCGAACAATCGCAGATTGGATTTCAGCGCGTTAGACTTTTGTCATGGTCACAAAAATCATCGGACGTTTGCGGGTCTCGTTGAAGACAAAGGTTTTTACGATGCTCACGATATCCTTTTCCATCTGAAAACCACCGGAGTGAATTACATCCACGACTCGTTTGCTTACTTTAGGAATAAAGGCTTTGGCTTCATCATCAGAAATAAAACCTCGTGTTAAAATTTCTGGCTCATCTAAAACCCGGTTGGTAAATTTATCAATTCCAAGGTTGATGATCAGGATTCCAGAACGAGAAAGTGCCTCACGTTCCTTCTGAATCGTCCAATTCTGGTCGCCGATGCTGTCACCTTCGACCACGATGTAACCACCTGGAATACGTTCACCCAGGGCAAGTTTCCCTTTTTCGTAAACAACCGTTTGCCCGTTTTCAATGACCTGGATGTTTTCTTTTGGAATGCCAAGTTCGTTGGCTGTTTGAGCATGTTTGATTAACTGACGAAGTTCTCCATGCATTGGGATAAAATATCGCGGTTTGACCAGGTTAATCATTAGTTTCTGTTCTTCCTGGCTGGCATGACCGGAAACATGCACCTGGGCAAGACCGTCGTGTATCACGTCCGCGCCCATTCGAAGCATCCGGTTGATTGTGCGGCTAACCGCTTCCTCGTTTCCGGGAATCGGATGAGAACTGAGTACTACCGTATCGCCCTGTTTCAGGTCGAACTGCCGATTGGTACCAGCTGATAAGCGGCCGATGATCGAGGATGGCTCGCCCTGGGAACCGGTACACATGATTACGATTTTGTCGTCAGGTAATTTGAGAGCTTCCTCAATGGGGAGGATGGACTCATCCGGAATGATAAGATAACCGAGCTTGCGGGCAATTTTGGTATTATCCACCATGCTGGTGCCAACAAAAGTCACCTTACGTTCAAATTTAATCGCGGCGTCAGCCACCTGTTGAAGGCGGGAGATGAGCGAGGCAAAGGTCGCTACGATTACCCTGCCGTGAGCATTTTGAATGACAGATTCAAAGGCAGGCGTAATGACTTGTTCACTTTGGGTCCAGCCTGGTCTCTCGGCGTTGGTTGAGTCACTGAGGAGGATATCAACCCCGCGTCGTGAAAATTCAGTTAATTTCGCGAAATCGGTGGTCCATCCATCAACGGGCGTGTGGTCGATTTTGAAATCGCCGGTGTGAACAACCAAACCAGCCGCGGTTGTAATTCCGATCCCAACCGCATCTGGGATGCTGTGGCTGACATGGAAAAACTCGACTTTAAAAGGACCAATCTGAATTTCAGAATTGGCTTTTACCTTGCGCAGGTCCACCTTTCCGGCTAATCCGGAACGGGCTAATTTGACCTCAATCAAGCCGGCGGTTAATTCAGTGGCGAAAATAGGGGCAGGTACCTGCTTAATGACGTGCTGGATCGCGCCGATGTGATCTTCATGACCATGGGTGATGATAATTCCATCGACTTTGTTCTCTTTACCGGTAAGGTAATCGAAATCGGGGATGATGTAATCAATCCCGATCATATCGTTTTCTGGAAACATTAAACCTGCATCCACGATCAGAATACGACCGTTAAATTCATAGGCAAGCATATTCTTGCCAACTTCCCCGAATCCGCCCAGGGGAATGATCTTAAGTTGTTTTGACATTAAATTCTTTCTTACTCCTCATTAATAATTAGAGTGTGTTTTGGTATACCTAAAAACTGTCCAACGGACAGATAAGTTCAATCCAATCATTTTAGTATACCATACGCAATGGCTCGGATTGGCAGGCTTGGATTTAAGCGCCGATGACTGTGTGATAAGCCGTTTTGAATGGACTTTGATGATGATCATTTTATTGGTTTTAGAATTGATATAAAATAAAGAAACATTATTCAAAAGGATAAAGCCATGGATTATGAAAAATTAGGAGTTTTTTACTTGGGCAAAAACGTTGATCCGAAAGATCAACGTACATTAGAAGAACTGACTCTTTATGATTCCAAAGACTTGGTGACGCACGCTTTGGCGGTAGGTATGACCGGAAGTGGTAAAACAGGCTTGTGTGTCGGCATCATTGAGGAAGCCGCGATTGACGGTGTCCCTTCGATTGTTATCGATCCGAAGGGGGATCTGACTAACCTGTTGTTGACATTTCCGAACATGACCGCGGAGGATTTTCTGCCTTGGGTGAACAATGAGGAAGCCCGCAAGAAGGGAATGAGCCCGGTGGAATATGCCGCCAAACAAGCTCAAACCTGGAAAGATGGGTTGGCTTCCTGGGGTCAGGATCTTGAGCGGGTAAGGCGTTTTAAAGAAGCTGCGGATTTTGTAATTTATACCCCAGGCTCAACCGCTGGAATTCCAGTTTCAATTCTCAAAACGCTCTCAACTCCAGCGAAAGCAATCACCGGAGACGAGGAACTCTTTCAGGAGAAGATCAGCACAACCGTTTCAAGCTTACTGACTTTATTAAAGTTACCCTCTGATCCTCTCACAAGCCGGGAACATATCCTCCTTTCCAATATCCTGGATCAGCTATGGCGGGAAGGCAAGGATCTGGATGTTCCAATTTTAATCGGCGCAATTCAGAATCCGCCGGTGAAGAAGATCGGCGTTCTTGATCTCGATACATTCTATCCACAGAAAGAACGACTCGCTTTGGCGATGATGTTTAACAATCTGATCGCGTCGCCTTCGTTTGGTACATGGCTGAATGGCGAGGCGCTGGATATCAACAAAATGCTTTTTACTGAAAAAGGCAAACCACGGGTTTCAGTTTTCAGCATCGCTCACCTCAGTGACCCTGAAAGAATGTTTTTTGTGACCCTTTTGCTGGACCAGGTTTTAGCCTGGGCACGCTCCCAGAGCGGCACTACCAGCTTGCGCGCTCTCCTGTATATGGATGAAATCTATGGATACTTTCCCCCAGTTGAAAACCCACCCTCCAAAAAACCATTGATCAGCTTGCTTAAACAAGCGCGGGCGTTTGGCTTGGGATTGGTGTTGAGCACTCAAAACCCGGTTGACCTTGATTACAAAGGACTGAGCAATATTGGTACATGGTTTATCGGTAGACTGCAAACTGAACGGGATAAGATGAAGATGATCGAAGGGCTTGAAAGCGCTTCTCAGTCATCTTCTTTCAATCGAGCCTTGTTCGACCGCCTGATTTCCGATCTTGGAAAGCGGGTTTTCCTGATGAATAACGTTCATGAGGATGAACCGGTTCTCTTTCAAACCCGCTGGGTTTTATCCTACCTGGCTGGTCCACTGACCCGGGATCAGATTAAACAATTGATGGGCGGGAGAGGACAACAGGTAAAAGAAGCGATAGAAAGCGCCAACCCGCCGAAGAGCCGCGCAAGTGTCGCGGGTGAACAAATTGAAAGCGCGCCTATCATACCCGCGACTATTCAGCAACTTTATTACGACCGAGAAGCCGCCAGGGGAGAAGTAGTTTATCGACCTTTGCTGGTTGGAAACGCCAGCGTTAAATTTTCCCACACCAAATCTCGCCATATCTCCTCAAAGGAATATTGGCTTACGCTTGATGTCGACCCTGATTCCATCCGATTGGATTGGGCTGACGCGGAAGAAAAGGATTTTGACCAAAGAGATTTTGGGAAAAAACCAATTGATGGCGCAAAATTCCTTGAACCTAATTCAGAGATTGTTAAAGAAAAGAATTATAAAAATTGGAACGCAAGCCTGATTGATCACCTTTATCAAAACGCTACCCAGACTGTTTATTACGATCCGGTGTCCAAAGCCTATTCAAGCGAGGACGAAAGCGAGCAGGATTTTAGAGCTCGAAACCGACAACTCCGTCGGGAAGAACGGGATGAGGCAGTGGAAGCGATGCGGGAAAAGTACGCCGCAAAGATCCGAAGCGCACAGGAAAAAGTTCGTAAAGCCCAATTGGCTGTGGATCGGGAAAAAGAGCAGGCTAATCAATCCAAAATGCAAACCGCGGTTTCGTTTGGAACAACATTATTAGGCGCTTTTACCGGAAAGTTGATCAGTTCTACAAATATTTCAAGGGCTGGCACTGCTTTAAAGGGCGTGACCCGTTCGATGCAGCAATCCGGTGACATTGACCGGGCTGAGGATACCCTTGAAACTTATAAAGCGTCTCTTCAGGACTTGGAAATGGAGCTGGAATCAGAAATCGCGAACATGGAGGATTTGAGCGCGGATTTTGAGATAGAAGAGATTATGATTCGCCCCAAGAAATCAGACATCGATGTGCATGTATTAGGCATCCTTTGGATGGCGGAATAGCAGGATCAAATTGAAACTGGAAAACCGAGCCAATGAAAATTAAGATAATCCACAATCCATACTCAAATCGTTGGAATTCCGCCAAAAGATGGCCTGAAGTGGAAGCCTTGTTGAGGGAGGCTGAAATTGATTTTGATGTTGTTCACTCCGCTGACCCGGCTTCGTTGTATGAATTGGCTCGTTTGGCGGCGATCGATGGATATGACCAGGTTGTTGCCGCCGGCGGCGATGGCACAATCGGTACCATTGTGAACGCGATCACTCATACTGTTGGCGTGGAAAAATTACCAACTTTTGGGTTGCTGCCAATGGGTACAGGCAATGATTTCGCCTACGCGATGGGTATTTCCACCGATTTAAAGGCGGCTGTTTCAGCCCTCAAAAACGGTAGAACCCGCCAAATTGATCTTGGGAAAGTAAATGACATCTACTTCATCAACAACTGCGGTTTGGGCATAGAACCCTATGTAACGGTGATTCAAAACAAAATCACCTGGATTAAAGGAATGATCCGTTATTTGGTCGCGGCGGTTAACGCGATCATGGATAAACCGGTTTGGTCCGGGGAACTGGTGTGGAATGGCGGCAGCTACAAAGGACCGCTCTCTTTGACTTATGTTGGAAATGGATGCAGGACGGGTGGAATGTTCTACATGGGATTGAATAGCGTAGTTGATGATGGAAAGTTGACCATTGTATATGGATACAAACCTAATCGGCGAAGTATGTTTGCTATATTACCGAAGACGATGATGTTAGGTGAAAAAAATTATGTCACCGACCCGAACATCCATGAAGTTTTCACAGATCAGCTTTCCATTAAATTGGAAAATCCGAGCCCGATGCACACCGATGGTGAGGTGGCTAAAGATTTTGTTAGTGAAGCGACTTTTTCAATTTTTCCGGGGGCAGTGAGGTTTTTAGTGCCTTGATATGCTGACATTTGAACCTTTAACGATTGGAAACTGGGAAAAATTTGTTGACCTTTTTGGCGAACGTGGAGCGTGCGGCGGTTGTTGGTGCACGCATTGGAAAATGAACCCAAAACAGTTCAGAGAATCCTGCGGAGCGACAGCATATGAATTTCAGAAAATGACGGTCGCTTCTGGTATCGTCCCGGGATTGCTGGCGTTTGAAAACAATCAAGCGGTGGGATGGATTGCTGTTGAACCGAGGAGTCAATATCCGCGAATGGAGAAGGCGCGCAGCACCAAATCAGCGGATAATCAGGAGGTCTGGTCGATATCTTGTTTTTTTACCAGGAAGAGTCATCGACGGCGGGGTGTTTCAACCGAGCTATTAAAATACACCGTGGAATACGCGCGCTCGAAAGGCGCGAAGATTCTGGAAGGATATCCCACTGATACAAAACTAAGGAATTTTCCGGACGCGTTCGTCTACACAGGTTTGAGCGAAACTTATCAGTCTGTGGGTTTTACAGAAGTTAAACGCAATACTCCTACCCGCCCAGTTTTCAGGCTGATGCTATGAGTTTGGTAAAGGACCCAAAATCAGACCGCAGGTTTTTGCTTTACTTCGCGCTGGGAGTGATTTTGGCAGGGTTAACCTACCTTAATCTGTTGGTGATTCGTCCCATCTCAAGCATGAGTGATTTTGCGGTTGAATGGAGCTCGGCAAGGGGGTTTTTGGTATCTGGGCAAAACCCATATGGAAAACAGGCATTTGACTCGGCGAATGATTTAATCACCAAATCCGCCGATCCAGGTATGATTTCATACCACGATCCTTTTTACCGTACAATCCTCCAATTTCCCCTCGCGGCAATTCCCGATTTTGATTGGGCGGCGGCGGTTCGGATGAGTTTGTTGGAAGTGGCAGCTGTAATTGTTATGGCTGTGGTTTATTTTTCGATACCCTGGCAATCGGAAAAAAAATATTTGACTTTCCTGATCTTAATTCTTTTCGCCTGGCCGCCATTGTGGTTGAGTATTGCCACAGGTGAAAGCACTATCCTGATCTTGATGTGGATCGGCCTGAGCTATTGGGCTTTAAGAAACGAACTGCCGGAAATTGGCGGGGTGACGCTTGCTTTTGGATTTACAAATCATGAGATCTTTGGCCTCGCCTTGATTTCGATCTTGTTATGGGTGATTAATCGCAAGGAATGGCGGTATTTGGCGGGCTTTTTAATGACCTTTGGCTTGCTTTTGGCATTGGCGCACATTTTCAATCCGGAATGGTATCTGGGTTACCTGGGCAGCCAGATTCGCTTTTGGCAAAATGGCGATCTTATCACTACTTCCAGGATATTTGAAGGTAGTTTGCCGGCGACTGGACTTACCATATCCAGAATTCTTTCCGTAATAATCCTCGCTCTGATCCTCTTCGAATGGCAAACCATTGCCAGGAGAGATAAAAACGCTTTTCTGTGGATTATTGGCTTGGCACTCGCTGCCCCCGCCATTTTGGGTATTGGAAGCAAATTGAGCTGGTTGTCTGTCAATCTGGTAGGAATTTATTTGATCGTTGCCAGAATCGCCAATCGCTGGAAGTCTTCCGGTTTTTGGTTGGTGATTTTCTTTCTTGCGCTGATTGAATTGTTTACCGCCTTTAATATGGCTTGGTTCGAAAATGGCAGCGGTTTATTGGTACTATCGGCTTTAATGGTTATTCTGCTTTACTGGGTAAGATGGGATTCTACCCGCACGACCCGTTTATGGGCTGACATACTGGAAGAAAAGGGACTTCAATAATTCAAATTGTATTGGTTGAATGATTCCACCCCTGACATATAATAAATAAGGAACAAAGTTAAGCGAATCAAAAACCGCTCCGAGCGTGAACAAGTTTTCCGGATGGTAGCTGAAGGAAATTTGAAAGCCTTTTGAAACGTTTCGAGGTGGGAAATTTGGATATATTGGATTGACAGATTCCCCCGATGATTCGCTACCTAATTTTCAACTTGTAAAAGGTCATTGCGGATGGTTCACGAAAAACTGGTTAAATTCATCGAAGGGGAAATCGAACGAATTGAAAAGGAATTTCTGGCAATTTCAGTTGAAATAAGTTCGGCGACTGAAGTAATGGGCAATTTGCTCAGTGAACAATCCAAATTAAGAAAAGCGGTTTCCAACTCGATAGATCAGGTTGAAATTTCCAATTTTCTGAACTTGGCGGATGAGATACAGGAAAATCAGGCACGATTGCTTGAGATGCACGCGGAAAAACAATATATGGGTCATTATCACGCTAATTTATTAAAGATGCTTGATATTCAAGCGGAAGCCAAGTCGATGTTTTCCCGCCTGGATGGTTCGAAGGCGGTAAAAAATCTTCCGATGGAAGAATTGAATTTAATCATGGCTGCTCAGGAAGAAGAGCGCGGTCGGATTTCACGTCAGATTCATGATGGACCAGCTCAGACTGTGGCAAATATGGTACTTTCGATTGATTTAGCCGCTAAATATATCGACAAGGAGCCCACAGCCGCGAAAAAGGAGTTAAAACGTCTCAAGGAAACCGCCATGTCGACCTTGAAGGACATCCGTTCATTCATTTTTGAACTTCGTCCGATGATGTTGGATGATTTGGGTTTGCTGCCAACCTTAACCCATTATGTGGAATTGCTAAAGCAGCGTAACAAAGCCAATATACGACTAACCACCAGAGGAAGCAATCTCCGATATCGTCAGGAAATAGAAGACTTGGTTTTTAGAATGTTACAGGAATTACTGACGGGTTCGGTAGGGCAACTGGCGGGAGGTGTTTTGTTTTTAGAAGTCGGTTGTTATCCAACCCGGATTGAGATCAATATAAAAGGCTCTGTTATCCGAATTGGAACAAATTTGAAGGAAGAAAAGGAACATTTTAGCCTGAGGATCATCCGTGCGCAAATCGACGCGGCCGGTGGGCTATTCCAATCTGAAAATGACGGGAAATCTGGTTCGGAACTGAAAATATTGCTACCAATTAATAAAAATGATGTCGTTGAATCCGATAAATTGCTATAAAATATTATTATTAGGTTTTTAATGAATTTCGGAGGTGTTAGATGGCTCGTGGGACAAGATTATTATTAATCCTTATCATCCTGATCGTAATTCTGAGCGGGATCGCCTATGTCTTTATGAATACCGATCTCTTAAACGGTTTAATCGGAGCGCAGACACAGGCTTCGGTAGAGACTAAGCAAGTAGTTGCCCTGGCGGCAACTGTCAACGAGGGTGAGGAAATTACCGCCGCCGCGTTGACAATGGTAGCCCTACCCGCGGCGCAGGTTTCTGAAGATTTGATCGTTGATCCAAATCTCGTCGTCGGTAAATTCGCAAAAGTTACTTTAAGTCAGGGCGTAACGGTAACCCAGAATATGGTATCTGACAAACCTGGGCTTTCAACCGGTGGTCCTGTCCCTGCTAACGCTCAAAGACTGATTCCTCCGGGAATGGTCGCGGTAACCATACCAATTGAGAAATTAAACTCTGTTGGTTATGGTATTCAAGATGGCAACCATGTGAATGTAATCGCGACAGCCAGCTTTTATGACGTCGATCCGGAATTTCAAACCAAATTCCCCAATCAAAGTTCCGGTATCACTGGCCCAACTGACCTAAATGGTATTAGACCAGAGATGGTGTCACAATCAAGCAGCGGAATAGATGGCCGGGCAGAACAAGACGGGAACCTGCAACAATATTTTTATGTTGTGCCGTCCGAATTACAACGCCCGCGGACTGTGAGTCAGATGATTCTCCAAAACGTCGAGGTGTTACACATAGGTACGTTTATTGATACCCGACCTCCTGAAACCAGAGATGAGAACGGCAATCCCGTTCCACAGCCACCTTTGATCCCCGATGTAATTTCCTTAATCGTTACCCCTCAGGATGCCATCGCCTTGTCATATCTGTTAGAACTTGAAGTTAGATTCAATCTCACACTTCGGAACGATGAAGACATCAACGTTACCGATACGGTCAGCACCGATATGGAGTATTTCCTCAGCCAATATAATGTTGTAATTCCTGAGAAATTACCTTATATAATGGATAACAATATTTATTATCCAACTACTCCATAACAAAGGAACTTTTGACAGATGCCAAATCCTGACCTAGCCAAAATTCGACTTGTTGTTGTCGATGACATCAGCAACACTCGAGACAATATCATTCATCTGCTTGAATTTGAGACGGATATCGATGTAATTGCCTCAGTTGGCTCAGGTCAGGAGGCGATTGATGTCTGTGAAAAATCTGATCCGGATGTCGTTTTAATGGACATCAACATGCCGGATATGGATGGGATCAAGGCAACAGAGATTATTCATTCAAGAGACACTGCGGCGCAAGTGATCATGCTTACCGTACAAGGTGAGATAAGTTACATGCGCAAGGCGATGATTGCTGGAGCACGTGATTACCTAACCAAACCGCCGGAACCGGATGAATTGATTTCAACAATTCGGAGGGCGGCGGCTTTCGCTCGGGATGAGCGAAAACGCAGGCAAGCCGAACGGGCTGCCTTGCTGGCGGCATCCGCGGCTGGCGAGCCAATTCAACAAAGCGGCCATTTGGTGATGGTCTACGCCCCCAAGGGCGGAAGTGGCGTAACTACCCTGAGTGTGAATGTCGCGTGCGCCTTACAAGCCATGGCTGGAAAAACTCTCCTGATGGACGCAAACAACCAATACGGCGATGTTCCGATGTTCATCAATCAGAATTCGCGATACAGCATCCTTGATTTCACGACTCGCGCGGATCAACTTGACTCCGAAGTGATCGCTTCTCTTGTAATGCGCCATAAATCATCCGACTTGGATGTAGTACTTGGAACACCGAAATTCGAGCTCGCGGAACAGATTCAAGCTGAATCTCTCGGAATCGCAATCGATGCACTCCTGCTTGAATACAAATTTATCGTCGCTGATCTTCCAAGACAGATCGATGACCTATTTTTAACAATTTTAGACCGGGCATCCTTGATTATCATACCGATTATGCAAGACCTCCCGGCGATTCGGAATGCCCAAATCTTCCTTGACCTGATGAATACACTCAATGTCAGCAAGGATAAAATTTTGATGGTAATGAACAAAGCTGATAAAAGGATCAGTATTAGCGCTGAGCGAATCAGTAAAAATTTGAAAATCCCGATTGAGCACGAAATCAATTTGGATGAAAAGACCGTCCTTACCTCCATTAACCGAGGGATCCCGTTTACGATTGACACGGAAGAAACTGAAATTAAAAGGCAAACCCTGGATGTCGCTCGCAAAGTAATGGAATTGGCAAGTTCCGAAATTGAATCAGATCAGAGGAAATCGTAATGTCGTTATTAAAACGGCTGGAGCAAGAACAAGGTCGACACGAGCCATCCCCGGAAAAGCAACCATCACCACCCAAAAAAGGCATCGGGAGCGGTATCAAGGGAGCGGTGAAGTCTGCTGGCTCCAGTGGCGGCGATAACGCCCGCGGAGCTGTTTCGGATATTAAAAACCGGGTTCAAAACAAGCTTATCAATGAACTTAACGCGGATATGGATATTTCGAAAACGGATGAAGTCCGCAAGCAGATTCTATCCAATTTCGAGGACATCCTGAGTGAGGAAAACATCATCCTCACCCGCCCAGAAAAACAACGTTTATTTGAACAAATCATCGCTGATATTCTGGGATATGGTCCGTTACAACCATTACTTGAGGATGACTCAATCAGCGAAATCATGGTTAACGGCTCGGATCAAATTTACATCGAGCGCAAAGGCAAACTGATGCGCGTCCCTGCCAAATTTGATAACAATGATCACGTGAAATCAGTAATTGATCGTATCGTTGCCCCCCTTGGCAGGCGGGTTGACGAATCCAGCCCTTATGTTGATGCCCGCTTACCGGATGGTTCCCGGGTTAACGCGATCATTCCACCGATCAGTCTGGTTGGCCCAACGCTGACGATTCGTAAATTTGCCAAAAATCCGATCACGATCGAAAATATGGTTAATTATGGATCAATCACTCCGGACGCAGTTGAATTTCTTAAGGCATGTGTTTTCGCACGTTGTAACATCGTTATCTCAGGTGGTACGGGTTCTGGTAAAACAACACTCCTCAATGTCCTTTCTGGTTTTATTCCAGATGACGAACGAATCATCACCATTGAAAACGCGGCAGAGTTGCAACTTCGCCAGGAACATGTAATCACTTTGGAATCCAGACCTGAGAACATTGAGGGCAAAGGCGAAATTACGATTCGGCAATTGGTAGTCAACGCCTTGCGGATGCGTCCTGATCGGATTGTTGTTGGGGAAATTAGAGACGAAGCCGCCTTGGATATGCTTCAGGCAATGAACACCGGTCATGATGGTTCGATGACCACCCTTCACTCCAATAGTCCAAAAGATACCCTCAGCCGTCTCGAAACCATGGTTTTAATGTCAGGAATGGACTTGCCAGTCAGGGCGATTCGAGAACAAGTTTCCTCCGCGGTGGATGTTATTTGTCATCAAGAGAGAATGCGGGATGGTACGCGTAAGGTAACACATATCACAGAAGTAAGCGGCATGGAAGGTGATGTGATTACGACAACCGATCTTTTTGTATTCAACCAAACAGGTATTGATAACGGAAGGATCAACGGAACCCTTCGACCGACAGGCTTGGCACCGAGTTTTATGGAGAAATTTGAGTCCGCTGGTATTGCAGTACCCCTTACACTCTTTGGGTTAAATACCCGGAGGAGTGGTTAGGAGATCAACGAAATCGAGGCGTTATGAATTGGATCGTAATTATCATCGGACTTATCGTACTCGCGGCTTTGATTATCGCTTTGGTTTATTTATCGAAAGATCCAAAATCAACCCCTGACCTTGAAGGCAGGTTGAGCGGATTTCAAAGCGAGGGGGAAGCGGCGATTGTTGACCTTTCAGACGTGGAAGGTAAAAGGGTCCTTACTGAATGGGTTAACAAACGGGTAGAACAATCTTCCTTTGGGGATCGACTTCAAAAAAGCCTTTCCCAAGCGGATATGAAATTTAAGAGCGGGGAATTTATTGCGCTCATCGTAATTTTGGTGATTTTCTTAAGCGGGCTTGGATTTTTGTTTATCGGTACATCGATCGAGGCAAAAATCTTTTCGGGCTTTTTAGGCGCGGTAATGGGGATTATGTTGCCGATCGTTTATTTAAACTCGCAAAAAGGCAATCGTCTAAAAAAATTTAACAAACAATTACCTGACATGTTGAACCTGATGGTTAACGGTTTACAAGCAGGTTTTTCTACCATGCAAGCTCTGGAATCGGTAGCGAGTGAAATGCCCGCCCCGATCAGTGAGGAATTCCATCGGGTTGTCCAGGAAATGCAGCTTGGTGTACCGATGGAAAAAGCCTTGGCAAACCTGTTGCGAAGGATACCGAGTTCCGATTTGGATTTTATTATCACCGCGATCAATGTCCAGCGCGAGGTCGGCGGACCGTTGGCAAATATTTTGGATACGATTTCCCACACAATCCGGGAGAGGATTAAGATAAAAGGCGAGATTAGAGTATTGGTGGCAACGGTTACCACATCCGCCAAAATTCTATCTGGCGTGCCTTTCGCGGTGTTTGGGATATTGTGGCTGGTAAGCCAGGATTACATGAGTGAATATTTTAAGAATTTGACCTGTGGTTTGACAGCAATCGGAGTTGGAGTTGTATTGATAGGCATGGGTTATTGGGTGATGATGAAGATGGCGGATATCGAGGTTTAATATGGATTGGGCTAGCGTAGTTTTAATCTTATTGGCAGTTGGGTTGGGAATCGTCTGGTTTGCGGTCTTATTAAGCTCAAGGATTCCGCAACAAGAATCAGAGGCATTGTTAAAGCGATTAGAGGAGTTGGCTGCGAAGGAAGAATCCGCCACCATAGAAGAGATAGAAATGGCTTTACCGTTCTCGGAGAGGGTGGTTTATCCATTTCTACGAAAATTGGGTGAGCGGGCAACCCGTAATACAAAGAAAAATGTTTTACTTGACATCGAGCGGAAAATCATTCTGGCCGGAAGATCCGGATCGCTTGAACCTTCGATGCTCCTCTCGACCCGTTTTATTGTAATGCTTATCTTCGCGGCATTTACATTCCTCATGGCGAAGTTCACAATCCTCAACCAAAGCTACACCCAATCCATTGTATATGCCCTGATAGCTGGTTTGCTAGGCTATAATTTTCCGGTTCTTTGGTTGAATGGCGAAGTGAAGAAGAGACAGCAAGCCATTCGAAAAGAGATGCCAGACGCGCTGGATTTGTTAACCATCTGTGTTGAAGCCGGCCTCGGATTTGACGCTGCCATGTCGAAAGTCGCCAGTAAATGGGATAATGAGCTTTCTCAAGCTTTCGCGATTACGATCAAAGAGATGCAATTGGGAAAGAATCGACGTGAAGCGCTGAAAAACATGGCGGATCGGATTGACATTCCGGAGATGACCAGTTTTGTAGCGGCATTGATCCAAAGTGAACAATTAGGGGTAAGTCTATCCAAGGTATTGCACATTCAATCAGAGCAAATGAGAATTTTTCGCCGTCAAACTGCGGAAGAGAAAGCTCATGGAGCACCGGTTAAAATGTTATTGCCAATGATGGCGTTGATCTTTCCATCGATTTTTATTGTTATTCTGACTCCAGCGGTATTAAAATTCATGCGGATGGAAGTATTTAAGTAAAAGAGAATAAGCATGGGGAAGGATAAAAATTTTACGCATAGCCAATTTTGGGCTTTGGCGGATCTTATCTTTCCTCCGCAATGCGCGGGTTGCGGAAAGCCTGGTACCCGCTGGTGTAATAAATGTTCGGATAATATAAAACCCTTGCCCTTGCCTGCCTGTGAAAAATGCGGCGAACCATTATCTCACCATCGATATAATCTCTGTCGACGATGCCGGCAGAATCAGCCTGTTTTTGAAAAAGTTCACATTCTTGGAAGTTTCAGCGAACCGCTGCGTTCCGCATTACTGCGGTTAAAGTATTACGGTGACCAAGCCATTGGAGAAAATCTTGCTGCTGATTTGGCTGATTTCTTAATAGAGCGCGATGTAAACGCCGATATTGTGATACCGATCCCTATTTCCGCAAAAAAATTGCAAGAACGAGGATATAACCAGGTTGAGAAGATTGCCAAGCCTCTCGCGCGGATGATGGATTTGGAATTTGATCGCCTGAGTTTGATTCAACTCAAGGAAAATCGCAGCCAGGTAGGATTGAGTGAACAGGAACGACGGGAAAATGTCCGTGACGTATTCAGGATGATTGGGGATAAATTACGCGGGAAACGAATTCTATTGGTCGATGACACGACCACGACCGGCGCGACGATTGACTTCGCCAGCCGGGTGTTAATGGCTGGTGGAGCAGGTTCGGTGGTCTGCGCGGTGGTCGCCAAGGCTTTGATTCAGAATTTAAATGATGCTATGATTAATGTAGAACATCCAAATCCCAGCCGGATGTGAAATAAAAAAAGGTTCGGAGGCATTATGGCACAGAATGTAGAAATTTACGGACGAGATTTTGAGGTTACTGACCACATGCACGATTTTGTGACGGGAAAAGTCACAAAGTTTGAACGGCTGCTTGACTCGATCGAATTGATCAGGGTCGAATTGTCTCATTCCAAAACAGCCCGGAGCGCGATGGACCGTTATACTACCCAAATGACTGTAACTGGAAAAGGTTTTATGCTACGGGCTGAAGAGCGTTCGGATGATATTCGGACGGCATTGGACGCCGCTATTGATAAACTTTCACGCCGGATAAATCGATTTAAGGATAAACGGAATAGCAATCGAGGGACCGGTAAAGCGCTTGGAGAATACGCTGCGGAATTGGAGTATGTTGAGGAAGAAAATGAGCCGCAAGTGGTGGTTAAACGTAAAGCATTTGATTTGATCCCGATGGCAGAGGAGGAGGCGATTGAGCAAATGAAATTGCTGGGACATGATAATTTCTTTGTTTTCTTCAACGTCAAATCCGGGTCTGTTAATGTACTTTATAAACGACATAATGGTCAGTACGGTCTGATCGAACCGCGCGTCCGTTAAGTTTTTTAAGTAAAAATATATGAGCCGTCCATTCAGACGGCTCTTTTTATTCTTCTCGTAAGGAGTTAGGCAAGGTTAAATTCGGATCAAGAGCGCCTAAATTGGGGACCATTTCCCATACTTCGGTATGCTGGATGGTTTGATTTGGATCGCATGCGAGCAGAGGAGCCAAACTTTCCAATTCTACAAAGGATTCACAGCCGTAAATTTCAGCATTACACCCTAGATCAGGATAATGAGCGGATGAATCAAAAGAAAAACTCTTCTTAAAGATTTGTTTGCCGAGAAGGTATGCCATCCAGCCAGATTCGCATCGGGCGCCGATTTTTAATGGTTGACAACGAGGGCTGGAAGTATAAAAGAGAAAATCATCTGTTATCGCCAAACCGGGATCATGGATTTGTGTATATGGCCAAAACGTGATTTGTCGATTGGGAAGAAGCTGATTTGGGTTAGGCTGGGAAGGTTGGAGGGGTAAAATGGCGATACCACCTGGCTTCAGCTGAGTAACCGCCCAAGGAGCGAACACAATTGGCCGCGAGTTGTGGTTTGTGAGGGTATGCCGCAAGGTCAGCTTTGGTAATTCGGGATCAAGGGACAGGTTTATACTTTTACTGATTCCGGTGGCAGGATGCGGCTCTGTTCGCAAGACAACCCTCAGTTGGTCAATTTTTTCAATGGTGAGGAAAGGTTCGGGTACGTAAGTAAAGGGCATCAATTCAGGTGCTGCCATCAAACGGTGTCCGCCTATAAATTCGAACTGTCCATATTCGGTTTCGACTGAAGGAAAGTCAGGAAGTTGAGCGAAAAGATTCTCGCCATCATTTGGACAAAACCCGGTGATTCGAGGAATCTCTGGGTGATATTCGATTTTTAATAGAGGATTGAAGAGAGTGTTATCGATCAAGGCCAATTCCTTTGTAAAGGTTAACAAACAGAAAATATTCTAAAAACAAACAACTTAGAGAATTATAATTCTCTCCAGATTGGTTGGAAATTGATATTGACTCTGATTTGTCTGACAAATTAGGACATTAGAGGTAAAATAAAACTAATCTAAATTGGAGATTGACAATGAGCGAATACGATTTTGATGATAATCCTACCGCGGATGTAAATGATAACAAATTTGATCGGAAAGCAATCGAAAATTCTATCCGCGCTATTCTGAGCGCGATTGGGGAAGATCCGGAACGTGAAGGTCTGGTTAAAACACCAGAACGGATTTATCGAATGTACGGGGAACTTTTTGCGGGTTACTCCCAGGATCCTGAAGCCTTGGTAAACAACGCGATTTTTACCGTCCAATATGATGAGATGGTATTAGTAAGAGACATCGAGTTTTATAGCATGTGCGAACATCATATGCTGCCTTTCGTTGGGCGGGCGCATGTGGCTTACATTCCGAATGGCAAGGTACTTGGCTTGTCAAAAATTCCGAGAATTGTGGATATGTACGCAAGAAGATTGCAAGTACAGGAGAGGATGACCCGCCAAATCGCGGATTTTCTGCGGGATCTCTTGCATCCTCAGGGTGTGGCGGTGGTCATTGAAGCCATGCATCTATGTTCAACCATGCGCGGGGTTAAAAAACATTCCTCAAAGATGACAACCTCGGCGATGCATGGTGCGTTTAGAGCCAATTTGGCTACCAGACAAGAATTTTTGGACAATATTTCCCGCGCGTCCGCGCCATTGCATATTTAGGGATTTTTGCGATGAATTTCTACGCCAACGCCATTGGTAAAACCGATGGCGTTGGTTTTTAATACCCGCACGGTTACTTCCCGAACCCGCTCCATGGATAGACAGATTTGAGCGACTTCTTCAGCGAGCGCCTCAACGGTCATCTTCCTGGATCTGATTACATGGTCCCGAACCGTAAGGCTTACTTTTTCGTAATCAACACAGAAATCAATCACATCCTCACGGTCAGGCTCACGCTCGTTTGTGAATAAGGTAAGGTCAACCTGTACAGGTTGGGTGATGACTCGCTCACGTTCGTAGACGCCCAAAATTGCATCCACTTTCAAACCTTGAATCAAAATTTTATCCATTTTTAAGCTCCAACTTTCTAATTAACATCCAACCCGTGCCAGCGGTGATTATCCAATAGATGATCTGATCGGCTCGAAACCCTCCGGGAAGCAGCCATCCTTCAGCCCGAAAACCATGCGCGATAATTTGACCAATGCTAAAAAGAACGGCCAATGTGAGGAATTTGGTACCCGAAGGAAGATCTCGCTTGGCAATAACCGCGGTTACAAAAAAACAAGTCAGATTCCAACCGGCATCCAGAAATTGGACAGGAAAACGTTCCGCCCCCCATAATTCAATGGCGATGGGTAGTTCGCTTGGCATTCCAAATGCCGACCCGCTGGCGATATTGGCCAGAGAGCCGCCCAGGGCGAGGGACGCGAAGAAAATGGCGAGGGAATCCAGGGTGCCCCACAACTCCAATTTCTGTTTTTGGAGGGTCATGGCAAAATAGATTACCACCCCGGCCGAGCCGAGCCACGGATCAAAAAGGTCCCGATTAAGGGAAAAAATATCCAAAGGAGAGCGAAGGAAAGCGTTGAAATTTTCGAGCACGAAAGCGAGCCGGCCAAAGATGATAAAGACAAAGACTGAAACTAAGATCAGATTTGAAATTTTGTCCGGATTTGCCCCACGAACTTTTTGAAGCCGTTCAAATAAGGAGAGTCCAAGATAGAAAAAAACAATAATGATTAGCTCAGGGGTGGGAAGCGAGAGCGAACCGAGCCTGGTAACAGGGAACATTAATAACCTCCAATCAGAGCTTCAATCTGGGTCCGCAGTGAAGTCTCCGAGATTGGCCCGCCGACAATGATTTGCTTAATTTTGCCGTCCTGACCAATAAAAAAGGTTGTCGGGAGTGAATTTACTTGAAAATCGGCGTTGATTTGGCCATTTGAATCCAAAAGAATTGGAAAAGTAATTCCATTTTCTTTTATAAACTGCGTCGCGTCAGCCAAAGAATCCTGGCTGGTGGCGTTTACACCCAAAATAACGACATCCTGGTTGGCAAACTCGATCGAAGCTGCCTGTAAGGCTGGCATTTCGGCTTTACAGGGAGGGCACCAGGAAGCCCAAAAATTGAGAACAATCACTTTTCCTTCAAGTGTCTTTTGATCAAGCACTCCTCCCGCCATCAACTCAGAGGAAAAATTCGGTGGATAAAAACCTTCGCGAGGCGATTGGATCATCCCGCCGCCGATTTGATCTGCTGGCATGCGGGTGAAGATGATAAAAACCGCCAGAAGAAAGAGAACCGTGAGGAAGGCAATTTTTCGGTGGTACGGGGATGTACTCATGGATTTCCTTTTGAAAAATTGAAAAAGATTATAATAATTAAATGGAAAGCACTCATTTGAAATATATCGGTATTGACCCGGCTGGGGGCTCGGAAAGACTTCAAATCGCGATATTTAATGAAATCGGAGCCTTGGAACGCACCTTGGTATGCCCGTCAGGCGAATTGTACCCGATAATCACCGAAGCTTCGCGGGTGATCGTCGCGGTTAATTCACCAATGAAACTCAACAATGGAAAATTGAGGGAAGCGCGCCTTAGCTCTGATTTACCTGAAATGCATATTCCCGGCCGGAATGTCGATATGCGCGTAGCTGAATTTATCTTGCGCGCAAAAGGCATCCATGTCAACATGACACCCTCCATAAGCGCTTTATGTACGCAGGCTGTAAGAGCCGGTTTTGAAGTTTATGCCCAGTTAGAAAAAGCAGGCTATTCGACTTTAACCAATAGCGATCGGGCGATGGTTGAAAGCAATGCCCACGCGGTTTATTGCGCCCTGGCAGGGATGAGCCCGTTGACCAAGTTAACCCTCGAGGGCAGATTGCAGCGCCAATTACTACTTTTTGATGGCGGTTTGCAAATCAAGGATCCAATGGAATTTTTGGAAGAAGTCACCCGGCATAAATTATTGAAGGGTATTCTGCCCTGGGATGAACTTTATACCTTTGAGGAACTGGACGCGATGGCGATGGGTTTGATGGCATATTACCTGGGCAACTCCGAAAAACCAAGCATACCAATCGGCGACCTGGACGAGGGCATGATCTACCTTCCGACTCCGCAATTGCTCGAGCGTTATTAGACAAAGTTTTCAAACCTGACAAACCAATCCCGGGGGAATAAGCGATCCTTCAATTTGCCTGCATGGTAAAATTGTTTGGTTTAACTTCACAAATCTGAAGCGAGGTAATGCTATGACATCCCTTCTCGAGCAAAAATGCGTTGAGACGATCCGATTTTTATCCGCGGATACGGTTCAAAAAGCCAATAGCGGCCATCCCGGGTTGCCGATGGGTGCCGCCGCGATGGCTTTTACAATTTGGAGCAGGCATCTCCGCCATTCTCCAAGGAATCCGAAATGGATTGATCGAGATCGATTTGTACTTTCGGGCGGGCATGGCTCAGCCTTGCTTTATGCTCTTTTGCACCTTTCCGGTTACCAACTTACCCTGGATGATCTAAAAAATTTTCGTCAATGGGGTTCCAAAACACCGGGGCATCCGGAATTTGGCCACACTGTTGGGGTAGAAACAACCACCGGACCGCTTGGGCAGGGTTTTGCCAACGGGGTCGGCATGGCATTGGCAGAGGCGAAACTGGCGGCGGAGTTTAATCGGCCAAGTTATGAGTTGGTGAACCATTACACTTACGCGATCGTCACTGATGGAGACCTGATGGAAGGAATTTCCTCAGAGGCAGCCTCGTTGGCGGGAACATTGAAGCTTGGAAAATTGATTTACCTTTACGATGACAATCAAATTTCAATTGAGGGCAGCACCGATATCGCGTTTACCGAAGATCGAATGGCTCGCTTCGCGTCTTATGGGTGGCACACTCAGGTTGTTTCGGATGGCAATGATATTGACGCGATTGACGCGGCGATTATTGCCGCCAAGAAGGATTTGAGACCTTCCATCATCGCGGTCAGAACCTTGATCGGTTATGGCTTACCGAACAAAGCGGGAAAGGCTTCCGCGCATGGTGAACCAGCTGGGGTGGAAGAATTAGCCCGCGCAAAAACTGAAGCAGGCTGGAACCCTGAAGTTAGTTTTCTCATCCCGGAAGATGTCGCGTCTTTCTTCCTGAGCCGCACGGATATCCTCGAAGGCGAACACGATATCTGGATGAAACTGATCAAAACTTACCAAACTCATTTTTCCGACCTGGCCACTGAGCTTATTCGCCGAATGCGAGGGGAGTTACCTCCTCAGTGGACCGGTGAGTTACCGATTTACGCGGCGGATGCCAAAGGAGTAGCTACGAGAATTGCCTCTGGCAAGGCGTTAAACCAATTTGCTAACCAGCTGCCGGAGATTTTTGGTGGTTCGGCAGATCTTGCTCCCTCCAATAAAACCAATCTAGATGGAATGCGGTCGATCAAAGCAGGCGATTATTCAGGCAGGAATATCCATTTTGGGGTCAGGGAACATGCCATGGGCGCCATCGTCAATGGGATTCATTACCATGGTGGCTTTCGTTCTTTTGGGGCAACTTTTCTGGTCTTCGCGGATTATTTAAGACCCGCCATCAGAATTTCAGCGCTCTCCGGATTGCCTTCGATCTGGGTATTTACCCACGATAGCATCGGGGTTGGTGAGGATGGACCTACCCATCAGCCGATCGAACAATTGGCATCTCTGAGGGCTATTCCGAACCTGGTTACTATCCGCCCATGTGACGCGAATGAGAGTAATGCCGCATGGAAGACCGCCCTCGAACGAACTAATGGACCTACCGCATTGATTTTTACCAGGCAAAACCTGCCAATCTTGGATCGGAACATTGTGGCTGACGCATCCATGTTGGAGAAAGGTGCCTATGTACTGGCGGATGCCGGTGATCAAGAGCCGGAGTTAATTTTAATGGGGAGCGGTTCAGAGGTAAGTTTAATTTTCGAAGCTGGACTAAGACTGGCGGCGGAAGGAATCAATGTTCGAATGGTTTCCATCCCAAGTTGGGAATTATTTGAGGCTCAACCAGAGAGTTACCGGAAGGAAGTCCTTCCAGATTCGATCGCCGCGCGTGTAGCGGTTGAGGCAGGGATAAACATGGGTTGGGCAAAATATATCGGGGAAGGTGGACAGGTGATCAGTATTGATCATTTTGGAGCATCCGCGCCGGCAGAGGTGTTATTCGAGCAATATGGTTTTACGATCGAGAATGTAATTGAAACTGCTATGGGAGTGTTAAAAAAATGAAAATTGCTATTGGTTGTGACCACGCTGGTTTTATCCTTAAACCCGCCGTAATAGAAGCAGTGAAAGAAACTGGACATGAAGTGGTCGATCTCGGGACTTACTCCCCAGACTCCGTTGATTACCCGGATTACGCGGAAAAAGTTGGTGCGGAAATTTTGCGGGGTAAAGCTGAGCGCGGCATTGTAATTTGTGGCTCTGGGGTCGGAATTTGTATCGCCGCAAATAAGATTGATGGTATTTATGCCGCAACTTGTCATGATACTTATTCTGCGCATCAGGGAGTTGAGCACGATGATATGAATGTTTTGTGCCTGGGATCCAAGGTAATCGGTTCAGAACCCGCCAAAGAAATTGTAAAAGCTTTTCTAAGTGCCCGATTTATCGGCAATGACCCAGGCGAGGAACGACATAATCGCCGGGTTGGTAAAGTTCGTGGTTTTGAAAAAGGAATGGATTAATCACGATGAAGCCGACAGAATTGATCAGCAGCCTTGGGCAATCTCTCTGGTTCGATAATATTCAGCGCGGGTTGCTGCGTCGTTCGGATAAAAATACACCAAGTGGTTTGGAAAAGATGATCCAGGATGGGGACATACGTGGAGTAACCTCCAACCCTTCAATCTTCCATAACGCGATCTCAAAAACTACCGAGTACGATGACGCCCTTATTCCGCTTGCCTTGGCGGATGTCGAGTCCGAAATGATTTTCTGGGAATTAGCGATCGACGACATTAAAAAAGCCTGTGATCAATTCCTGCCTTTGTATCAGAAGACCTTCAAGGCGGATGGGTATGTGAGTCTGGAAGTGAATCCGTTATTGGCAAACGATACCCAAGGCACAATTTTGCAAGCCAGAGAGCTATGGAAACGAGTAGATAGACCAAATTTAATGATCAAAATTCCCGCTACGATACAGGGAATTCCGGCAGTTCGGCAAATGATCGCCGAAGGAATCAACATTAATGTTACTTTGATCTTTTCCATTGAGCGGTATCGGGAAGTGATGGATGCTTACCTCGCGGGATTGGAAGATCGGCTTTTGAATAAGGGCGACATCGAGGATATTCACTCGGTCGCGTCTTTCTTTGTATCCCGGGTTGACTCAAAAATCGATCCAAAATTGACACAAAAACCAAATCTGGCTGGAAGGGCAGCCATCGCCAATGCCAAATTAGCTTATGAAGCCTTTCAGGAAGTTTTTTCAGGAGCGAGATTTGGAAAATTGCAGCTCGCCAAGGCAAATTATCAACGTCCGCTTTGGGCTTCTACCGGAACGAAGAATCCCAATTATGCGGATGTTCTTTATGTCAATGAGTTGATTGGACCTGCGACTGTGAATACAGTTCCTCCGGCAACCCTGGCCGCGTTCAAAGATCACGGCGTTGCTAAAACAACTTTGCTTGAGGGTGTTGAGGATTGCAAAAAACTCTTTAACGACCTGGAACAAATTGGTATATCAATACAACAGGTGACCGAGGAATTGGAAATCGAAGGTGTTAAAGCCTTTGAAGACGCGTTTGTGGCGTTGTTGCAATCCATTGATGAGCGCAAGCAGAACATTAGAAAAGTAAATTTGCCTCTGGCAAACGCCGTAAAATTCCAGATGGAAAAACTGGATAACGAAAGAATTGTTGAAAGGATTTGGAATCACGATCCTTCTGTCTGGACCTCAGATTCCGTGGGGCAGGAAGAGATCAAAATCCGCTTAGACTGGCTTAAGCTGCCAGAAACATCTTTAAATGATTTGCCTGAGATTGAAGCCTTTGGACTTGATTTGCGCCAAAAAGGAGTACCGAAGTTTCTTCTCTTTGGCATGGGGGGCTCATCCCTGGCTCCTGAGGTCCTCAGCCTCAGTCACCGGATTGGGAGTGAGGTCCAGTTCGCGATTCTTGACTCCACAGATCCCGGACAGGTATTAGCGGCTGAAAATGAATTCCCCCCGGTCGAAAGTATTTATATCGTATCGAGCAAATCTGGCGGCACAGCTGAAATCAACGCCATGTTTCAATATTTTTATTCGAAGGCGCGCTCGGTTTTTGGCGAAAAAGCCGGCGAACGCTTTATCGCCATCACCGACCCAGGCACCAGCCTTGAAAAATTGGCGCGCGAAAAAGGATTTTTAAAGATTTTCAACGCCAACCCCAACGTAGGCGGCCGATACTCTGCTCTCGGACATTTCGGGCTTGTGCCCGCGGTTTTGATGGGAATAGATCCGGTGGCTTATCTTTCGGGGGCGAGCGCTCTTGCAGAGCGATGCGGACCGAAAATTCCTCTGCATTCCAACCCTGGCGCCATGCTGGGTGTGATCCTTGGCGCCGCGGCGCTGCTCGGACAGGATAAGTTGAGCGTGATCGCGGAAGAACCTTTTCAATCGGTTGGGAGCTGGCTCGAACAGCTTATTGCCGAATCCACCGGAAAACAGAACAAGGGCATTTTGCCGATAGATGCTGAGCCATTTGTTAAACCCGCTATTTTAAGCACTGACCGACTGGCAATTTACTTGCGCAATGGAGGCGAGTTAGGGTCACACGTGGCGGAAATGGAACATGCAGGAATCCTCGCGTTAACTTTTCCAATCTCGGATCCGAACGAGTTAGGCGCTGAATTCTTCCGCTGGGAATTTGCGACCGCGCTTGCCTCAGCCATACTCGGAGTTAACGCATTCGATCAACCGGATGTGCAGGACGCTAAAATTAGAACCAACCAAAAAATAGCTGAATTTAATCAAAATGGAAAGCTGCCTGAATCAGAATCAATTCAATTTGGAAGCGAGATTCGTGTATATAAACAGAACGGTCCAAGCGCGGGCTCAATCAAAGCCGAAATTGTTGAATTTCTCAAAGCCGCAAAGGTAGGTTCCTATACAGCCATCAACGCATACCTTCCAAGAAACCGGGAAATGTTCTTAGCGCTTACAGAATTAAGAAAGGCTGTGATGGTAATCGGTGGCATGCCTACCACACTCGGATTTGGTCCACGTTTTCAACATTCTACTGGACAATACCATAAGGGGGGTACCGATCAGGGTTATTTCTTGCAAATTACCGCGAATACTGACCAGGACGCGGCGATTCCTGGTGGCAATTTGACCTTCGGAATTCTGGAGTTGGCACAAGCTCTGGGAGACCAGGAAGCGATCTTATCGAAAGGTCGAAAAATCCTCCGACTCCATCTATCATCTCCTCGCATGATTCATAAGCTGGTCGAGCTCCTGAGTTAAACAACTGAAAAATAAAATTAAAATAGCCTGACATAATTCAGGCTATTTTAATTTGATAGCACAAAATTATGGCTGATTTTGATAATTGTCATAATCATTAATCTAAAATTAATGTATTATTAATCTAAGCTAGTGATGAAATACACAATCAACATCAGGAGGTGGAATGAATAAGAAGCTCTTTTACATTATTGTCGGAATTTTCATCTTCTCGATCCTCGTTATTGGTTCCTGGTTAGTCATCGAGACAGGAATTGAGGTCTCGTCCCGGGCGACATTTTGCGGGTTATGCCACTCGATGAAGCCGATGGTTTTATCATACCGGGACAACACGCATGGAGGAAACAATCCTCGGGGTATTACGGCAGCGTGTACCGATTGTCATGTCTCACATGAAAATTTGGTTGAGCACTTTATCGGCAAGGCACAATCTGGAACGCATGATGTAATAATGACGGTCTTTACTGATGAAATGAATCTGGATTGGCAGGCAAAAAGGTCGGAAAGGACCAATTATGTCTATGATTCGGGATGTTTAACCTGCCATCAGGAATTGGAAACGGCGACTGCCGACAAGGGATACCACACCAATTACTTTGCCGGTGTAACCGACACTCAGTGTGTTGAGTGTCACGAGGAGATCGGTCACTCAAATTTGAATATGTATCTGCTCCAAAATCGGATTCGATATAGCAAGTAGAAGAGAGAGAGGAATGATGGATAAAATCAAAACCCTATTGATCGTAGCAACCTTATTCGCGGGATTGTTCCTCCTAAGCGCTTGTGGCCAATCGGAACAAGTTGAGCTTAAAGCCAACGTGGAACTGCTGAGCGGTGAAGCGAAAGAATGTGTAGATTGCCACTCAACCGAAACACATGGGATCGTTCAGGATTGGGATTCGAGCCGGCATGCCCAGGAAGGCGTAAGCTGCCTTGATTGTCATGAGGCTGAGGCGGAAACGGATATTGTTTTGAAGAACGTGGAGGGTCACGAAGACATTACAACACCGCTTTCGGTATTGGTTCCCCCTTCTCGTTGCGCTGAATGCCACGAACAACAGGTTGCTGAATTTGACCACAGTGGCCACCATCGCGCGGCTTTGCAATATTTGTCGAAGGAAACCATGCAGTCATTGATTCATGTTCACGAAGGGCAGAATCATCCAACCCTGCATGCCGCGTCCGATGAAACTGGTTGCATGCAATGCCATGGAACCATGTTGGTTGTAGACGATGATGGAAAGCCAACTGAGAATACCTATCCTTCCAGTGGTATTGGAAATGTATATCCTAACGGGGAAATTGGTAACTGTACTGTTTGCCATACCCGCCATAAATTTGATATCGCCGAAGCCAGAAAACCGGAAGCTTGCGCTGCCTGTCACCTTGGACCAGATCACCCGGATATTGAAATTTACCAGAACAGCAAGCATGGACAGATTTATTATGCTGAGGGTACAGATTGGACTTGGGATAGCGCTTCAAATGAGTGGGAGCCGGGAGATTTTAGAGCGCCAACCTGCGCGGTCTGCCATATCAGCGGGGTCGGAGATTTACAAATGACCCATAATGTGTCCCAACGGCTTTACTGGAATCTATGGGATACCACCTCAAAGATGCGTAACAGCGATGACCCAATGAGCCCATTATTTGGCGATGGTGAGGCTGGACGCGAAGATATGCGCGCGGTCTGCTCGAATTGTCATGCCACCACCTTTATTGACGGTTATTTTGCGAGCGCGGACAAAGCGGTGCATTTGTACAACGAGGCTTATTTCCCGGTTGCGGATAAAATGTACCAGGATCTGAAAGCCAAGGATCTTCTCGGAGAAAATCCCTGGGCGGATGAATTCCAAACCACTTATTACTTCCTTTGGCATCACGAAGGGAGAAGGGCGCGTCAGGGTGCTTTGATGGGCGCTCCGGACTGGGCGCACTGGCATGGTTTCTTTGAATTGCAATTGGATATGTACGAATTGGAGGAAATTTATGCCGACCGGATAGCCACCGGGGAAATTGAATAAACGAGCGAAATACTGAGCCGGGCACACGCCCGGCTCTTTCTATTTATACACGCCTCAATAGTACGGAAAAAATGAACGCCTTAAAGGCTTCCCGCAAGAGCTATGATGATGCCTTGCAGGAGGCTGTGGAAATTGTCTGGCAAATGATTGGGTCGGGGGTTTGTTCCATCGTGCTGGTGGCACGAAATTTCAATGAAATCGAACACGTTGCGATGACTGGCTGCAGCGATGAATTAAGCCGCTATTTGCGGCGCAGGCGGATTGGAATCGGGTTGCCGGAGGATACTACGCTGGATCAGAACCTGCTGCGGAATGGCCGGGTGATTGAAAAATTTCATTTCTACCTCCATGAAATTGCTGCTGATTTCCCCCCAATATTAAGTTCATTTTAAAAGAATGATGCAGCCCCATGAGTGTCAATGGAGAGATGAATTTATTATACAGGTGATATGGATTTAAGGAAGCCCCGATCTCAGGGTTGTTTTTTGCGATAGACGCGTATCTGGGCGGGGATGAGGTTGGCGATGAAGATACTGTGTCTATGGACAGGTGCCCCCATGGAGTACACTATGTAGTATTGCTTATAGGGCGAGAGGGGGGGCGGCGGTTCCGGTCTTTTTTACCTCCCCTCCCGTTACTTCCGCGAGCTGAACACCTCCCCCAGCATCTGTTTGATCGCTTCACCGTCCGGTTCCAGGCATACGTTCACGTTCGCATCCCCCTCCACGACCCTTGTCTGCCCCTGCGTGTTTCCCTCCGCTGTCACCACCTCCAGCCTCAGCGGCGTGGAGGTACAGTGCCCCGGGTTCATCATGATCTCTGCAGTCATCAGGTCCCATATCTCGATCTCGTCCTCACCCCACGCTCCCATCAGTGAGTCGTAGATGTCTGCCGCGAAGTCCGGGATGCTCCCCCCTTTCCGCCACACGCCTATATCCTGTCGTGTCAGATGCACCTGGTTCGTCGCGTCCAGCGGTACCAGATACAGGTTTAACCCGGAAGCGAATACCTCGCTTGCCGCCTGAGGATCCGCGTAGATGTTCCACTCCGCCACCGTGTTTTCAGTATCGGAGAGCAGGTCGTTCAGGTTCCCCGGCACATACACCGCCCCTCCCATGATAAAGACCGCTGCAATATTCTCCCTGATGCCCGTCTCCATCTGCAGTGCCTGCGCCAGGTTGGTCAGCGCGCCGCTGACGAAGAGCGTCACGGGTTCGCCCGACTGCCTGATCGTCTTGACCATCAATTCGGCGCTATCCTGCACCGGGTACGTCTGATCTGCGCTTGCCGGTGCGAAACCCCAGAACCCGTTCGATGCCTCCCGCACCGGGTCCGGGAAACGGTTGTCCCCCGCCAGCGGTGCATCCTGTCCCGCACCCAGCGGCATGTCCCCGTAACCATAGCGCTCCAGCATCCAGCCAAGATGCTGGATGTACACCTGCGGGTGTGCCTCGCCGTAGGATAGGCTCACCGCCTTCACCTCCGCCCGCGGTTCGCTCAGCAGGAACAACAGCGCACTCGTCCCGTCCGGACTGCCATCATCATCATAGATCACCGCCATCCGATCGATGTTCGCATCTGGCGTTGGAACTGCCTCCACCCGCCCGGAATACGTCATCCTCTCGAACAATAAAAACGTGACTGCCACCACCAGGACCAACACGGGGACCATGAACAAACACACCATCCACGATCTCTCCCGCTTGCCGGTCAATGCGATCACCCCCAGAACGATTGACCCAATCAAGCATGAGAACATGGTCAGGTCATAGGCTGTCACCAGGAAAGAGGGATCGAATGTAGTGATCTGGGCGAAGGGATTCAGTCCAAGGTTGTTCATCGCCAGCATCAGCATGGCAATGATGGCCAGCCCTCCTGCCCACCATCCGGTCTTTGTTGCCGGGCGCTGAAAGAATCTGGAACTTTGAGGTTTCTTCATTATTTTCATCCTTCCCATTCTGGCCCTCCTCGCATTGCTGCTCCCAGCCGTTGCGAGGCGTGTCGTTCTGCCTCTTAATTATAACGGTGGTTGTGTTCATCAAGCCCATTGCAGCAACTTCCCTGCAGGGGGCAGAAAAAAATAATACCGAGATTCCACGTCGAATAAAGGCGATCCACATTTTCATCTCAAGGGTTGATGATTTTGACTATCTTGTCGTAAGTTTAGCATCATTTCCTCCAATGTGCATAATTTTTTGTGATAGGTTTAAATCGAAAGTTGTGGATGGGCTGACTGGGTGAGCTTGGCCCATCCAGTATGCAAGCCTGCAGCTTCTATCCACACGCTGGCGCCAAGCCTGCGCGAGTTGAGGCAGAAAATCATTATAACCCGGATTCCACGTCGAATAAATTTTGCCAACATTTTCACCCTGGTAGGGCGATGGTTGTGGCTGAACCCATTCAATTTCAGCATCATTTCCTCCATTTTAGTTCATTTTTAGCGATCTATTTCATAAAATCGGGCGTTGGGATTGGCTTTCTAGGCCCGATTTAAATACACATAACGGGGTGAGACGCGATTATGAGCCTTTTTAGGCGAAGCTTTGTTCATACATCTCTCGATACAAATATTTTTCAGAAAGCTTCATTATCACGCTTCTGGCCGTTCGGATGATCTTCCCAGCCAGGAAAATGTATTTCAAACGGAATGTCTTGATTTGCTGCCGATATTCTGTCCCGTTTGC
>DATMWA010000058.1:0-43810 GCA_035562755.1 Anaerolineales bacterium
TGTCATCATCCATAAGCTGACCGAGGGTGAGGATGCTTCCATCGGCTTGGGCGATTTCGTGGGTAACCTTAGCCAACTTGCCGGTTTTATCTTCAATCCGAATTGTTACTCTTACGCCGATCTCGCGTGCGCCTAACAGATCGAGAAATACTTTGAACAAGTCAGTCTCGGTAATGATGCCGACGCAATGTCCTTCTTTGAGTACAGGTAATCCGCCTATTTTATTGTCAGCCATAATCCTGGCAGCTTGTTCAACCGGAGTGTCTTCGGTCACTGTCATAACGTTCTGGGTCATAACTTCCGAAACAGTTATTTTGCTTAGAAGATAATTCATCTCCCAGATCGATAGTGTGGTCACCGGTGAAGGCGATGCGTTGAGTAAGTCTTTGTCAGAGACAATACCTACCAGTTTTCCGTCCTTGATTACTGGAGCACGGCGGATCTTTTCCTTCTTCATTAATACCAACGCGTCCGCGATTGGCATCTCTGGAGATATGGAAATTACAGGTTTTGACATTTTGTTTTTTACGAACATATAGCCTCCAACCAAATTTTCAATAATTATTTATTTTAATTATATTATAGATAAGGTGTTATCCAGTCAAATGATCGGTCTCCAAGATATGCAACTACGACCATTTTGATTAATTTACCTAAAAATGTCCACAATAAAAATTCTCGAACCGGAATTTTCATGATTCCAGCCGCGATTCCAGCAGCATCCAAAAAGGGATTAGGCAGAGCGGCTAAGAAGAAAATGATGACCGGACCGTATTTTTCCAGATAAGGCTTTATTTTGTGATAAAGGTCAGTTTGACCAATCACTGGTTGTCCACTAAAACCAGCCAAATACCCGGAAAGCTCACCGATTGTGCTTCCCAAACCAGCGGATAAACCAACCAGCCAGAAGTTGAGTGCTCCACCAAGTGTAAACACCAACGCCAATCCAGGTGTAGGCAAGAAAAGAGTGGCGTTGGTGAGAATGGAGATCAGAAAAATTCCTAAATAACCGTACCCGGCAAGGTCGAGCATGATGTCTCGGTAGGCGAAGATTAGATAACTTACCCATAAAACACCAAGGACAACCAGTACCCTGAGAAAAGTATTTAGGAATTTATTTTTCATTAAGCCGCAATTTCCTGAATGGTTATGGTGATAATTTTTACACCAGGATGTTGGGGACGCATCGGATCCCGATCAGGTATTTTATAAAGAGTGTCCATGCCTTCTATTAATTGGCCAAACACTGAGTGCCGCCCATCCAAATGGGGTGTGGCGAGGTGGGTGATGAAAAACTGTGAACCATTGGTACCGGGTCCAGCATTTGCCATCGATAGGACACCCGCCTGGGAGTGTCGAAGACTGGGATGAAATTCGTCCTTGAATTGGTATCCAGGACCTCCGCGGCCAGTTCCTGTCGGATCGCCGCCTTGGGCCATAAAATCTGAAATCACCCGATGAAAAATAGAATCATCATAGTAACCTTCGCGGGCAAGAAATACGAAATTGTTCACAGTCATAGGGGTTTTGTCAGCCGTCAGCTCGAAAGTCATATCTCCGACATCCGTTTTGAAGGTCGCAAAATATTTATTTTTTGGATCAATCACCATCTCCGGCGGTTTGTTCCATTGTTTGTTGGACATTTTTTCTCCTTATTGATTTGATTTAGAAAGCAGATCTTGGACCCTCGCTACAACCAGTTCGAGTGCCGGGACGTTATGACCGCCTTCGGGGATTATTATATCCGCATAGCGTTTGGAGGGTTCAACAAACTCCAGGTGCATTGGACGAACTGTAGAAAGGTATTGATCAACCACAGATTCAGGAGTTCGCCCGCGTTCTCCTACATCGCGGCGCAGCCTACGGATGAAACGGATATCCGAATCTGTGTCGACAAATATTTTTAAATCAAAGAGCGCTCTTAATTCTGGTTCAGAAAAAATTAAGATTCCTTCAACGATGATGACTGGCTTTGGTGAAATCCGTACCACTTTTTCTGTTCTGCTGTGGATCGAAAAATCATAGACAGGTAATTCAATCGGTTCGCCTCGGCTTAAACTTGTAAGATGTTTAATAAGAAGATCGGTTTCAAGCGAATTTGGGTGGTCAAAATTAACCTGAGCTTTCACTTCTGGCGGTAAACCGGTAAGATCCTTATAGTATGCGTCATGCGGAATGTAGGCGATTCGATCCGGCCCAACCTGGTTGAGAATTTCTTTTGAGACGGTGGTTTTTCCAGAGCCGGAACCACCGGCTATGCCAATAAAAAGTGTATTTTTTATTTTATTCATTCCCTTAATCCGATCTATTCGAATACGTAAGCCAGCCCAACTGTCCCTGGTCCCGTATGGGTGCCAATAACCGGGCTCACTTCAGCGATCAACTCCTCGTTGATGTTTAGAGGTACAGTCAAAAGTTTTAGAGCTGCCTGTGCTTCTGAAAAAGCATTCGCATGAAAAGCGGCAACTCTAACCTTTTCTTTTCCGTTAACCGCCGCCATCACCAATTCCGCGGCTCTCTCGATCGCTTTGGATTTCGTTTTAACACGCTCAGCGGTAGTAATTTTTCCATCCTCAATAGTCAAAATCGGTTTGATTTTCAGAGCATTTCCTTTTTCTGCTTCTTCATGGCTCAATCTTCCGCCCCTGGCAAGGTAGTCGAGGGTATCGCAAACAAAGAAAATTCCCGAATTTAATTTTGCTTTCTCAGCCGCTAGTACCACCTCAGGGAAACTTTTGCCATCCACAATTGCTTGAGCGGCAGCGAGAATCTGAAATCCAATTCCCATTGAAATGGTTCCACTATCAAAAATCACCACGTTTTCCTTCCCCGCACCAAGTAAATCCCGTGCTTGCAGCGCGGAGTTAAATGTTCCAGACAGCAATTTTGAGATAAAAACCGAGAAAACTTGGTACCCATCATTTACTAATGGTTTTAAAACTTTTACCATATCGCCAATCGGTGGTTGGGATGTGGTAGGTAAGGTCGTATGTTTGCCAATACGTTCATAAAATTGTTTTGGGAGCATATCAACGCCATCAAGATAACTGGTTTCTCCCCAATTTAAGGTCAGCGGAACGACATGAATATTATATTTTTTTATCAATTCAGTAGGAAGATAATGAGTGCTATCCGAAACAATCGCTATTTTTGACATTGGGAACTCCCACAAAAAGTGAATACCAAATAAGTATAAACTGGATTACTTGGGCTATTATTAAAACGTCAATGGTATAATTGTGCCGTTAAATAAAACTACGGAGAAATATAATTTGGCTTTTAATCCCATAAATTGGTTGTTAGGACAATTCTCCCTGGACATTGGTATTGACCTTGGGACCGCAAATACCTTGGTTTATGTCAAAAACAAGGGAATTGTCATCAATGAACCATCCTGGGTAACGATTGATCGAAGAACACGCGAACCTCTGGCTGTAGGCCGGAAAGCAAAGGAGATGATGGGAAGAACGGCTGGAAATTTCCAGACCCTGCGCCCCATTCGCGATGGAGTGATTTCCGAATTTGATATCACTCAAATCATGTTATCTTATTTTATTGGACAGGTTCACGAACAAAGTATTGTTCCTTTACCTCGCCCAAGGGTGGTGATTGGCATTCCAGCTGGAGTAACTGAGGTTGAAAAACGGGCGGCTTATGATGCCGCCATGAGCGCTGGAGCTCGCGAGGTATATTTGGTTGAAGAACCAATCGCGGCCGCATTAGGCGCCGGTTTACCCATCGGTGACGTTGTCGGTTCAATGGTAGTCGATATTGGTGGTGGAACTACTGAAGTGGCAGTAATTGCCATGGGCGGCGTTGTCGTATCTCGCTCACTAAGAGTCGCAGGCGATGAGATGGATCAAGATATCGTCAATTACATTCGAAACAAATACAATCTGCTCATCGGTGAAGGTGTTGGAGAGCAGATAAAAAAGTCAATCGGTTCCGCATACCCATTAACCCAAGAGAAGACTGTCGAAGCCAGGGGAAGAAACTTAATCAATGGTTTGCCAGAAACCGTGGATATTTCTTCGGTTGAAGTAAGAGATGCTTTGTCGGGATCTTTACAGGTAATCATCGATACCATTCGAGATGCCTTGGATGAAGTGCCACCGGAAGTGCTTTCCGATCTGATGGATACTGGAATTTGCTTAACTGGTGGCGGTGCACTCCTCCAAGGTCTAGCGGATCGGCTCGCTGATGAACTACATTTACGGGTTTGGCAAGCAGAAGATCCTTTGACGAGTGTGGTACGTGGAACTGGCATGATTTTGAGTGATTTCGACCACCTGAAACATTACCTCATTGGCTTGGAAAGAGGTAATCAAGGTCATCAGGCTTAAGACTGATTAATAAATGAAAAATAAGATAAATGATCTGGTGATCATTACGGTCATTTTTGCTTTGATTGTAGGTTTGATGGCGGTAGCGCTCAGCGGCGCCTTTGGAGGTGCCTCTTCCACATTCAACACTTCTTTAATTTCTGCGCAATCCTGGATTTCCACTCGATTTGTGGTTTTGCAGGAATTTTTTACAATCCCGAGAGATGTAATTAGTCTCCGACAGCGAAATGCTCTTTTGGAAAATGAAGTATCGAGATTGCAAGGTCAAGTATTAAGTCTCGAAAAGAGTCTGGCGGAAGCCGACATACTTGCCGCGTTGGTCAGGTATTCAAGAACAAACCCTGAGAATTCCTATTCCGCCGCATCCGTAATTGGTTTGGATCCAAGTCCATTTTTGAGATACATCATCATTGACAAAGGTACTGATCAGGGTATTTTAAAAGGAATGCCCGTTATCACCGATCAAGGCTTGGTTGGTAGAGTGGACGCGGTAATCAATGGGGCTGCAAGGGTTCAACTTATCACGGATGCGGGCTCCGCTGTTAATGTCCGCCTAGAAAAAGCAGATCAGGATGTTATTCTTTCCGGTTCTCCTAACGGCGAATTATCCCTGGATATGCTTTCACAAGAAAAACAACTTGAAGTGGGTGACATTGTATTAACTTCAGGTATCGGCGGCGGCTTTCCAGCCGATCTCATTGTTGGACAGGTTATCAATACAAAAAAAACAGATTCTGACCTCTTTCAGAGCGCGAGTGTTCAACCAGTGGTTGATTTTCGAAACCTGAAATTGGTAATGGTAATCACCGATTTCAGGGCAATCGATATCAGTCCGCTGATCCAAGAAGTTCAATGAGAAGTTTCATCATCTTACCAATTTTGGCGATCGGCATAATCCTGCAAAGTGCGGTATTAGGGCGTTTTTCGCTTTTAGCCGGAAAAGCAGATCTCCTCCTGCTCATCTTGATAAGTTGGAATTTAAACAAAGATGACAAAGCTTTTTATCTTTGGGCGATTTTCGCCGGGGCATTATACGCGTTATATTCCGCGACTCAAATTTTCATGCCTTTTATACTTTATGTCTTCGTTTCAGCGATTACCCGAAAAATTAAATCGATGACTTATCATTTGCCGATATTTCTGCTTATCCTTTCAACCCTTGTCGGAAGCGTGGTATTCTATGGTTTGACAATGGCTCAAGCATGGATATTTTCTGGTTTTCAAGTCAACCTTTCAGAGATGTTTTGGCAGATAATGATCCCAAGCATGTTTTTAAACCTTGTATTAATTCTCCCGGTTAACTCCATCGTTAAGGAATTTGCGAGATTTGCCCAGATTGATATTGAGACGAAATGAACGAACAAAATTTTACAAACGCGAAGATTCAAAAATCTCGCTCCACAATCTTTATAGCGATAATATTAATTAGCCTGGCCGCGCTGATGTGGAAATTGGTGCAGCTTCAAGTGTTTGAATATGATGTGAGGGCTGCCCAGGCAGACGAGAATCGGACATTAACCCTGAGCGCTCCGCCCGCGAGAGGCATTATTTATGACCGTAACGGGACAGTTTTAGCCAAAAACGCCCCCTCATACAACATCGTCATCACTCCTTCCGAATTGCCAGATGAAGAGGCTGACATTCAGAATGTATACCGCAATCTTTCAAGCATCATAGGCATACCGGTTAACCAAGGTACGGTTGAGGAAGCAAAATTAGTATCAGAATGTGTAGAGGGTCCAGGTATTGCTCAATGGGTTGAACTCCAAAACACTAACGCTCCATATAGCCCGGTAAAGCTTGCCTGTAATGTTGATGTTGAAACCGCGTTAATCGTTCATGAAAAATCAATGGATATGCCTGGCGTAAGTGTTCAGATTGAACCCATTCGAGATTATCCTACCGGCTCGTTAACCGCAAATTTCATTGGATTTTTAGGTCCTATTCCCGCTATCGAAGAGGATTTTTATGTAGATCAGGGATTTGATCAGAATCGGGATAAGGTTGGTTATTCGGGATTGGAAGCTTTCTTTCAAGATATTCTGGCGGGTTCTCCGGGAAAACGCGTTATTGAACGTGATGTTGGTGGGCAAGAAATGCGAAACTTGGAAGCCCCCGTTGAAGCCGAAGCTGGATACAATATTGTGACCACAATTGACACTCGATTACAAAAAGCGGCTGAAACCGCATTATTGAATGAAATCAATTTTTGGAATCGTTGGCACGGGGAAATTCGTATCACAACTGGCGCAGTAGCGGCAATGAATCCTCAAACAGGCGAGATTTTAGCGATGGTTTCGTACCCGACTTACGAAAATAATCGTTTTGCTCGGTTTATTCCAACCTATTACTACAACCAATTAGCGCAGGATCCAGCCAAACCACTGCTTAACCATGTAGTTTCTGATATGTTTCCTCCAGGGTCTGTATTCAAGCTTTCCACTGCTGTTGGGGCATTAAACGAAAACGTTGTTGAACTTGGAGATATTCTGGATGCCCCTGGGGAATTGATTTTGACTGAATCTTTTTCTCCAAACGATCCCGGCAATGAACGTCCTTTTGTGGACTGGAACGAAGCTGGATTTGGATCAATAGATTTTCTTCACTGCATCGCTTACTCAAGTAATGTATGTTTTTACAAACTTGGCGGTGGATATAAGGAAGAAGTTCCTCAAGGTCTCGGAATTGAGCGATTGAAAGAATATGCGCGTGGATTAGGATATGACCAGCCTAGTTATATTGAATTGCTGGGCGAGGCACCAGGATTAATTCCATCACCCGATTGGAAACGGATCGAACGTGGCGAAAACTGGTCAACGGGCGATACTTATATTGCCTCCGTCGGACAAGGTTATGTGCTTTCAACTCCGTTGCAAGTGCTCATGTCCGCTTCAACGATCGCTAATGATGGAAAGCTTGTCCAACCAACCTTGATTAAAGAAATTCGAAATGCAGACAATGAGATTGTCGAAATTTGGCGGGACAATGACGGCAATATTTATCGGCGATGTAACGACCTGAGCGATCCTTCGCCTACTGAACAAAAATGGTGTGATACGAGATTTGAAATTACCAATAATAATTTTTATCAAATCTGTGATGGAACGGCCGAGGACGGAAAGCCCGCCAAGGGTTGGTGCACTGTTGATGAAACAGGATCACCAGTTTTTAATCTCGGCGCGTGGCGTATTTCTCCTCAAACAACGAACATCAAGTGGGATCTGACGAAAGATCCGATGATTAGGGATTTGGAATGCGATGGTTTGTACTGTGAGGATCTCGGTACGCTTAAGACTGTCGATTCATTCGTAATTCAAAGCGTGCAACAAGGAATGCGAATGGCGGTTACTGAGGGACCAACAGGTACACTATTCGGTGTTTTCAACGGCAATGAAGAATTTGCTACTGCATTTGAAGTTCCTGCCGCAGGCAAGACGGGAACGGCGGAATATTGTGACGATGTCGCTCAATCCAAGAACTTGTGTCAATTTGGGTCCTGGCCAACTCATAGCTGGACAACTGCTTACGCACCGTTTGACGACCCTGAAATCGCTGTTGTCGCCTTTTTCTATAACGGTGGCGAAGGCGCAAGTGTCGCGGCTCCAGTGGTGCGCAGGGTTCTTGAAGCTTATTTCGAGCTAAAAGCGATCGATCAGGGTCTAGTGACTCCCTGATAATAAATTAACCGATATGCTATAATTTTCAAATTCAGGACAAGAATGCGCGATAATTCCTACTTTTTGATTAAAGGCTTGAAAGAGGGGATTTTAGTTAATTTCATTTCCCCGGAATTTAAAATGGCCAGGGAAGCTTTGTTTACTCATATTAACAGCAATCAAAGCTTTTTTAAAGGCGCCAAAATGCTATTGGATGTGGGTAATACGTCATTAAAGGCCGCTGAATTGGGGAAACTAAGGGATGATCTGGCTGATGAGCAGGTTACTTTAACCGCAATTATTAGCAGCAACGAAATCAGTATGAGATCCGGCGAACTTTTGGGATTGATTGTAAACCCGACCGACGAGAAAAAGAAGCAGGTTGGTAAGGTTAACAAACCAGATTTTCCACTCTGGGTAGGTAAATCAATCCGCTCTGGGACCAGGATCGACCACATGGGTAATGTGATTATTGTTGGCGACATCAATCCTGGGGCGGAAGTGATCGCAACGGGAAATATCGTTGTTTGGGGAAGAATCAAGGGCTTTGTTCACGCGGGGAAGAGTGGCGACACTACAGCATTCATTTGTGCCTTGGAATTAAAACCCACTCAATTGCGCATAGCTGACATGGTTGCTGTATCCCCAGAAAAACAAGACAAGTACTTACCAGAAATGATCCGGATTATTGACGGTCAACTGGTTGCCGAAGCCTGGAACGAAAAATAAAAAAATACACCGGAGATTCAATGACAGCAAAAGTATTAACTATCACCAGCGGAAAAGGTGGAGTAGGCAAAACAACCACGGTCGCTAATTTGGCGGTTGCCTTTGCCTCACGAAACCAGAAAGTTGTTTGTATCGATGGTGACATTGGTCTTCGCAACTTGGATGTGATTCTTGGCTTAGAAAATCGGATTGTTTACGATATTGTTGATATTGTCGAAGGTCGCTGCCGAACCCGCCAGGCAATGATTAGAGATAAACGATTTCCAGATCTTTTCTTGATCCCGGCCGCGCAAACCAGAGACAAGAATGCTGTTTCGCCGAGTGATATGGTTCGGTTATGTGCCGAATTGCGGGAAGAATTTGATTGGATCATCATTGATTCGCCTGCTGGAATCGAACGCGGATTCAAGAATTCGATCGCACCAGCCGACATCGTCGCGATTGTGACAAATCCTGAAATGTCCGCGGTCAGGGACGCTGACAGAGTGATAGGAATCATTGAGGCGGAAGAAAAAAAACCTCCCTATTTGATTATTAATCGAATCAAACCGAGCATGGTGGACAAAGGCAATATGCTTTCGGTTGATGATATTTATGAGTTATTACGGATAGAAGTCATTGGTGTCATTCCTGAAGATGAAAATGTCTTGATTGCCTCCAACAAAGGCGTCCCACTTGCCATCGACGCGAAAACGAGATCAGGAGTCGCGTTCAGGAACATTGCGCGCAGATTTATGGGAGAACAAGTTCCATTCCAGGATTTAAAGGAAACAAATTTTTGGAATAAATTCAACATTTTTGGACAGAAGGACTGATATGAAATTATTTGGCCTTTTCAACAAACCCAAAAGTGCTGGATCCGCAAAGGATCGTCTGCGACTTGTATTAATCAATGACAGAATTAATATTTCTCCCGCCACAATTTCGGCGCTGAAAGATGAATTGATCGCAGTGATCTCAAAGTACGTGGACATTGATCCCCAATTTGTTCATGTCCAAATAGATTCAGATGGACGAACCCAAAAACTGGTTGCTGATATCCCTATTCGGTCAAATTCAAAAAAAAGATAGATTGAATGAAATTTAGCCATTGGCGATATTTCGATTTTTGGTTGCTAGGATCTGTATTGGCATTAACCATCATCGGAATTACCATGATTAGTTCCGCAGTAGCAGGAAATTATGAGCTCACTGTAACCACTCCAATTGTGCAAAGGCAGATTATCTTCGCGGGGATTGGCCTGGTTTTATTATTAATCGTGGCAAATATCGATTATCGGATTTGGGGATCCCTCAGTACAACCCTCTATCTGGGAATTATCATCACCCTAATCGCATTGAATATCATTGGTGCGGCGCTTTTTGGATCCGCCAGGTGGTTCCGATCTACATTAGTGTTCATTCAACCATCCGAATTTGCAAAAATCGTGATGATACTCACCTTGGGGAATTATTTTGTCAAACACTTCCACCAAATGAATGAATCCAAATGGGTAGTCAGGAGCTTCTTTATGGCGATGGGAATTACCATTTGGGTAATTTTGCAGCCAAATCTCAGCACTTCGATTGTATTAATGGTTTTATGGTTCGTACAATTGTGGTTTTCAGGCGTATCTTTAAAATTATTGGCGAGTTATTTTCTCGCCGCGATTGTCATCATCGCGGTATCTTTCCCGCTTCTCGTTGAATTCGAAATCATCCACCAATATCAGTTGGATCGAATAATGACCTTTGTCTCTCCAGACCCAAACGCTCGTTATGGAGACACTTATAACATCGAGCAAGCTCTGATCTCGATCGGCTCAGGTGGAATTTTCGGCCAGGGGTATGGACAAGGCTCTCAAGTCCAATTACGCTTTTTAAAAGTTCGCTGGTCGGATTTTATTTTTTCTGCGACAGCTCATGAACTTGGTCTGATTGGAGCGAGTCTCATAATGCTCCTTGTTCTGGCAATCGTATTACGATGCATTTACGCCGCGAAAGTTTCCCGGGATATTTATGGATCTTTAATATCCTATGGTGTGGCGACCTTGATCGCGTTTCAAGCGTTTGTAAATTTTGGAGTCAATTTGAACATGCTACCCGCTACAGGGTTAACATTACCATTTGTCAGTTATGGAGGCAGCTCTCTTGTGGCTAACATGATAGCAATTGGACTTGTTGAAAGCGTCATCATGCGCCATAATATCGTTGAAGTTTAATCAATGGAGGTCCCCTGTGACAGAGAAACAAATCAGAGTGCGGTTTGCGCCATCCCCAACCGGTCACATGCATTTAGGAAGCGCTCGAACGGCTCTATATAATTATTTGCTTGCGAAACAAACCGGGGGAAAATTTATCCTCAGAATTGAAGATACTGATCAAAAGCGTTACGTTGAAGGCGCTGAGCAAGAGTTAATCGATGGGCTTCGCTGGCTTGGACTAAATTATGATGAAGGACCGGATATTGGCGGAAATTACGGACCTTATCGACAAACTGAACGAAAATCGATTTATCTAGAACAAGTAAAAATTTTACTTGAAAATGGCTCGGCATTTCCCTGCTTTTGCACAGCGGAGAGGCTGGCCGAGGTCAGGAAAGAACAACAAAAGAACAAACAACAAACAGGCTATGATGGAACCTGCAAACACATAAGTCCAGCTGAAGCCAAATCCAGGATTGAAGCTGGCGAACCGCATGTGATACGCTTTAATATGCCCCGGGAAGGTAAAACATTAGTCAATGATCTGCTGCGTGGTCAGATTGTTATTGAAAACAAAACATTGGACGATTCTGTATTAATCAAGTCTGATGGATTGCCTACTTATCACTTCGCGGCCATGGTCGATGATCATTTTATGGAGATTACCCATGTTTTCCGCGGATCTGAATGGTTAGCTTCCTTGCCGCTCCATTCCCGGATTATTAAAGCCTTTGGATGGCAGGAACCAGTCTGGATTCATCTTTCAATTTTTCTTAAACCGAGTGGAAAAGGCAAAATGAGCAAACGCGAGAAAGAACAAGCCCTCGCGGATGGGTATTCAATTTTTGTTAAGGATTTTGATTCTCTGGGATTCATTCCGGAAGGGTTAAATAACTGGATTGCCTTGATGGGCTGGGGTGCTGGCGAAACTGAGAATTTACTCACTTTGGACGAGATGATTGAAAAGTTTGATATTCGAAAACTCAATCCATCGCCGGCCGCCATCGATTATGCCAAACTCGATTATTTTAATTCTCAACATATAAGAAAACTCGATAATGATGTGTTAATGACACGCTTGCTTCCATTTTTTAATCGAGAAGGTATTAACCCCGACAGCCATAAATTGCGAAAGATAATACCGATCATTCGCGAAAGGCTGGTCACATTGGATGATTGCATTCCTTTTGCCGCCTGGTTTTTTAAAGATGTTATCGAAGTAATAAAAGAAGATTTGCTCATTAAGAATTTGACGATCGAAGAAACCATACAGATCGGGCGAGATTGTTATGAAATTATCAATAGTTTGGAATCGTTTGATCACGAACCTGCGGATTTACGGTTCAAAAAATATTTCGAGGAAAAGTGTTTAAAACCAAATCAGGTTTATGGATTCTTGCGTACTGCCATTTCGGGACAGGCTGTAACACCGCCGCTCTTTGAGTCGATGGATGTCATCGGAAAACCGCTTGTTCTGGAAAGGATCAATAACGCGATCCGGACTATCGAAAATTGATTGTTAAAGCGCCCCTCGAATATTTTGATTCGAGGGGCGCGTATGTTATTTCCTGTTTTGTATTTTTGCCCAACTATCTTTTAGCGTAACCGTACGGTTAAAGATCAGCTGATCTTTCTTGCTATCCCGATCTACACAATAATAACCCAACCGTTCAAATTGAAATTGGTCGCCCGGTCTTGCCTCAGAAAGAGAGGCCTCAATTTTCGCGTTCTCGCGAATAATGAGTGAATTCGGATCAATGATTGCTTCCAATTCCTCAGTATCATCCGGGTTTTCAACCAGAAACAAATGTCCATAATCTAATATGGTGGCATTAAGCGCGTTATCAGCGGACACCCAATGAATGGTTGATTTGACTTTACGTCCATCAGGTGAGTCGCCGCCTCGGGTGGCTGGATCGTATTCACAATGAATGGTGGTTACTTTTCCTTGATGATCCTTTTCAAAGCCCACACATTTTACATAATAGGCGTATCTAAGCCTGACTTCATTCCCCGGATATAGGCGATAATATTTAGGGGGTGGATTTTCCTCAAAATCCTCCCTCTCGATGTAAAGCTCCCGGCCGAACTGAACCGAACGATTTCCAGCGGCTGGGTCTTCCGGATTATTGATCGCGGACAATTCTTCATGCAGCCCTTCCGGATAATTATCAATAATAACTTTGATCGGATCAACGACCGCCATTTTCCTCAAAGAGCGTTTATTAAGCTCATCCCGGACACATGATTCAAGCAAAGAAAATTCAATCCAGCTTGGGGTTTTGGCGATACCAACTTTTTTAATAAAGGTTGCTATCGCTTCAGATGGGTAACCTCTACGGCGCATTCCGCGAAGAGTGGTTAAGCGAGGGTCATCCCAGCCTTTAACTAATCCTTTTTCAACCAGTTTCCGCAGTTTCCGCTTTGACATCATGGCATAAGTAAGGTTAAGGCGTGAAAATTCGAGCTGTCGGGGTTGAAATTCACCTAACTGAGCCAGAAACCACTCATAAAGGGGGCGGTGAATCTCATATTCCATCGAACAAAGTGAATGGGTAATTCTTTCCATTGAATCATTTTGACCGTGAGACCAGTCATAAAGAGGATATATGCACCAATCTCTGCCAGTTCGATGATGAGGAGGTTCGTGAATAATTCGATACATGGCGGGATCGCGCATGACCATGTTCGGATGGGTCATATCAATTTTTGCTCGCAGAATTCTTGACCCATCTGGGAATTCTCCATTTTTCATCTTTTCCAACAAATCAAGGTTTTCATTTACACTGCGATCACGATAAGGGCTGTTAAACCCAGGGCTGGTTAATGTTCCACGATTCTTGCTAACCTCTTCAGGGGTTTGGTCATCGACATACGCCTTACCATCCCGAACCAATTTTTTTGCCCATTCGTATAATTCGCCAAAATAATCGGAAGCATAGGTAACCTTGACCCACCGAATTCCCATCCAGGCCGCATCTTCCATAATCGCGTCGACAAATTCTGATTCTTCCTTAGCGGGATTGGTATCATCGAATCTTAAGATCAACTCTCCACCATTTTCTTGCGCTATGAGGTAATCGATCATAAATGCTTTAACATGACCAATATGCAAATAGCCATTCGGTTCGGGTGGTAAGCGAGTACGAATATATTCATATCGACCCTCTTTTAAGTCTTTCGCGACCGCTTCCCGAATAAAATCAGTACCCGTGCTTTCGATGTCTTTATCCATATTTTTCCTTAAATAATTGCATCCAAATATTATAACAAATTGATTTGAAAATGTAGCCAAAAGAGAAAGCCCGCTTCAACGGGCTCTCTACAAAAAAATATGCTTGAGTATTTTAATCTGGTGCTATGCAGGTTAGTGTTTCAAGAATACCCGGAATTGGTTGGATATCTTCGGCAATGAGTTTTCCCATTTGTTTTAAATCCTCAGCCTCAACTTTGATAATTCCATCGTAAGGGCCAAAAGTCATGTGTGCCTCAACCACAACGTCCAAAGTTCTGACCAATTTCACGACTTCCGTGATGTGACCAGGGCGTACATTGATTAAGATATATGCTTTCATGAAATCATTCCTCCTTTGTCTGTCTTAGAAATATAACCCAATAAATGGCGGCAACGAATACCACACCACCTACAATGTTGCCTAACGTAACAGGAATCAAATTATTAATCAGAAAATCACCCGTGGTAAGTGTGCTGAGGTTATTTCCAGATTTATCGATAAAAGCGTTCGCGAAGGTCGGATCGAACCATTTGATGAACAAACCAATCGGGATGAAGTACATATTCGCGATACTATGCTCAAAACCCATGGCGACAAATCCGGTGATTGGAAAGAGGATTACCGCGATTTTATCCAGGGCGGTTCGGGCACTAAACGACATCCAAACTGCCAAGCAAACTAAGGCGTTACAAAGTATGCCCATAAAAAACGCGTTGAATGGATCAATCCCAGCTTTTGTACTTGCGATGGAGAGCGCGGTATTGCCAACTTCCCCATTGGCTCCATGATATTGACCACTTAAAAAAACCAATAGAACGGTCCCTATCGCGCCAACGAAATTGCCGAGGTAGGCTATCCCCCAGCTCTTGAGCAGAGTAGCGGTACCGATTTTTTTACTCGCCCAGGCCATAACAATAAGATTGTTTCCGGTGAAAAGCTCAGCGCCGCCAATAATAACCATAATTAGCCCAAGACAGAATACGAGGCCGATGAGTAATCGATTTACACCGTAAGGGAGGTCGCCGCCTCCGACAGCGGTTGTAGTAGCGAAGACCGCTCCAAGTGAAATAAACGCGCCGGCAAGGATTGATAACCCAAAAAATTTAAGGAAGGGGGTTTCCGCCTTCCTGACACCTAAATATTCAGCTTTTCGAGCCATTTCGGGGGGCAACAGTGAATCATAACCAGGTTCCGTGCTCATACCTTTATCAGTCTCCTTGAATATAGGATTGTTGTAAAATAATTGTAACATAGATTGTGAAATATATCACTAATGGAAATCTGATTTTTCAAGAAATTTAGCCACGGCGCCGCTACGAGTACTTACATTTAACTTTCGATAGATGGATCTAAGGTGTCTTTTTATGGTATTGGATGTCACAAATAATTTTTTAGCGATTTCTTTATTGGTCAACCCTTCCGATAGCAACTTTAACACCTCCTTTTCCCTTTGGGTGAGGGTAGTTGTAAATCCTATTTTGTTCTCTTCTTCAATTCTTAAAACTGTTTGTTTCAGGGCTTCGAGGTTCAGGTCAACTTTTTCAAAATATCCATAAAGATTCAATTTGTCAAAAAATTTTTCAACCTCTAAGGTCTTATTATCGCCGGTGATGATCATAACAGGCAAATCGATCTCACGAAGCTGTGTCAGAAGGTCGAAAGCAGATTGATTTTTTTTTGATGTTTTATTTAACTGAACAATCCCGAGATTAAGGTCGAGGATGGCTAAAACGTACTTATTTATTTTCAACAACTTAAGCGCAGTTTGAACGTCTGCCGATAATTCTATGTTGTACCCTAAATCACTGATCCACTCTGTATGGAAAGCTGCCCAGTTCAAATCATCTTCAATGACCAAAACCTTACCTTTATCAAACGTTGGCCCGCCTGAATTCTCGGCATTGCTGCTCTGCTTTTGGCCACCTTTTTGATCAACAGAATTTTGTTCCTTTTCTAATAAGCTGGTTGTTATGTCTTTAATTAAGTCTTGCGTTTTCAATGTTTCTTTGCGATAAAAATTTTTCGCCTTGTGTTGAAGAATTGACTCTACCGCGATGTCTACGGTGGAAAAGCCTGTCAGCATGAAACTGGCACATTCCGGTTGAGAATGTGAAAGTGCTTTTAAAATTTCTAATCCTTGAGTGTTATTGTGGTCTGTGCCGGAGAGTGACAAATCGAGAATTGCGAATGAAAAATGGTTTTCATTTATCGCATTTTGGGCTGACTCGAAATCATGCGCGGTAATCAAATTCACATTGAGATCGGACAACAGGTCTTCCAAAAGGCCCCGCCAGTTTTCATCGTCATCCAAAATGAGGCCATTAAATTTATTAATCATGCAGGCCGCTTAGAGGAAAGTGTAATCCAAAAGTCGTACCTTCTCCGACGCTGCTCGATACCGAAATCGAGCCGCCAAGTCTTGCCATCATTGTTTTTGCCCACCACAAACCAAACCCCAAATTGGATTGACCTTTGGCGTTCGCTCCAAACTGAAATAATTGTTCAATGGCGGGTTGTTCTATTCCGGGACCATTGTCGCGAATATACAAGACCGTCTCTTGCTGGTTGGTTTGAATCAGAAAATCTATTTTTCCGATGCCTGTCATCACCCGGATAGCATTATCGATAATATTTTGAATTATAAAAAGCAAGTTTTTGTGATTGGCAATCACAGTGGGTGAATTATCAGATGAATGAATTGAAAAAGATATTCCTTTCACCTCATGAAAATAGTGAATTGATTCTTCAATCACTTCTAACAAATTAACCGTACTTATTTTAATCGGCCGTAAATTATCCATATTGTCGCTTACGGTCTTCAACGTATCAACCGCATATCTTACAATTTCCTCCAGGCTTTTACTCAGGTAGGTATCTTCTAGAAACAAAGTCTCCCTTTTCGCTCTCAGGGATTGAATTTTTACTGGAATTAAACCAACCCTATTATTTACAGTATGCAGAACATTGGAAGCCACATCCCCAACCGCGGCAAAGGTTTCTGCGGTTTGCCTCTGTTGTTGTTCTGTAGCAAGTTTTAACTTTCTGGTTTCATTTTCTTCTGCCAGGATTAATAGCGACCCGATGAAGTGAATAATTCTTCGGTCATTTTCTGAAAAATCAGTCCTGTTTTTGAGAGTGGTTGCAAGGAAAAATGATTCAGACTGGTTTTCACGGTCAGATAGAACATTCAGGATCATTTCATTTTTTAGTTTTGATCGATAATACTGGTCGAGTTCTGATAATCTTCCCGAAATGGAGTTTTCGGAGGCTAGAATTGATTTGTAGGTGGTTTGAATAATTTCGGGCGTTTCCGCTGAATTATAACTACTTGTTGAACCGATTTTTACTAATTTATTCTCCTTCGTTCTCCACAATTCAATCTCATCCGCGTTTAATAGGGAAATTGATCGTTTGAGGATCAAATTTATTAGTTCTTCGATTCCTAGTTCCTGTATACCATTGGTTATCGCAATCAAACTTTCAAGGAGCCGAAATTCCTGAATCGCGATGGTCGCGAAAGTACAAAGGGACTCTACCAGAATTTGATGTTCATGAGTAAATGTACCAGGTTGAGGACTTTCCAGATTCAGCACTCCCTCCAAACCGCCGTTGGCAGCGATAAGTGGTATGGCCAACTCTGAGCGCATTACAATATCCTCTGAGAGTGGGTAGTAGTTGTGCGGATTGGCTAGAATATCATCAATCAAAATGGTTCGGCGGGAAAGAGCAACACTACCCATCACGCTCTTTTGATTTATTGGCAATGCTTCAACCTTTGGTTTGCTAATCTTGGAACCAGAAAACGAATAAGTCAGCAAATGTTTTTGCTTTTCATCAACTAGTCGAAAGATACCGTATTCTGCGCCGGTAATTTCCAAGGCAAGATCCAAAATCGTGTGTAACGTATCATGTAAATTTTGCTTAGAAAATAAAGCCTTGGCTGCGCTCTGGAGTTGAATCAGTTGTTTCTGTTTTGCAAGCAAATCATAAGAAAGTTTTTCTTGCTTGCGGAGAAGATATAAAGCCATGGCCGCATGGTCAGAAAAAATTCTTTGACTTGAAATTTCAATATCAGAAAACTCGCGCTCTTCCTGCAAATATATATATAAAACACCTATTAAATTCTGGTCAACGATTAATGGATGACAGATCGCGATTGCGGCTCCTCGACCTATAAAATATGGATGAAGAGTCAGACCATTTTCTTGGTAGGAGATTACGCTTTCCCGTCTGTTGAGAGTTCTATAACCCAGGCCTTCTTCCCGAGGAGTGTCACTGGCTGTTTCACTCAGGGTGTTCGCTGTTTTTAAAGCCAATATCCTTTTTAACGGATCAAAACGATCTCCCTGAGTGTCTGATACCAAATGAACTGAACATTCTGAGCGTTCACTCAGAGTGGCGGCTTGGATCGCGATAATTTTTAGCAAGGAATTAATCGACGTCCGATCATCATAAATTACGGAGTTTAATGATTTGATTGCAGATTGTAAATTTGAGATCAATTTTTGGTCTGGACAGGTTGATTTCATAAAAAATATTTTAACATATCAAAAACTGGCGTTTCCGCCAGTTTTATAGTTTATATATCAAAGTACATTTCAAATTCAGTAGGAGTTGGCCTCAACCTTGTTGGTTCGATCTCAACTTTCCTTTTGTAGCTAATATAGGCATCAAGGAGATCCTTTGTAAATACATCACCTTTGAGGAGAAACTCGTGGTCAGCTTCCAAGGCATTTAGCACTGCTTCCAAAGTCCCGGGAACTTGGGGAACTTTACGCGCCTCAGAGGGCGGCAAGTCGTAAAGGTCCTTATCAAAAGGTTCGCCAGGGTTAATTCGATTTTGAATTCCATCCAAGCCTGCCATCAAGATGGCGGCAAAACAAAGATAGGGATTCGCTGAAGGATCTGGTGCCCTAAATTCAACTCTCTTTGCTTTGTTGCTCTTTGTAACTGGAATACGGATGATGGCCGATCGATTTCTTTGGGAATAGGCCAAATTTACTGGTGCCTCGTAGCCTGGCACCAATCGTCTAAAAGAATTGATCGTTGGTGATGTAAGTGCAAGGAGAGCCGGTGCGTGTTTTAAAATACCACCGATGTAATAGATCGCATTTTCCGAAAGACCCGCATAGCCGGAGCCTTCATAGAAAATGTTTTTATCCCCTTTCCAAAGTGAGGAATGAACATGCATGCCAGAGCCGTTATCACCGAAAAGTGGTTTGGGCATAAAGGTTGCTGTCTTTCCGAATTGGCGGGATACATTTTTCGCGATGTATTTGTATAAGAGGACTGCATCGGCCATGTTGGTTAGGGTCGAAAACCGCATTCCCAGCTCAGTTTGACCCGCAGTCGCTACCTCATGATGATGAATTTCCATGGGAACTCCGGCGGCTTCCATGGCCATTACAATTTCAGAGCGGACATCCTGTAATGTATCTGCCGGAGGAACTGGAAAATACCCTCGCTTTGGGCCAATTTGTCCGCCAAAATTCTGCTCTCCAGATTTTCCACTATTCCACCATCCTTCCTTGCTGTCAATTTCAAAAAAGGAGGAATATGGGTTGTTTGAATAACGCACATTATCAAAAATAAAAAATTCAGCCTCCGGTCCAAAGTAGGCGGTATCAGCGATTCCAGTTTGTCGAAGGTATTGTTCAGCCTTCTGGGCAACGTATCTAGGATCGCGTGGGTATGGTTGTAAAGTGATTGGATCAAAAACATTGCTAGAAACAACAAGGGTTGGAATTTTCGCGACCGGATCAATAAACGCGGTCGACGCATCTAATTTGAGCAGCATATCGGATTCATGGATTTCTTGAAATCCGCGGATGGAAGATCCATCAAAAGGAATTCCTTCAGTAAAAAATTCCTCATCCAACCTGCCTGCGGGAATTGTAAAATGCTGCCACTGACCAGGTAAATCAGTAAAACGAATATCAACCATCTTTGATTTTTTCGCGAGTTCTAAAACTTCATTTATAGAGTAAGCCATTCTTAAATTTCTCCTCTTCTGTGAAATAACAGAAGCAATTATAGGTCCTGAAGCGGATTATTCACAGTACCCGTTTGGATAATATTTTTATACCGAGCCTATCGCTGTATCAAAAAATTCTTCTTTTTGATACTTGAATTGGTTGGTGTACAGCTTATAATAATGGCCTTTTTGCTTAAGCAATTCTTGGTGGGACCCAATCTCCTTGATCTTGCCTTCATCGATAACCAGAATTCTGGAAGCCCTGCGAATTGTAGAAAGACGATGAGCGATAATAAAGCTTGTTCGCCCATGCATCAACTTTTCCATACCTTGTTGGATGAGAGATTCGGTTAAAGTATCCACACTCGATGTCGCCTCATCCATGATGAAAAGTTCGGGTTTCGCCAAAATTGCTCTTGCGAGACTGATTAATTGTTTTTGCCCGACCGAGAGCAAACCGCCACTCTCGCCAACGTTTTCTTGATATCCTTTATCAAGCTGCATGATAAATTCATGTGCGCCAGCAGTTTTAGCCGCATCGATAATTTCATCATCGGTCGCGTCCAGCCGCCCATAGCGAATATTCTCCTGAACAGAGCCCGAAAAAAGATGAGGTGTTTGCAACACGATGCCGATTTTGTTGTGAATGCTATGAAGTTTTAAATCGGTGTAGTCTGTTTCACCGATTAATATTCTTCCAGCAGAAGGTTCGTAGAATCGGCAAAGTAAATTAACGATCGTAGATTTTCCACCACCTGTGGGACCAACCAAGGCGATCATTTCACCCTGTTTAACTCGCAAATCGAAATTTTCGAGAATTTTTGTCTGCCCATCATAGGAAAAATCAACATGGTCAAAAGTAATATCACCAAGAATAGTGCTTGCTTCAAGCGCTGTCGGTTTATCCAGAACAGTAGGGGGTGAATCAATTAATTTGAAAATCCTCTCTGCGGAAGCGATCGAATGCTGCATTTCCGAGAAAACCCTTGCCAGGTCTTGGATAGGGAAGAGCATGAATGTGAGATAGGAAACGAAAGCGTGTATACCCCCAATGGTTAGCGCGCCAGTATTGGCTTGAAAACCTCCATACCAAACAATTACACTCAGCGCGACCGCCGAAATGATCTGAACCGTTGGCAGAAATAGCGCTGAAATCCAGGCGGCTTTATAGGAAGCTGAAAACATTCGACCGGTCAATTTTGAAAAATCGTTCAGATTTTCTTCTTCCCTTACTAAGCCTTTGATTACTCTCACTCCTTGAATGGTCTCGTTATAGGATCCAGTAATCAAACTATTTGCTTTGCGGGAAACTCTGTACTCGGATAAGATTCGCTTTCGAAATTGCACAGCAATAATCAAAAGTATCGGAACGATTAGAAAAACACTTAATCCTAGTCTCCAATTAATGATGAGCATAAAAATGGTCGATGTCGTGATATTCATGATCGCCCAGGTTGTATCAACTAATCCCCAGGTCATCAAATCGGAAACTCTGGTGGTATCCGATGTAACTCTGGCTATTAGGCGCCCAACCTGAGTTTGCGAGTAGAACGCCAAAGACAGATCCTGAAGATGGTTGAACATCTTCTTTCGCAGGTCGTATTGGATTTTTTCGCCCAAAACTCCCGCAAGGTAGATAAATAGGAATACTAATCCGGATTGAATAACAATAAGAATGCCGTAGTAAACCGCCATTTGATATAAAATATCAACATTTTTCTCAGCCAAGCCCTGATCAATCATGATTTTGTTGATATAGGTAAATACTGAATCCAGCGCGGAAACCAAAGCGATGGTTACTAAAAATCCGAGGGTCGGTTTCCAATGCGGGCGTAATAGCCCGAGTATTCGCTTCACCACTTCGGAAGTGAGGTTTGAGGTAAATTCCTCTTCTTCTAATTCAAATTCGTCTGACATAATGCTCCAATTACAGGCTTAAATCTGCTTCCAATTGTTCGTCCATTTTGGTCTGCAGGTCAAAAATTCTTTTATAAATACCACTTTCGTCCTTCAGAAGTTCAGCATGAGCACCTTTTTGAATTATCTGCCCATCTTTGAGAACCAGAATCATGTCCGCATTAATTACAGATTGGATTCTATGAGCGATAATGAAGGTGGTTCTTCCTTTCATCAGTTCGTTTAATTCTTCACGGATCTGGGCTTCAGTCTCAGTATCCACGCTGGAGGTTGAATCATCCAGGATCAAGATTCTTGGATTCTTTATCACAGTTCGAGCGATGGTCGCTCTTTGTTTTTGTCCGCCGGATAAAGTGACGCCTTTTTCTCCTACAATCGTGTCATAACCTTCTTGAAACTTTTCAATCACATCATGCAATTTTGCGATTTTTGCGGCATGAATAATTTCATCCTCGTTAACATCTTTATCAACCCCAAAACGAATGTTTTCACGAATAGAGCGTGAAAAAAGGAACGGTTCCTGTTCAACAATCCCAATTTGAGAGCGTAAAAATCGTTTTGGGATTTGCCTCAATTCAATACCGTCCACGGTAATACTTCCAGAGGTGTACTCATGAAACCGCGGCAGTAAATTAATTAAGGTGGTTTTTCCTGATCCGGTAGAACCAATCAGCGCCAGAGATTGGCCAGGTTTGATTTCAAAGCTGATATTTTTGAGGACTTCTGTATTTCCATCAGAATATTGAAATCCGACATTGTCAAAAACAATGTGACCCTTCACCGATTCATATGGAAAACTACCAACTTCGAGATCCTCACGAGGTTCGTTGATTACCTGCATCAAACGAGAGTAGGAAACCAATCCCTGTGAGGTCTGTACTATCAATCTTCCCAAGTTACGAATCGGCCAGATTAACCATACGACCAATCCCGCGTACGCAAGATAGGAACCGATGGTGATCGTTCCATCGATTACCAAATTTCCGGCTATCAGGAATCCAGCCAACATTTGAAATCCCAGCACAATATCAGACAATGGCCAGAAAAGCGAATGCATGAGAAGTAAGAATTTTCCTTTGAGAAATTTTTGAAAATTTTCAGTCTCAAACTTGTCTTTTTCATAATTCTGGCGGGCAAAGGCTTTAACAACTCGTACACCATTTAGGTTCTCTTGCAAGGTAGTGGATAATTTAGCTTCCTGAATTTGATATGCCTCAAACGCCTTGGTAACACGGGTAAAGAACCAATAAGATATTATCAAAATGGGTGGTATCACGACCACGGACAGAAGGCCAAGCTTAACATTTATGCTTAAAATCGCTCCCCAGTTGATAAAAAACAATAAAAGAATTCTTCCCATGCCGATCAGCTGTTCACTAAAAAATCTTCTGACTGTGTCTAGGTCAGAGGTGACCCTCTCGATCAGATCCCCAGTTGGGGTCTGATTGTGATAACTGAAACTTAGTCGTTGAATTTGATCAAACATGAAATTACGTAATCGTCTGGCGACGTTTTCAGCGGTATACGCTGAAGAGCGACCGCTTACATAGGCAAAAACACCTTCAATGATCGAAAATCCAAGAAACATTAACGAAATCATCGTGAATGTAAAGGTCATCGAACCATTCCACCAAACAGGAGAATCCGCGCTGACGATGTCAGCAAATTCCCGTAAAACAAATAAGGCTGCAGTTTTCGCAAGGGAAGAAATAGTCAACGCCGAGATAGCCCAAATATAGTATTTGTGATACCCAGTCATAACTTTCCATAAGCCTAAGAGTTTGTTGTGGGTGGTAATGGTTCTAAAATCAAAGTTGTCACTATTTTGGTTCTTCATATAAATCCTGTAAATAATATTAAATAAAAACCGCGATGTTAACTACACCGCGGGTATAATCCAAAGTGAAACACTTTTAAATTACGGTGTCATTAATTGGTGGGTGGGTAAGTTTTGAACTTTTAACATTTTATTTTCACCTCAAATTTCAATCTTGTTAAATTATAATCAAAATATGATATTTGTCTATAATTTACTCGAAAACAGATTACATTTTATTGAATATGTCGATAATAACTTCGATAATTACACGGCAGAATTGCCGACTGGCCTATATACAACCTTTAGAACATACGATTCAGGCACTAAGGGTATCGGAATAAACCAACACCTTGGGCGACTCCATTTATCAGAAGGGGAAGAGGTCACGCTCCGCGAGTCGATCCGAAAAATAATTAAAGAGATTGGTGAGAATAACCAAGAGTGGAAGTTAAGGATTCACAAAATCCAAATCGAACAATCAGAGTGGGTGATTCTTGCCGAGAAATTCGAAAAAATTGACCCTAATTTACGAGAATCGGGAATCACCGTTGATCTGTCTGGTATCACCCGATCTACACCAAGTGAAAAATCAACCGGTTATATCAAGGCAAGTTTCGAAAAAAGAATGATCAACAAAAGGGAGGGCGTCTACGAGTCCTTAATTGTCGCGAATAACAAGGTGAGGGAAGGTTTTACAAGTAATTTTTATTATATAAAGAACGGAATTGTTAACACAGCCAAGAACAATATTCTGCATGGAGTAACACGTTCCAAAATATTGAAACTTGCCCAAGGTGAGGGGATAAAAATCTGCTATCGTTCATTACATTTAGATGAATTGAGCCAAGTAGAGGAATGTTTTATCTCTTCGAGCTCTCGGGGAGTTTTGCACATTAAAGAATTTAGATATAATCCAATTTATCGATGGGGAAAGGGTCCAATTACAAAACTCCTTGCAAAGAAATATGAGATTTATGAATCCGAGTCGTTGGAATTGATTTGATCTTTTTCGTTGAAAATTTGATGATATCCACGATCCAATTCATCATCTGACAGGTGTACATAGCGCTGGGTCACAGTAATATTCGCGTGACGGGCGAGTTCCTGAGCTAATTTCAAATTTCCCGACGCCCTTAAAACAGTCGTAACAAAATAGTGTCGAAACGAATGAGGTGTAATTACTTCCTCATGGGTTTCACCTAGAGACTTGTTAGCCCATTCAGACACGATGTTCCAGCCGGTCATTCTCGAAATAGGCTTGATTATCTTGCCAGCACCTTTATCGTGTCTGGCAAAAATCGGTAATGAACCAAGCGGACGGCTTCCATTACCATCTAAAACTTTACGCATAGTTATATATTCTTTCAGATAACGCATCGATTGAGTGGAGAAGCGGACCAATGCCTGTTTGTTTCCTTTACCGATAATTATGGCGTGACCTTCGTTCCAGTCCAAATCTCCGCGCCGCAGTCCACAAGCCTCATGAACTCTTAAACCCGTGTCTGCGAGCACAAATAAAAAGGCTCGATCTCTATAAATTCTCAGGATTTCCATGCTCGCTTCATTAAATTCGTTGATTTGCGGTGTATTAAGCTCGAGCACAGCCTGATTAATCGAATCAAGAATTTGCTCAATGGAAGATTTTGGAAATTGCGGCAATCGCTTTCCTGATTTCCTAGAGCGCTGGCGGATGAGCATTTTAATCCGCGGAAGATTTGGGCTGGAAATTTCTGAGGCTGAAATGAATTCAAAAAATACCATGATGGTTTGGAGATAAAGTTGCTCAGTGGCAGGTGAATATGATTTCAGGTATTCCGCAAAATCAGCTACGTAGTCTTCGCGCAATTCGCTGATTTTCATCTCCGCGGTGTTATTCTTAAGAGATAACATTTCGGAAAACGACTGTAACGCGAATGAGTACGTTCTAAATGTATTTTTACTGCGAGAGATTGAAACTGAATGTAAGAACTTTGATATAGATTCATCCACTGTGGTCATTATTTCTTAAATCCTTCAATCTATAATTACTTTACTTAATCATACTTATGTAAAGCATAAATAGATTATATCACTTCCCCGTTCATTTACAATCATATTTGGAGTTTTCTTCGATGTGATTTTGGAAACGATGATTTTTATTATTGTGTAAAGAGTAGTATTTTGGAATAAATTAGAGAAAACATCCTCCCCGCATTAAAACAGTGAGCCGCAAATATTTGCGGCTCACTGTTACGAAATAATAATATACCATTAATTGCCGGTAATATAATCTTCCAAATGACCGATGATATTACGCTGTTCGGCAATCACCTGTCGTAAGACATCCTTTACTGAAATCATACCCAGGAGTTCTTCTCCCTCAAATACTGGAAGATGCCTGAATCCGTTCTTATTCATAATTTCCATACAATCTTCAAGGCTCTGTTTTGACTGTACCCGGTAGACTTTTTCAGTCATAATTTCCGAAACAGCGGTACTTTTTGGATTTTTTTCACGAGCCGCGACTTTAAGGAGAACATCCCTTTCAGTGACAATTCCAACGATGGCATCAGTTGCATTCTTAACCAAAAGTGCTCCAACATTTTTTTCCGCCATCAATCCAATTGCTGAATTTACCATAGCGTCCGGATTGGTATAAAAAATCTGGTCCGTACCTCTATTCTTTAACAAGTCTTTTGCCTGGGCCATTCCTTATTCTCCTCTCGATCGTATATATAATTGAATATATAAAACACAAAGGTGATTGTCAAGACACGCCCCCTATTCGTATCCTGTAAGGATAATTTATGACAAAATTAATTTCAATTGTCGGTAATGTCGGCGTCGGAAAAACAACTGCCGCCAAAGAACTTGCCGCGGCGTTTGGAATGGCATATTTTGGTGAATCTCATGATGATCGACCCTTCCAGCACGCCGCGAAAATCGATCCCCGTTTTTTGTTTCACAATCAAGTAAATTTTTACCTGGAGAGAGCAAAGCAAGAAGAAATTGCGAGGATAGGTCCACAGCCCGCCGTATTTGATGGCGGTTTGGATATTGATTTTCACATCTTTACAAAATTATTTTTTCATAAAAAGATGATTAACCAGACTGAATTCAATCAACTTTCCGATCTTTACCAATTTTTTCGCCGCCACCTCCCCTTTCCAGACAGGATTATTTATTTGACCGCGCAACAGGATAGGATTAGACAGCGCTACATGGCGAGGGATAGAATCAATCTGGCGGATTCCGCGGATATCCCGCTTATTCAGAATTTACTTGATGAATATATTAATACAATTCAGACGAATAAAGTCTTATTTTATAGTACAAATGATGAAGACAAGTCTTACAGCAGGTTTATTACTTCCATGGGAGCATTAATATGACTATCAAAATCAAACGATCGATTAACCCACAGAGTGTTATTGAAGGCGCTGGCGTGAAATTATTGAGGTCCATCGCTCCTTCACGCAAAAATGAATTTGATCCATTTCTGCTTTTCGATCATTTTGGATTCAATGACCCAGCAGAAGGTGAAAATCCGGGTTTTCCAACCCACCCGCACCGAGGCATAGAAACCGTAACTTACTTATTAGAAGGAGCGGTTCGACATAGGGACAGTATCGGAAATGTTGGACTAATAAAACCTGGCGAAGTTCAGTGGATGTCCGCCGGACGGGGTATTTTACATGAGGAAATGCCCCGTGCGAACGAATTTGGAAAAATAGTCGGATTCCAATTGTGGGTCAACCTTCCCGCATCCCAAAAAATGTCCCCTCCTCGTTACCAGGAAATTTCAGCCGCAGAACTGCCGGTTTATGCGCGAGATGGATTTAAGGTCAAGGTACTTGCGGGAAATTTTGAAGGTTTAATCGGTCCTGTCAAAGATATCAGCATTGAACCTAATTATTTTCATTTCCAACTTGAAGAAGGGAAAAATATTAATTTTGAGACAAAAGAAAATCAAACAAGCCTGATTTACTTGATTGATGGATCAATTCAGATTCAAAGTGATTTATTCAATGCACCAGAAATGCTTGTGTTTGATGAAGCCCAAACAATATCTATTATCGCGAGCAAGAAAGCGAATTTTCTGTTCATTTCTGGAAAGAAAATAGGAGAGGAAGTTGTACCTTACGGGCCGTTTGTGATGAATACCGAAAATGAAATTCGGCAAACCATTGCCGACCTGAGAAACGGTACGTTTGGTAAATAGCAAAAAGGGAGCGGGTTCTGTATCAGAACTCGCTCCCTTTTCAATCGTCAAAATTAAGATTAACCTTCCAAGGCTTCTTTTGCTTTTTTAAATTGTTTTCCACGGTCCTCTGTATTAAGAATACGTTTTCGAATCCGAATTGAGATTGGGGTTACTTCAAGTAACTCATCATCCGCCAGATATTCAATTGATTCATCCAATGACATTACTCTGGGTGGAGTAAGGCGAATTTCCATATCACCACGGGCGGATCTCATATTGGTAAGGTGTTTTTTGCGGCACGCATTGATCGGAATATCACCACTGCGCGTATTTTCACCGATAACCATACCTTCGTAGACATTGATACCTGGATCCACAAACAAAATTCCACGTTCTTCAGCGCCTTTTAATGCATAAGCTGTAGTTTCACCTGGTTCCATCGCGACCAATGAGCCTGTCGAGCGCGTCGCAATAGGCCCGGATAGTTCATCGTAACCATGGAATTGAGTATTCATGATACCCATACCTCTGGTAGCAGTAAGAAACTGGTAGCGAAAGCCCAGCAACCCTCGTGTTGGGATTACATAAATCACCCGAACATGCCCATCTCCAGTTTCTTCCATGTTCTGCATCACTCCCCTTCGGGAGCCAAGCATCTCAACTACAACTCCAACCGTATCAGAGCTGGTTTCAATGTGCACTTCTTCGTATGGTTCGAGCATGGTTCCATCATCGGCTTTGTGGAAAATAACTTCTGGGCTTGAAACTTGAAATTCATAGCCCTCCCGCCGCATCGTTTCGATCAAGACCGCAAGATGCAACTCTCCACGTCCGGAAACCAGAAATGTGTCAGCTGATTCTGTCTCATTCACTCGTAAGGAAACATTGATTCGTAATTCATCCATTAACCGTTCCCTCAGCTTGCGGGATGTGCCGTATTTACCTTCCCGCCCGGAAAATGGAGAAGTATTAACCCCAAATGTCATTCTGACGGTTGGCTCTTCAACCTTGATGGTAGGCAGTGCGACCGGGTCCTCTGGTGAAGCAAGTGTCTCGCCGATCGAAATACCTTCTAATCCGGCCAACGCTACAATATCACCAGCCATTGCGCTTTGGACTTCAATTTTGTTTAATCCATGGAACTCATAGAGATATCGGGCGTTTTCCGGAAGAATGGTCCCATCATATTGAATCCGGGCTAATTTCTGTCCAGATTTGATTTGTCCAGCAAAAATTCTTCCTACCGCGGTAACTCCTCGGTAGTCATCATATCCGAGGGTTGTAATTAACATCTGCAGAGGGGCATCGATATCCACATTTGGGGCCGGAATATGTTTTAGTATAACTTCAAATAAAGGTGACAAATCTTCAGCTAAGTCTACGGTATAACCCGCTCGTCCAGAAGTGGCTTGCGCGTAAATTACTGGGAAATCAGCTTGATCATCGGTGGCACCCAATTCAATAAACAAGTCAAAAGTATCGTTGAGGACTCGTTCTGGTTCAGCATCCTTGCGATCAATTTTGTTGACCACAACAATCGCCTTATGTCCTCGCTCCAGTGCTTTTTTCAAAACAAACCTGGTTTGGGGCATGGGACCTTCTGCCGCGTCCACCAGAAGCAGCACTCCATCAACCATGTTCATGACACGCTCTACCTCGCCCCCGAAGTCAGCGTGGCCAGGAGTATCTACTATATTGATACGTACTTTCGTATCCGATTCAGGATCCAAAATGGTAATCGCGGTATTTTTTGCCAAAATAGTGATTCCACGTTCTCGTTCCAAATCATTGGAATCCATCACCCTCTCAGCAACCTGTTGATTTTCTCGAAAGGTATTAGATTGGCGCAGGAGATGATCGACTAAGGTCGTTTTCCCATGGTCAACATGCGCGATAATTGCAATATTTCTTACATCGTTTCTTTTTGTTAACATTCGTACCTATAAAAATCTGAATAATTAGTCAAAGAACCCTGATCTTAAGATCAGGGTTCAATTTGCTTGAAATACAATTCCGGCTTATGTGCCTTCCTGCCAGGAATTCAGGTATGATACCTGCTCTGGAGTCAGGGTATCTATCTTGATGCCCATCGCCTCTAACTTAATTCGGGCAATTTCAGAGTCAATTTCACTCGGAACAGAATAAACTTGCTTATCGAGGTTGCGTGCATGTTTAACAAGGTATTCCGCGGATAAGGCTTGATTGGCAAATGACATGTCCATGACGGATGCGGGATGTCCTTCCGCTGAAGCTAGGTTGATCAAACGTCCCTCGCCAAGAATATTGATCTTTCTACCATCCTTGGTAAGGTATTGCTCAACAAATGGTCTAACCAGACTTGGTTGTCCGACACTCATTTCTTTCAAAGCGGGGATATTAATCTCAACATTGAAATGGCCAGAATTGGCTACCAAGGCGCCATCTTTCATCACATCAAAATGATGTTTATCAACGACGTTCAGATCTCCGGTTACTGTACAGAAAATATCGCCTATTTTGGAGGCATCCAACATCGGGAGAACTTCGTAGCCATCCATTACCGCCTCGAGCGCTTTTAAGGCGTCTACTTCGGTAACAACTACCCTGGCTCCCATTCCTCGTGCTCGCATCGCCAAACCGCGTCCACACCAGCCGTAGCCACCAACAACAAATACTTTCCCAGCTAATAAAATATTGGTAGCCCGGATGATACCATCAACGGTAGATTGGCCAGTACCGTAGCGATTATCAAAGAAATGCTTTGTCATGGCATCATTTACCGCAATAACAGGGAATTGTAGAACTTTATCGGCTGCCATTGCCCGTAAGCGAATTACGCCGGTGGTAGTTTCTTCGGTGCTGCCGATAATATCCGGAAGGAGTTCACGTCGATCTTTGAGGATTGTCGAAACAAGATCTGCTCCACCATCCATGGTCAATTGAGGTTTATGGTCCAGGGCGGCAGTTAAATGTTTGTAGTACGTAACATTATCTTCGCCTTTGATCGCAAAAGTGGGAATTTCGTAAACATTCACTAATGCAGCCGCCACATCATCCTGAGTAGAAAGTGGATTTGAGGCGGTTAATACGACATCCGCTCCGCCAGCTTGAAGGGTGGTCATCAGGTTAGCGGTTTCGGCGGTTACATGTAAACAGGCGGACACACGTAAGCCCTTTAGTGGCTGTTCCTTTTTAAAACGTTCCTTGATTGAACGTAGCACTGGCATTTCTCTCTCAGCCCACTCAATCCTTCTTCTGCCACCTTCGGCGAGGGTACCATCTTTAATATCAAATTTTTCCATATTCTCCTCTTTATTTACTTAAAGCTTCAAGCCGACCATCATCATCGAAATTATTTCTAAATCGAGATTTGAATTCTTCTACTGTGTAATGGTGATTCTGCGTCCCATTCTGTTCCAAGCAATAGACAGCGGCGAGTGAACCTATCCTTGCACAGAACTCCAAATCCCATCCATGGGCATATCCAGATAAAAATCCACCTCGGAAAGCATCCCCAACTCCGGTTGGGTCTACTACTCGCTCTTCTTTGATAACCGGGATAAAGATTTCTTTATCCTGTGAATAGATTACTGCCCCTTCTGCCCCTTTGGTGACCACAATGATATTCACTTTTTGGAGCAGCTCTGGCATTCCCAAGCCAGTTTTCTTTTTGATAAGACCAATCTCATAATCATTAACAAACATGAAATGAGCGCCGCTTAAATCTCTTTCAAGTTCAGAGCCTTCTAAACGTAATACTTGTTGGGAGGGATCGTAAAGGTAAGGAATTTCCATTTCTCTACACTCGGCGGCGTGTTTTTTCATCGCGGCTGGGTCGGTAGGAGAAATAATGACCAGATCCGGTCTTTCAGTTAATTCTTTAAGCGACAAATTCGCGGCATCTCCCATTGCTCCTGGATAAAAAGAAGCGATTTGAGCGTTGTTCTTGTCAGTCGTGGCAAAAAAAGACGCGGTAAATTTTCCTGGTATTACCTTCGCCCATTCCGTATCAACCCCATATTTTTCGAGCCAGGCACGATATTCTTCAAAATCTTCACCTACAGTTGCGAATAACTTAGGTTTTTGTCCAAGCAGAGCCATCGTATAGGCTATGTTTGGGGCTATACCGCCTCTTTGGCGGGTCATGTTGTCAACCAAAAAGGACAAACTTATGTTTTGAAGCCTTTCTGGTAAAATCTGCTCATGGAAATGCCCTGGGAAGGTCATCAAGTAATCGTAGGCGACCGACCCACTGATCAAGAATTTCATAACGCTTTCTTTTCCTTGTAAAATTGAATAATGAACAAGTTATTTTATCACAACATTCCAGTTGCCCTGCAACTAAAAAAGTACACCCTGATTCTTATCATCAGTCTGTTAAGTTTAGTCGCGTGTGCGGCCAACCCAAACCTGGAACCTATCGGTCAGCCTGACGCGGACGCTGGTGAATCGAACAATCAAATCCCCACTATGACCCCGAAACCAACCGCGGTCGCTACGTCCATTCCTCCTCTATTACTAAATCCTTACGAGAAGGAGATTATTTCAGGCGAATTCGAAAAAATTCACGCTGAAGCCCCATTTTCCGCAAATGTAGTCCAAGATACCCCTCAACTCCTGTTTGTTACTGCCAAAAGCTATTACCTGCAAAAGAATTTCACATTTGCCTTGGAAACTCTCAATTATCTGTTGGCTAACCACCCTGATAGCCATGAAAGTGATTTGGGAACCTATTTAGTCGGAGAGATTTATTTTGAATTAGAGAGATATTCGGAAGCATCCGACAACTACGCGAAATTATTAGGAATTGATCCTGCCCTGGATTTAATATTCTTAAGCAAATACGCTGATTCTCTCTCCCTTTCGGGAAATTATCAACAAGCCATCATACAATACCGAAACCTGCTTATCAAAGATCCAAATAATGAGTCAGTAGCAATAAAACTTGGACGGGCCGAAATGTTTGGCGGTGATTATGATTCCGCGTTGGTTACATTCAAATCGCTCAAATCAACGACCACAAATGATTACACCAAGGCTCAGCTCAACCTGCTCATCGGTCAAGCCTACGTACTGAAAGAAGACCTTTCAAACGCCTATATCCACTGGCAAGAGAATGTTTCAACATATCCCCTCTCTTATGACACTTACAATTCCCTGGTCGGGTTGACAGATTATGGTCAGCAGGTTAACCCAATTGATAGAGCATTTGTCAATTATTTTGCCGGGAATCCTGAAATTGCCATTAGTGCCTTTGATGATTACCTGAGAGAAAACCCTGATCCTAATCCTGATGTGTTCTATTACATTGGCTTAAGTCAACGTGAGATCGGCGATTACACACAAGCGATTAAATATTTCGACGAATTAATCACCAATCACGCTGAAAGTCAATTTTGGACTTCCGCATGGGATGAAAAGGCTTACACATACTGGGCATATATGAACGATTACCCAAGCGCGTGGGAGGTTTTAGAGAATTACGCTTTGAATTATCCACAAAATTCAACAGCCTCCAATTATTTATTTGAAGCTGCCAGAATTCATGAACGCTTTGAAGATCTTTCCGGCGCCGCCTCCCTATGGGAGAGCCTGCCAATTCAATTTCCTGATTCAGACCAAATTTACGATTCCTGGTTTCAAGCTGGAATTGCACGTTTTCGGGCAGGGGATTATCAAACTGCGCTGCAAAATTTTATTAACGCCCGAGAATCGACCAGTGACAAAAACCAGCAAGCGAAGGCAATTTTCTGGGTAGCTAAATCGCATCAAGCCCTGAATGAGAATCCGGAAGCCATCCAAAACTTTGAAACTGTGGTTAACCTTTTACCGTACTCTTATTATGGGCTTCGTTCCCGCGATCTTATCGCCAATCAAAACCCATTCACACAAGGGCCAACGACTTTTGTAGAACCAAATATGGAAGAGCTCAAATTATCAGCTGATACCTGGATAAAAATCCGTTTAGACCTGGAACAAAGCGCGGATGTTGAAAACTTAGGCGTAATCCAGGATTCAGAATTATTCAAACAAGGTTTATTTTATTGGAACGTAGGACAATTTGAACTCGGACGGCAAAAATTTTCTGAACTAAGGCAAATCCTTAAGGATCAACCACTTGAACTTTACAAACTTTCTGGGTACATGTATACAATTGGAAATTATGCTGAATCACGCGAGATGATGGATTCGATGTTAAATGCGATTGGGTACTCAGAGGATGTTATGCGGGTAAATTTACCGAAATATCTCACAAAAATGGTTTTTCCAATTCATTTTTATTCTCAGATAAACTCAGCAGCTGCAAAATATAATCTCGATCCCTATATTTTGGCGTCCATCGTCTGGCAGGAGAGTGCATTCGATCCGAATGCCACCTCTTCCTCTGGAGCGTTAGGACTATTGCAGATAATGCCCGCAACTGGCCAGGATATCGCCAATCGTTCAGGTTTGGTGAGTAATTACACGACTGAATCCTTATATGACCCTGATAAGAACCTACTTCTGGGTGCCTATTACCTTAATTCAAATCTGAATTACCTGTCCAATGACATTTTTGCTGCTTTGGCTGGTTATAATGCCGGACCTGGAAACGCGATGATCTGGAAAAGCCTCGCTCTCGGCGATTCCGACCTGCAATTGGAAATTATCCGATACGGTGAGACGAGAAATTACATCTCCTCAATTTATTATGCTTATGAGATGTATTCGCTCCTCTATCAAGAAAATTAGATCTGATAAAGTAAGTTAACCAACAATCCGCCTAGGATTTGAACGAGGATGAGGAGGATAAGCGGGCTTATATCAAACATGCCAACATTTGGAATCACTCTTCGAATCGGGTCAAGAAGTGGATTTACAATAGCGCCAGTGAATTTTCTAACCGGATGGTATGGATCAACAAAAAAAGACAAAATCGCGTCGGCAATAATCGCCAATTCAAGAGCCTGTACTAAGATTTCAACAAAATTAGCTACAAAATTCATTCAATTTATTTCCTTTCTCCTGTAATTGCGGTTCCAATCCTAACAAAAGTAGCCCCTTCTTGGATCGCTATGCGGTAATCAAAGGAAGTACCCATTGATAGCTCATCAAGATTCATTCCTAATTGTCGATTTATGAATTCCATCAATTTCCTGAGCTTTACAAAGTGCTTTCTGGAGTTTTCAGGATCAGGATCAAATGGGGGCATACACATTAACCCCCTAACTTCTATTCTTGAAAGTTGCTTAATCTCATCAATCACTCTCAGTAAATCTGCCCAATGTCTTTCTTCCCAGGCAGGAATACCACTCTTCGACATCTCACCGCTCACATTCAATTCTAAAAGAACGGGCAATTTACCATCGCTCACCACTTTTTGATCAATCTTGTGAGCCACTTTGTAACGATCAAGCGAATGTACAAAACTAAAGTTCTTTGCGATAATTTCCGCTTTACGGCTCTGAATATTTCCGATCATATGCCATTCAACATGTTCATCCGCAAAAAACTTGATCTTTTCCTCGGCTTCTTCGGGGTAATTTTCCCCCAAAATAACCGCTCCGGATTGTATAACAGCAGAAATGACTTCAATGGGCTGTTTTTTGGTTACAACAACCAATTTTGGTACTTTAACTCCTGCTAAGTCTGCAGCTTTTTCTATTTCTTCATTAACTCTTATCCAATTTGATTTTATGATTTCAGTATTGGTCATCATTTTTTACTCAATTCTTTTTCAGGGAAACAATTGCGGCAAATCTTCCGGTTCTGCCCCTTTCAGCGCGATGAGAGAACCATTCATTGGTATTACATGCGGTACAAATTCCCGACACCTCAATTTTTTCAACACCAACCCGCTCCAATTCAATTTTATTCGCTTCCCATAAATCAAACGTAACCTTATTGTATTCATTTGATTTTATTAACCTAATAGTATTATGGCTATGCGAATTTTCCACGTGAGACAATACAGGTTCACTAATTTCGTAATGATCAGGCCCAATGGAAGGTCCGATTCCGGCGATTAGGTCTTTTGGATTTGAACCAAATGCTGCCTGAAAACCCATTACCAAATTCCTTGCTACACCTTTTATAGTACCTTGCCAGCCGGCATGGGCAATGCCAACAGCTTTTTGCACTGGATCATAGATCATGATCGGGGTGCAATCCGCGAATCGCATGAATAGTGGCACTCCGGGAACATTTGTAAGCATCGCGTCTGCTTTGAATTCTCTTATTCTGCCAATTGATCCGTGAGTAGCGTTTACAAGCACATAATCTGGACCGTGAACTTGCCAACAATCAAAGTAATTATTTTCAGCAAAATTGAGCGCGCTAAATATTTTCCGTTTATTTTCCCAAACATTACTTATTTCATCGCCAACGTTTGAGCCAACATTTAGCCCCCAGGATTCACCTTGACTTACACCACCCAAGCGGGTAAAGATCGCATTCGTCACCGAATCTGGAAACGTATCGAACGAAAAATATTTTAATCCGTCTTTTTCAAATAGTTTCATTTTTAGATGATGACCCACTTTGGATGATAGGATAAGCAAACCAAGCCGTCCCAAAACCAAATATAAAACCAGTTAGCGTTCTTAGAATTGGAGTGCTTTCCCTTGCAGGTAGAAATTCCTGTATTCTTGGAATTGGTAATTGGCTGAGTAATTGTAATCCCCCATCTAACCCAACAGGAATCACAGCAAAAAGAATCCAAGCCCATAAGGGTAATCCTTTGATTTTATCCCTTAATAAAACGAAGATAAAACCAAAGATTACCAAGCCCGCATACATGGCCAAATCTCTTTCACACAGGGCAATTTTGTAACCCATAAAAGAATCTCCGAGATGAGCTCTCGCCGCAAACAAATCCACCTCGCTTAAACCGGTCGCCGTCCCAAAATTATCCGCATTTGTAACCCCGGCTAATTGACGAGGGTAAAAATATTGGTAGCCAAATAAATAGAATGATCGAAAGCCTAATTGGTGGCAGAAAAAGCCAAAAAAGCTATAACCCCACCTGGCCGCGCTCTCAAGCCCAATTTTCATGAATATTGGCGGAACAAACGCTCCCAAGAAAAACAAGGAGAAAAAACCATTGGCGACGAATAGCCAATGACGATCAACCCAGGTAAGAATTTTCAGGGCGAAATTAGGATTTCTTTTTTCGTTTTTTTGGCTTTTAGTAGATACAAGAATGGCAAGTTTCAAATCATCCTTGGTAAATGGATAATTAAATGTATATCCGCCGATTTCAACAACCGGAATCCTATCCCAAAATCTCTTGGACAATTCCGGACTTAAATCAATATCCACGATTTCAAGGTCAAATGTTTGAAAATCTTGAATTTCTTTCAACCAATCCAATGCCGCTTCGCAGAGGTGGCATCCGGCGCGGGTGTATAGCACAACCCTGGACATGTTTTTATATACCAAACGACCAGCCCGGGAATTGGGTCGCGATGAGGTTGATTAACCCTGTCGCCAACATAACCCCAACGATGACCATTAGAACACCCATAACTATTTCAGTGATCCGCATGATTTTTCCATATCGTCTGATTAAATTAGTTACCCATCCAACCCCAAGCGCACTGATAAGGAAAGGTAAAGCTAATCCAAGAGAATAACTAGTAAGCAAAACGAAACCTTGAGAAATAGAGCCGCCATTTACAGCTAGAGTAAGAATCGCGCCAAGTACAGGTCCTACGCAAGGAGACCAACCCGCGGAAAAGAATATCCCCATCAAAAAAGATGAGCCATAAGAATATGTTTTGTTCTCAAATTGGTATCTTGAATCCATTTCTAGAAACGGAATTCGAATAATTCCAATCATGTGGATACCAAAAACAACAACGATCACACCGCCAATTTTGGCAATAATATCTTTAAACTGATTCAGAACACCACCGAGAGCTGAGGCAAATAAACCTAGAGTAATAAATATCACACTGAAACCAAGGACGAATGCTACTCCGTGTAAAAATGTCTGGATTTTATGATCTTCTCCGTCCTTTACACCCGCTGCCTTGCCGCTAAGGTAGCCAACATACGCTGGAACGAGCGCTAAAACACAAGGTGATAAAAATGATGCTACACCCGCAATAAAAGCCAATCCAACCGAAACATTTAAGAAATTTTCCATTTGTTATATACTCTCAATCACATCAACTTTTGTACCGCCAGGCATTCCAACGGTCACATCATCAGAGATTAGATCGCTTACAGGTGTTGACCAGCGATATATCCATTTTGCGTCATCGGGCTTTGTATTCACACAACCATGCGATCGAGGAACTCCGTAATCGTTATGCCAAAAAGTTGAATGAATGGCAACTCCATCCCCTGAGAAAAATGTTGCCCAGGATACTCCCGGTGTGTCATACCCACTTCCTGACGCCGTTCCACCAGCCATATGGATCGAAATTGTTTTTCTCCATGTGCGATGCCCTAATCCAATAGGTGTTGCCCACTTGTCAACGACATTTCCGAATGCGTCAAATTTTGCTCCGGTGGAAACCTTGCAAAAGTAAACTTCTCGGTCTTCCTCAAAGCAGGATAGGGTTTGATAAGTCGCGTTTACAACAACTTTTTTCGAGTCCGGATCAATTTCTGGATGAATCGGAGCGATTTCTTCAGGGGATAATGGTCTAAAAGCCGCAGCTTCAGCCCACATTAAATCTCCATAACTGCCATACTTTTCATTTATCCTATAAATCATATTTCCAGTAACATCGCTACGTTTAATCTGATCGACCCACATCACTTGTGAATAATACAAGCGGGTCGGCAGATTGAGAGCCATGGTATCTTTCAGCCATGGACTGGCGGGGTTTTCGTTTTCAAGTACGAAATCAACATAGGGAACACTCACTTCTGCCCAAAAGCCATTCGCGCCATCAGGCAGATTTTCCAGAGCCGTATTGGGCTCATTTTTTACCGGTTGAACATAGGAAGCGTAAACAAATCCCTCATCGGTTTCGACCCATCGTTGATTTATTAGATTGGTGTCTCTGCGGCCGACAACTTCTCTATTCCAGGTAATAATGTCATCCGTATAATAATCCCGAATCACGGAGTCCAGATTGTTGGGTGATGCCAAACAGGGAAATTTTCCTTCAATAATTCGCCCGAGATTAGCGGCAGTCGGGAATTCCGGGAGCGGACTTACCTTTTGAAATGGTTTTAATGCGGCAAATCCTGCCGCTCCACCGACCAATTTTAAGAACTCTCGTCTCGATAATGTCATCCTCGTCCTTTTAATCCAAACTTCTCAAAAAATCCAACAGGTCTCAAAATATCTTCCATTTGCAAATTTGTCGCATCAACGCCCAATTGGATTAATTCATTAATATTTACATGATCCAACATGCCAATGTTAGCCACATCAGGTCTGATGATTATATCAGGGCGATCAATCTCCATTCTCAATTCACTCAGCTGAGCGGAAGTTACCGCGACAGATTCCATGATGATATTAAATGCCAAAGATAATTGATTGTGGCGTAGCCGCTTTACAACAGGATTATCATTGACCTGAACTTTCTGCAGTTCCACTTGAGTTTTGGGAGAAGTTAACGTAACCGCAATAATTTTCCCTGGTAAATTTAAGTCTCTCGCAGCTCTTACCGGAACAGGATCCATCAATCCGCCATCAACATAGATTTTTTGGTCCTGCAAAATAGGCGGGAAAATTCCAGGGATCGCGATTGAGCTTAGAATCGCGTCGTTTATGCTTCCCTCGGAAATTTGAACAACTGAATTTGTTCTCAAATCGGTGGAAACCACAGTCAACGGGATTTTTGTATCTTTGAATGTCCTGTCGCCTACTGTTAGCTTTAAAAAATCCTTGATTCCTTTATACCCTAGTAGACTGGGGCCATCAGAAAATGGAAATCCAAATAGTTTCGATTGATCCACTTTGCTGAAGATTTCAATCATCTCCTCAATTGGAGTTCCCAAAGCGTAAATTGCGCTAACCATTGAACCAATACTCGTTCCAGTTACGCCTGTAATCGTTACATTATTTTCAAGAAGAGTTTTAATGACACCTAAATGGGCTACCCCGCGCGATCCACCACCACCGAGGGCGAGTACTGCGGATTGATTTTTCATAATAGACACTCCATTCTGATTATTTTAATTCAATTAGGTTAAAAAAATGTTAGAGCGCGATGAACAATCATGATAGTGATAAAATCTACTTCTATGCAAAATGATACTTATAAGGTAATCGCCAATAATAAAAAAGCGACCTTTGAATATTTCATCCTCGAACGATTTGAGGCTGGAATTTCGCTGGTCGGTTCTGAAATTAAATCCATTCGCGCCGGTCAAATTAGCATTAACGAAGCTTTCGTAGAAATTCGGGACGGCCGAGAAGCATGGCTGCTCGAAGCCCACATTTCTCCATATTTGGAAGCGAATCGTTTCAACCATGAACCGAAACGAGATCGTCGCCTCTTATTGAATAAGAATGAGATTAGCCAACTCTGGAACGATGTCCGCCAAAAAGGAATGACAATTGTACCGCTAAGGGTCTACATTAAAAACGGAAAAGCCAAGGTTGAGATAGGTTTGGCAAAAGGCAAAAAGTTGTACGATAAAAGGCAGAATATCGCCGAACGTGACGCGGCTCGTGAAGATGCGCGAAATCGTAAATATGGCGAGTGAAATTCTATCGCATTAATTCAAACGCATTTATCGCTAATTTGTAAGAATTCTCCCCAAAGCCAGAAATTTTTCCTACACAAACACCCGACAGGTAAGAAAAATGACGGAACTCCTCCCGTGCAAAGACATTTGAAAGATGAACTTCGATTACCGGAACCGGGATGGATGTGATTGCGTCCCTTAATGCGACTGAGGTGTGAGTGTAACCTCCCGGATTGAATATTACCCCATCAAACTGTCCAACCGCTTCCTGCAACTTGTCGATCAAGATTCCCTCATGATTTGATTGGGCGAAATATATTTCAATTCCTCTCTCTTTTGCGTAAATCTCCAAGTCAGAATTTATCTCAGCCAAAAAGCGCTTTCCATAAATATCTGGTTCTCTTTTGCCAAGAAAATTCAAATTTGGACCATTTAATACTAATAATTTCATATTAACTCCTCTGGAGCTTCGATTTCGACATTTGTTCGCACTTCACCAATCCTCACTGGAAGCGCAAATCGAATTTTTCTTTCATTCTTTTTCTTATCATTCCACATAAAGCCTCGAAGATTTCCTTTATTTATTTCAGCTGGATATTCGGTTGGTAATCCAATTCCTTCTAAGGCCTGAATAATTTTTGTGGTTGTTCCTTCCTCGGCAATACCAATTTTTTCCGCGGCACGGCTTTCAACAACCATACCGATAGCGATCGCTTCTCCATGTTTCAACCTGAATTTACTCTCCATCTCAACCGCATGACCAATCGTATGTCCAAAATTTAATCCAGCGCGTATACCTCGCTCATATGGGTCTTCTTCAATGATGTTAATCTTCACTTTTACCGCTCGAAGAATGATAGAACTTAAGTTTTTTCGAATTAACTTCTCTCCTTGCGATACATCCGAAAACAGCTTCGCATCCGCAATAACTCCATGCTTTACAACTTCCGCCATCCCTGAGATGAATTCATCGCGTGGAAGTGTATGCAAGAGTCGCGAATCAATAATCACCATTTTAGGCGGGTAAAATGTTCCGATAAGATTCTTGCCGGTTATGAGATCAAAGCCTGTTTTTCCTCCAATCGAAGCATCCACCATAGCTAATAAGGATGTTGGCATACTTATCCATTGAATGCCCCTCATAAAAGTAGAAGCCGAAAAGCCGACCAAATCATTTACCACTCCTCCACCAAACGAAATGACGGTCGATCCTCGATCAAATCCGCTAGTTAGCAAGAATTCCCATATTGACTGAACAGTATCGATCGTCTTAAATTTTTCACCAGCCGGGATAATGAATGCTTTAACATCTGTCCCGGAATTTTTCAAAATTCCTTCAATTTCATCCTTGTAGTATTCGGCGGTATTCTCGTCGAAAACAATCCCGATATCTTTCCGTCCGGTTATTGACTGAATTAAGAGCGGCATGAAATTTCTTGCCCCAGGATACGCAATAACCTCATACTCACTTCCCATACCGGAAACTCTGAAAATGCCGGAATTATTAAATACGTCTTCAAAAACGGCGGTATTAGATTTATTTTCGTAATTTATTCGGATTTTAAAGCTTTGGTAATGGCTTTTTCGTTCATACAACAGCTTGTGGATTTTATTTGCCAAATCCCCACTCAGAAGTGGGCGTTTATCCGATTCCTTTTGTAACCTGGCCAAAATTTCGTTTTCCGGCACATCCAAAAACAGTACATTTCCAGTACTTTCACAAAGTTTTCGATTTCTTGAATCAAGCAGAGTGCCGCCGCCCAATGCGATAATCGCATTTTTTTCATCATTCATGCATCGATCAACCAATACCTTCAACGCCGCGGATTCTACGTCTCTGAATAACTCAATTCCGATCCTATTTATTAAAGCCGATATCGTGCATCCTTCTGATTTCTCAATAATCTCATCCAAATCATAAAAACTAAAATGAAGTTTTTCCCCCAGCTCGCGCGCGAGGAAGGATTTACCAGAACCAGGCGGCCCGTAAAGGTAATTAATTTTATGCATCTTCACCACCCCAGAAAATCAAATCGTTTTCCGACATCTTGAATGAGCCTTTTTCCAATTTTGGCAAGGCCGAAAATCTCTGGCTCATTTCATTGATTGAGTCGCCTCCGATTTTTTGAATCAATTCATCCGCTATGACAAATGCCATCATTGATTCCAATATAGGTACAGCCCGCGGAACAGGGCAAAAATCTGAGCGCTCATAAGTAGTTTTTACGGACAACCAGTGGCCTAAATCAACCGTTTCCTGAGGTGTTAATGTTGTTGCGATAGGCTTCATGGCAGCCCGAGCGATAATCGGTTCCCCATTGCTCACCCCGCCTTCAATTCCGCCAGCCCTATTGGTTCCGCGGACGAGTGTGTCACCCTCGACAAGAATAGGATCGTGAGCGGAGGTTCCCCTTATTGTTGTGTTCGCCCATGCCTCGCCGATTTCTACACCTTTGATCGCCTGGACAGACATTAATGCCGATGCGATTTTTGCTTCCAGCCTTCGATCCCATTGGGCATAACTTCCCAAACCAGGAGGTACGCCCAGGGCGATGACTTCAATCACTCCTCCCAGGGTATCTTTGGCGCGAATCGTTGCTTCTATCTCGTGCTTTATTTTTTCTGACGCCACTAAGTCAGGACATCTGATTTCGCTTTTTTCGGCCAAACCAAAAATCTCAGGATAGGTTAATTTAGGTAAGTCAGCTTTAATGGTACCAATCGAAATGACATAGCCACCAACCATAATCCCAAATTGATTCAATAATTGCTTTAACAAACCTCCTACCGCAACGCGCATGGTAGTTTCTCGCGCGGATGCCCTTTCTAAGGCCGGACGCATATCATCAAATCCGTATTTAATAGTTCCTGTCAAATCAGCGTGTCCGGGTCTTGGGGAATGCAACATCGAAATTTTTTTATCAATCCATTTTGTATGATCGAGATTTTTTACGACCAAAGTAATAGGAGCGCCAGTTGATTTTCCATCCATCACCCCGGATGTAATCCAAACCCGGTCACTCTCTATCTTCATCCTTCCGCCTGAACCATAGCCTGTTTGCCTCCTGGCAAGCTCTAAATCAATTAGAGGGATTGAGACAGACAATCCAGCAGGAAATCCATCCAAAATTGCTGTTAGCTCAGGGCCATGT
>DATMWA010000059.1:0-1815 GCA_035562755.1 Anaerolineales bacterium
AATGAACGAGGTGCGGGAAGCGGTGAGAATTAATAACCAAAATCCGGTGACAAAACCAAATAAGGAGAGGGCTTTGACCCATCTGGATTTGGCAAACCAGGTAAAGGCTAGCAGAATGGTGATAATCATCATGGTAAAGGCAGCAGCATCATAATGACCGCCAAAAGTACTGGGAACCCGGGCGTGTTCGGACAGGTAGAGACGCCAACCTTTGGAAAACTCGCGGTTCATAGTAGAAAAAACCGGCCAATAAAGATATTTTTGACCATAGCCGTAGCCAGCGACACCAATCATGGTCAAAATTAAAATAATCAGATAGCGCTTGACGTCTTTAACTGACTTGATAGCAGAATAGAAAACAAAAAAGAGAGAGAAGTATTCGAGTCGCCTAAAGTAATGAAGAAATAGTTTGGCGATATGAATATCCGATAAGGGTACGGTTTTGGTGATGAACAGAGCTGAGAGACTGGAAAGCAGGCCAATAATTGCATAAATGAGTATCAATTTGGTCATGAGCGGATGAAGTCTGACTTTTTTACGGATTAGTTGAATCAACCAAACTCCAACAGTCAAAGCAATAAAGAAGTCTTCTAGGCGAACTCGGACAATATATCCAGGAATAATGTCAAACAAGGGTAATTTGGGATAAAGGGGAATAAATACCAGTAAAAACCCTGCCAGAATGCTTAACAAATGTTGATCAAGCCAATTTAAAAGCTTTGACATAAATGTCCCTTCGTTTGATATCGCCCCGGAGAGCAAAACTAATAATTCTCAATAATGCGCCGAGTTTAAGAATAAATTTCAAATAGGCACGCTGACCGGAGGTTTGATGTTTTCGGTAAATATATTGTAGGCCAGAAAATTCACCCAAAATAGCCCGCTCGCTGCTGCCACTAGCTTGACCCAGGTGAATCAGTTTGGGTTGGTAAAAATAATCCACCTTAATGTCGCCTTGATGGGCGCGGAGGCAAAATTCAACATCTTCACCATACATAAAGATATGTTCATCTAGACCACCTATGCTCTGGTAGAGGTCGCGCCGGATTAACATGGCAGTACCGGCGATCCAACCTATTTTGGGATTTTTGGGGTAAGGATTAGATAACTGGTAGGGAGGAATAAGTCGGCGGAGAAAGAGGATGGAATCGAGATTAAGCATCCAGGTGGTCAAATTGAGAGCATTAGGTAAGGCTCCTCCCTGAGGCTGGACTGAACCATCCCGATTTAGGAGTCGGCAGGTAGCTAGATAAGAATTGTGTTTAGTCGCTAGATTCAAGAGTTTTTCGATAGTGTCAGGCTCGATTAAAGTATCACTGTTTAACAGCCAGAGGTAAGTACCTTTGGCTGATTTGGCTCCAAGATTATTGCCATTGGCAAAGCCACCGTTTTGGTGATTTTCGATGAGGGTAAGTGGCCATTTAACTTTTTTAAAGGCGGCCACCGAATCGTCACCGGAGGCATTATCAACCAGAATTACTTCGTAGGTGTATTTGGTTTTGGAGGCATAGATGTACCGAAGACAATCAAGAGTAATCTCTTTGGTTTTGTAGTTAACCACAATTATCGAAAGATCAACCGGTTTCATTGGAAGAGCCTAGGCCTACCAAGACGGTAGCTATAAGTCATTAATTGACGGCTGGCAATTGGTTTGGCCGGAACCCCGCCCACGATCATTCCGGGCTCAACATTTTTGGTGACGACCGCGCCCGCGGCAATAACCGCTCCCCTACCCACCGTTACCCCAGGGAGAATTATGGCCCGGGGACCAATAAAAACGTAATCTTTGATAATCACCGGAGCCTCGATGGCTGT
>DATMWA010000060.1:0-22631 GCA_035562755.1 Anaerolineales bacterium
GTAACCTCCGGTAATTTTTGCGCTCAAATTTTATTCAAACCCCTGCCTCTTGGATTTTCTGTGGCTTATATTCCCAAACTCGATCACGTTTCCGCTGGCTTGCTGAGTGAGCCCGCGATTAGAAGTGGCTTGGACGACCTATGCGCTAAAAACAAGGCGGCTTTTTTAAAGGTCGAACCTGATGTGTGGAGGGGATCGGCAAATGACAATTTTGTTCCCGATGGCTTCCGAACCTCAAAGCGTTCCATCCAACCGCCAAATACAATTCTGGTTGATCTTACTGGAGATGAAGACCAGATACTTGCCCGGATGAAACAGAAGTTCCGCTACAATATAAAGCTCGCTGTAAAAAAGGATATCAAAGTTGAAGAGTCCACCGATGTAATCTCCTTTCACCGCCTGATGGTTGAGACTAGCAGACGAGATGGCTTTCATTCCCACTCTTTGGATTATTATCAGAAAGCTTTTAACCTTTTCCACCCACCAGGGTATTCAGCCTTGATGATGGCGAACTATTTAGGTGAACCCGTTGCCGGAGTAATGATATTCGCGATTGGAAAAACAGCCTGGTATCTGTACGGCGTGAGTTCAAATGAAGAACGCAACAGGATGCCAGCTTACTTGGCTCAGTGGGAAGCTATGCTGTGGGCAAAATCGAAGGGATGTGAAGTTTACGATTTATGGGGTATCCCGGATGCATCAGAGGCGGAGTTGGAAGCGAATTTTGAGAAAAGATCAGATGATCTCTGGGGTGTCTACCGATTCAAGCGTGGCTTTGGCGGGAAAATTACCCGCAGTGTAGACTCGATAAACAGAGTTTATTCCCCATTGCTTTATAAAATTTATACACTTCGTCAAAAATTACGCGGAATACAGGATTAATTTTTTATCCGGCACGCAGGATATGAGTGATAATGGAGGCGCCGCTTCCGCCGATATTCTGAGCCATGCCGATTTTTGCTCCATCGACCTGGGTTTCCGCGCATTCTCCCCGTAATTGCTGCACAACCTCAACCAGTTGATAAACTCCAGTCGCCCCAACAGGGTGTCCTCTGGCCTTTAAACCTCCGCGTGTACAGACTGGAAGCTTGCCTCCAATGCAAATTTGGTTTTCGAGACCGAGACGAGGAGCTTGCCCCTTTTCGGCAAAACCGTTTGCTTCCAATGATAAGGCAGCCATGATTGAAAACGCGTCATGCAGCTCAAAAAAATCAATTTGTTCAGAGGTAATGCCTGCCATATCAAAGGCTTGCTTCGAGGAAGCGTACGCGGCGCTTAAAAAAAGCGGATCTTTGCGGGAATGGACCGCGATTGTATCGGTCTTTGAGCCAGATCCGGCGACCAAAATCCTGGGCTTTGCGGATGTGTGAACGACTTTTTCCGCGGGAACGATAACGATCGCGGCAGCGCCATCACCAATGGGCGAAGCGTCTAATAAGTTAATTGGTGTTGCCACCATCGGGGAAGTTTCAAACTGCTGGACGGTAATTTTGTGCTGAAGCCTGGCGTAGGGGTTATGGGTGGCGTTTTGATGAGAGTTAATTGAAAAGGGAGCGAAATCAGTATGTTTCCAGCCAAATTCATACATATACCTTCGCATGACGAGAGCGTTCAATCCAATAAAGGAAATACCCTGGTCGATCTCATAATCAGCGTCTGCGGCAGTTGCCAGGGAAGCGGTAATGTCTTTTCCCGCGTTATCGGTCATCTTTTCCACACCGATCACAAGCGCGCTTTCCAATTCGCCGGAGGCTACAGCCATAAGGCCTGCTCTAAAAGCCGCTGCGCCTGAACCGCAGGCGGATTCAATTTTAATCGCCTCCTTGCCCCACATTCCCAGCCAGTCAGCGAGATAATTTCCGAGCATATTCTGGCCACCGACCAGAGGAGAAAGCATGTTTCCAACAAATAAACCGTCAGGATTGCCGATGCCGGCATTTTCGATAGCCTTGAAGCCCGCCTCTCCAGCTAATTCGCGTAAAGAAAGATCCCAATGCTCATCAATTACAGTTTGCCCGATCCCTAAGACGGCTACTTTTCTCATAAACGATTCTCCACAAATATTAATTCTACTATTTTCTGCTATCAAACCCTATCTGATTTAATTCTGGTTATACTATTGTAAATAAATTGAGATCGCGAAATCGAAAAGATGAAACAAATTTCCAGCGAAGAAAATAATCGTTTGATGGACGCACTAAGAAAAAACGCTCCCGGGAGGTTGGAAGCGCTTAAGGGCAGGATTCCTAAGATTAGGTTGATGAAACTTGGAAAGTCGATGAGCGGTGTTTATCTCGGCTGGGGCTTAATCTTCTTAAATTCACGGATGATAAAAGATGCAGATGCCCTCAATGATATTTGGTGGTTGAGTATCATCACCCACGAACTGGAACATGCCAGACAAGGGGCTATCACCGCGTTTTCCGTGTATGGTGAATTACTGGCGTGGAAGGCGGGCTTTGAGGTGATCCAAAAGGGGGCAGACGGTGGATTAAGCGAAATTGCGAACAAAATCCTCGATTTGCCAAACAGCATGGATAGAGAAACCCTGAGGAAAGCACGTGATCTGATGATCGCCTACGCTGGAAAGGGATATGGAATCCAATGGCGGCCATTTTATCCAATCCACCATGAGATTCTGTATTGGCTTGGAATAAGGCGTTAACAAAAAAATAATATTATTTGTGCGACAATTACATGTATTGCGCATCCAATTATTAATAACCCAATCAATAGAGGTAAAAAAATGTCATTTAATTTAGGATCGTTTGGTACCCCGGACTCTGGAGAATCACAAAAACATACAAAAGTGTTAGTAATCGGATCAGGTCCAGCCGGGCTGTCCGCGGCTCTTTATGCGGCGCGGGCAGAATTATCTCCAATCGTTTTAACCGGTATGGAATTTGGTGGACAGGCATCATTAACTCATACGATTGAGAATTATCCAGGATTTCCGGATGGAGTTGGCGGATCAGAGCTTGGAGAACTTTTTCAACGGCAAGCTGAGCGTTTCGGGGCAAAAGTGGAATTTGATATTGCCAACTCGGTGGATTTTAACCAGAGACCTTTTAAAGTAGCTACGGATAGCGGAGAATATACAGCTGATAGCATCATCATCGCAACCGGCGCGCGATCTGTGCACCTTGATGTTCCCGGTGAACAGCAATTGACTGGTAAAGGTGTAAGCTACTGTGCAACCTGTGATGGATGGTTCTTCAAGGATAAGAAAGTTGTGGTCGTTGGCGGTGGTGATAGCGCCATTGAGGAAGCGTTGTTCCTTACGCGGTTTGCCTCTTCCATCACAATTATTCATCGACGTGATACGCTGCGAGCTGGTAAAGTTTTGCAAACCCGTGCCTTCAATGAACCCAAAATAGATTTCCTCTGGGAAACGGTAATTACGGAAATTGTAGGTACTGACAAAATCGATTATCTGAAATTAAAGAATTTAAAAACCGGCGAGGAAAGCGAATTCCTGACCGATGGGTTGTTCATATTCATTGGCCATTCCCCTAATTCCCAAATGTTCAATGGACAATTGGAAATGGATGACCAGGGTTATGTGATTTCAAACCAGAAAATGGAAACAAGTATTCCGGGTGTTTATGTGGCTGGTGAGATTACAGATTCACATTTCAAGCAGGTAGTTACCAGTGCTGGCATGGGAGCGGCTGCCGCTATTCAGGCGACCCATTATCTTGAATCTATTGCCCAGACTGCCTAAACGGACAAAAAAATAGCGCGTTTTGTTTGAATATTACAATTAAAATAAGATGATGTGACAAAAGGAACTAATGATCAGTTCCTTTTTCACTTAAAATGATACTGACCGTTTTATCTTTTTATCTCATTGGAGGAGTTATGGCTAAAGTTTCTATTATTGGCGCGGGTATGACTGGTGCCACAACAGCTCACTGGTTGGCGGAACGAGAAATCGCTGATCTGGTGTTGGTTGATGTGGTTGAAGGCATGCCCCAAGGTAAAGCTCTGGATATGCTTGAAGCCATGCCAATTATTGGCAAGGATGTGAATATTGTGGGAAGTAATGATTACGCCGCCACCGCGGGTTCCGATATCATTGTAATCACGGCAGGTTTGCCGCGCAAACCGGGCATGAGCCGCGATGATTTGCTCACCGCGAATGCCGAGATTGTGGGAAAGGCAACGACGGAGACGCTTAAATATTCACCAGACGCAATCTACGTTATTTTAACCAATCCACTCGACACAATGTCCTATCTCACGATGAAAGTTGGCAATTTGCCCGCGCATCGAGTCATTGGGCAAGCCGGAATTCTTGATTCTGCGCGAATGCGTGCCTTCGTTGGTATGGAAACAGGCGTAAGTGTTGAAAATATCAACTGCTTTGTGCTGGGTGGTCATGGTGATGAAATGGTACCTTTGACCAAGGCTTCCAACATCGCCGGTATTCCTCTCAAAGATTACATTCCAGCTGACCGACTTGAAGCGATCGTAAACCGAACTCGTAAGGGTGGTGGGGAGATCGTAAATCTTTTGAAGACCGGCTCAGCCTTTTATGCTCCTTCCGCCGCGATAACCCAAATGGTTGAAGCAATTCTAAAAGACAAACACTTGATCGTACCTTGCGCTGCCTATATGGATGGCGAATATGGCCTGCACGATATGTTCTTCGGTGTGCCGGTCATGCTTGGCCGAAAAGGCATCGAGCGGATTATGGAATATGAGCTTGACGCGGATGAGCGGGCTGCGTTAGATAAATCCGCGGCATCTGTAAAGGAGACAACCGAAGCTCTTAAGGGTTTGGTAAAACTATAGTTCAAAAATCGAGAGAGGTTTCCAATCATCATTAGGAACCTCTCTTTTTTATTCAACAAAGGAGAATATGATGATTCTGCACGATAAGATCGCTGAACAATTACCCACCTGGAGAGAACGAATTAAAGTATTGGCCAAAGAGCATGGGGATGTCGTGATCGACCAGGTAACTGTGGGACAGGTTGTAGGCGGGATGCGTGATATCAAATCCCTGCTGACCGACGTATCCTATGTTGATCCCGCGACCGGAATTAAATTTCGGGGGATGGCGATACCTGAAGTATTGAAAAAACTCCCCAAACCGCGCGGATCGAAAATGCCGTATGTTGGCGGTTTGTTTTACCTCCTCATGATCGGCGAAATTCCTACGCGCGAACAAGCTGAAGCCGTTGAAAAAGAATGGGCTGCACGGGCTGAGTTACCTGAGCATATTTATAAACTGTTGAAGGTTATGCCCAAAGAAACACATCCAATGACCTTATTCTCTCAGGCGGTGTTGGCTTTGCAAAACGATTCAAAATTTGTAGCCGGTTACCATTCTGGCATGAAAAAAGATGTTTATTGGGAAGCCGCGCTTGAAGACAGCATGGATTTGACCGCCAAGTTACCTGTTTTGGCTGCTTATATCTATCGAATGAAATATTTTGGTGAAACCAAAAAACTCAAATACAACCCCAAATTGGATTATGGGGCTAACTTCTCGAAGATGATGGGCGTGAGTGATCGGAAAGGTTACGCTGAGCTTTCACGGCTTTATTTCATTCTTCATAGTGACCATGAATCTGGTAATGTTTCTGCGCACACAATGCATTTGGTGGGTTCAGCCTTATCCGATCCTTACCTTTCATTCTCGGCGGCTTTAAATGGTTTAGCCGGACCGCTTCATGGTTTGGCAAATCAGGAATGTCTGGGCTGGCTTTTGGAAGTTTACAATGACTTCGGTAAAGTTCCTTCCCGTGATGAACTTTACAAATTTGCCTGGGATACATTAAATAGCGGAAAAGTAATTCCTGGATATGGACATGCAGTCCTTCGAGTACCGGATCCTCGCTTTACCGCCCAAATGGACTTTGCCAAGGCGCGCTTCCCTCAAGATGACCTCGTTCGCTTGGCGGATCTGGTTTTTGATGTGGTACCTACTGTCTTGAAAGAACAGGGAAAAGCCAAGAACCCTGCGCCGAATGTTGACGCGATCTCTGGAACCCTGCAATATTATTACGGCGTTCGTGATTTTGATTTCTATACCGTACTTTTTGGCGTTGGCAGAGCACTTGGCGTAACCTGTAATTACGTCTGGGCAAGAGCATTAGGTCAACCGATTGAACGTCCAAAGAGCTTGACAACCAAAATGTTGGAAGACAAAGTAACTGAAGCCGCTGCCAAATAAAAACCGATAACCATAAGTGAATCTTCATTGATTCAAAAAAAGTCCCGGGCGTTTGCCTGGGACTTTTTTGTCTATGAAAATTTTTCAACTCTTCTAACTGATATGTACTGATCAACATCCGGGGTGGGATTTTTGTAATCTTTGTCCATCAAAGGGCTGGAGATGATAAAGTCGGCGGTTGCCCGGTTGGAAGCGGTTGGAATGTTATAAAGAACGGCGAGCCGTAATAGCGCTTTGATATCGGGATCGTGTGGTTGTTGCTCCAAAGGATCCCAAAAAAAGATCAGAAAATCAATCACTCCTTCGGCGATCTTGGCTCCGATCTGTTGATCTCCTCCTAGCGGGCCGCTTTTAAACTCGGTAATTGGTAAATTTAGCGCGTTTTCTAACAATTTTCCGGTCGTGCCTGTACCAAAGAGATGATGTTTGCTAAGAGTTCCACGGTTGTATGCTGCCCATTCTAAAAGGTCTTTCTTCTTACCATCGTGAGCTACAAGCGCGATTCTTTTTTTTACACCGATCATGTTTGAATCTGTCATTTTTCTTCCTGAAGAAAAATTCAAGCCTCACTGGGAGGCTTGAAATCAATTATTCTGATTGGGTTTCTCCGGCGATCCCTTGCCAGGAAAAGACTTTTTGATTGGAAACCTGCCCGGCGGATTCCCAAATTGGATCTCCGTTGTCATCGGTGCCTGTCTGGCGGGCGACTTCAATGTACCAGCGGAAAATATGCGGAAGATCATCTCCTGGTCGGAAAGTAATCGGGATGATGTATTTGGTATCCGCTACGTAATCCACTAATCTCTTTCCACTGCCGTCGGTTACATCCTCAATGGTGACCATGTATTTTTCATTTTCTCGCAATGAACCGACAGATGCCCATTGAAGAGTGATGCTATCGACGGCGAGGGTAAAGGATGCGCCATCAGCGGGCAATAACAAATTGGGAGCCGGGTAAGGAGGTGGATTGGTTGGGGTGGGGGTAGGTCCAGGAGTTGCTTCGCGCTCGCAAAGCGGAATGGTTAGAGGTAATCCGAGGTAAACCTGATCGGTTGGTAAGCCATTATAGCTCTTGATCGCGTCGGCTGGAACACCGTAATTGGCGGCGATTGAACCGAGGGTGTCATTCTGTTGGACGGTGTAAATCACTTTTTCGCAAGCTGCTTCGGTCGCTTCAGCCGGCAAGAGGGTATTCGTTGCGGCTGGCATTGGTGTCGGCGTTGGATAGGGAATCTTGAGAGTTTGACCGATGACGAGGGTGTTACAGGATGCTGGTAAATTGTTGAGCATGACGATGCTCTGTACTGAAATATCAAAAGCGTATGCGATGGAGAGACAAGTATCCCCAGCCGCAATTGTGTATTCAAAAGGTGGTTTTTCAGTCGCGGTCGGGATCGGGGTAACCGTAGGGGTCTCAGTGAAAACCAGTGTATTGGTAGGAGTAAGGGTTGGGGTTGTATCCACTGCTGTCGCGGTTTCGGTATCGGGTTTGGTGAGATTAAGAATGAAATAAACCAACACCGCTCCAACTACGAGAAAAAGGGTGAGTAACCCAAGCGCTGCTGGAAGGCTTAGGGTAATTTCCGGCATTTTGCCGGCGGAAACTGCCTCAGGTTTTTTCGCGATACTTGTCTTCTTGATCTCGGTACCGCAAACCGGACAAACCTTGGCGTTAGGACTGAGTTGCGTGCCGCATGTTGGGCACACCGTATTGGTGAGTTTGGTATTCGATTCTTTCATACAGCCAATAATTATACCATCCTACGTTTTCCTCCAAACCATAACGCTGATGCTATAATCCAAAGAATGGATTTGTTATCGCTCTATCACACAATGCGGATTATCAGAGAATTTGAGGAACGTTCCTTGGCTGAATTTGCTGCCGGGAAATTGGTTGGAACTACCCATACGTATATAGGTCAGGAAGCAAACGCAGCCGCGATCTTCCAATTTGTCCGTGAGGAAGATGTGGTCTGGAGTAATCATCGATGTCACGGGCATTTTCTTGCCTATGGCGGGGATCCTTATCAGTTGGCGGCAGAATTGATGGGAAAAGCAACCGGATTGGTCGCTGGCAGAGGGGGCAGTCAACACGTCCATTGGAAAAATTTCTTCACCAATGGAATCCAAGGCGGAATTGTTCCAAACGCGGCCGGTATGGCGCTTGCGAGGAAGATGGATCGATCCGAAGGGATTGGGATTGTTTTTGTTGGCGATGGCACACTTGGACAAGGGGTTGTGTACGAAACGTTTAATATCGCATCCTTGTGGAAAATTCCACTGCTGATTGTGGTTGAAAACAACCGATATGCACAAACAACTCCAACCGAAATCGCGTTGAGTGGAAGAATTGCGGATCGCTTTAAAGCATTTGGTATCGAAAGTTTTGAATTGAATACAAGCGACGTAACTCAAATTCTGCCAAAGGCTGAAGAAGCGATCAATATCGTCCGAACAGAGGGGATACCATTTGGCTTGATCTTGAATACCCACCGTTTTTCTGCCCACAGCAAAGGGGATGATACACGGGACAAACAGCAAATTAAGTTTTTGAAAGAAAATTATGACCCGCTCCGAATTCTCGCGGAAAAACTCGATTCTGCTGCCGTTCTGGATTTAGACAACCAGGCGATTGAGAGGATTGACGAAGCATTCAAAAAGGCTTACGCGGATCCATTTCCATCTTTGAATCTAGCGGAGACCCAAGCATGACGACCGTTTTGGAAAGTTTAAATACCGCTCTTATCGATGCGATGAGGGATGAGCGCGTAGTGCTGTTGGGAGAGGACATTCTTGACCCTTACGGAGGGGCTTTTAAAGTTACCCGTGGATGTTCGACTGCCTACCCCGAACGAACGATGAGTACTCCGATTTCAGAATCCGCCATGCTCGGAATCGCGGGTGGATTGGCACTTGCCGGCAAGCTCCCGGTAGTGGAGGTTATGTTTGGAGATTTTATTACCTTAATGGCGGATCAGTTAATCAACCATTCCGCAAAATTCAGGTGGATGTACAATGGCACGGCTAAAGTTCCTCTTACATTGAGAGCCCCGATGGGGGGAAGAAGAGGTTATGGCCCGACCCATAGTCAATCATTGGAAAAGCATTTCTTAGGCGTTCCGGGGTTAAATGTTTATGCTCCCAATGCACTAACTGATCCTGGGAAGCTCCTATCCTTCGCGATTTTCAAGGACGAAGATCCAAGTTTGTTTGTTGAACATAAACTGCTTTATCTCAAACCAATCCTTGAAGAAAACCGCGGAGAGATGATCGATTTGCGGGTGGAACCTTTGGATTCGAATGGATTTATCAATCGAGTCTCCTTTTCTGGAGTAAAACCTGTTGTCAGTGTGCTAACCTATGGCTATAATTTCGAAATTGCCAGAGACGCGATGATGATGATGGCTTATGAGCGTGAAATCTTTATTGAGATCATCCTGTTTGATTTGATTTCTCCGATTTCAGATCTCCCCAAGATAGCCAAATTAATCCGCTCAACCAAGCTGGTAACCCTTGAAGAAGGAGTTGTTTCGAATGGCTGGGGCGCGGAAATTACCAGCACCTTGTTAGAAACTCAACCAGGATTCATTATTTCGAGAGTTGGATCTTTGGCTTTGCCTGTCGCAAACTCAAAATCTTTGGAGGATGAGATTTTACCCTCCAAAGAAAAATTGATAAAAACAATCCTAAGATACGTGGATTAAAAATCTTATAGGCTTACATTGTAATTACATTAGGATCAGCTGTCGGCGCAGTAGTAACTAATGGTTTGAAGTTATTGTAAATCTGCCCATAGAGATGCCCGCTAAAAGCACTCAGGATTACCTGCGCTAACAAAGTGCCGACGATGAGCAAGACACTTCCTAAGGAATGGATAATCATTCCTGCCAAAAAGATCGCGATTAGCGCCAGTACCAATTGAACCCAGGAAGATTTTACAAGTGCGTACACTTCAGTTAAAGCAAAAGAGCTGGAGAGTTTCCCTTTAACAGCTAATTCAATTTGGGCGGAGCGTTCAAAAAGCGCCAAAATAAAATCGATCGGAAGAGCAATGATTGCTCCGCCAATCAAAAAGAGAACCAGAATCCCAAGTGTTTCGTCGGTTACGTTTCCATTTGGGAAAAATGGGACCAGAAATAAGAAAAATGCCACAATAAAAAACAAAATGATTGGTGATTTGAAAACAATTTGTACCAAAAAAGAATTAAAACCTCTGGTGAGGTAGTCACCAAAGTCATCAAAAGAGGGGAGCGGCTCATGATGTTCTTGAGCGACGCGCTTAATAATTTCAAGTCGCCAGCCGAGGAGCACAAACCAACCAATAATAGGAATGAGTATGATGACTGAACCGATTAACAATTTTTTCCACCAATCGGGATCGTCAAAGATAAAACTGATTGCTTTTCCGATTTTCATGAATACTCCTGCGATAAAATCTTTTTTGAATTATATTATCATTTATACTTTGTAAAGGTGATGCCAATAAATTTGGATTGGAAAAGAGTTTGATCAAGTCTACGCTTGTAATCCCAATGTTAAACGCAAATGAGCCTGAAGCAACTGTTGTCGAAGTTGTTTCCGCGGATAAAGCTTATGTAAATCCCGGTGATATTTTAATTACGATTGAAACGACAAAAGCCGCCGCGGACCTTGAATCGGAAATTTCCGGGTACTTTCAATTGACGGCGCATGAAAACCAGACGCTGAGGGTAGGCGATGTTTATGGTTACATCACAGATAACGCCGACGACTCATTGCCTCAGGAAAAACCACAAGTCGATGAAAAATTACTGGATAATGCGGACTTAAGGATTACTACGCCGGCTAGAAATCTGGCTTTAAAGAACCACATTAATCTTCAAACCCTTCCAAAGAATCAGCTCATTACAGAATCCTTCATTCGTGGCTTAATCCAGAAGAACCTTCGCAGAGAAATTCCAGTTGGCCGAAAGATATTGGTCTATGGCGCAGGTGGACACGCCAAGGCATTAATGGAGATGATCAAAGCTGGCGGAAATTTTGAGCTTGCCGGCATCGTCGATGATTCATCGGCTTTGAAGGGAAGGCAGGTTTTTGGGGTGCCGATACTCGGTTCCGGCGATCTGCTTGAAAGCCTTCTTGAACAGGGAATTGAAAATGCCGCCAATGGGGTTGGGGGAATTATCGATCAGGTAATCCGCGCAAAAATATTTGAACGTCTGATCGAGGGTGGGTTTTACCTGCCGTCAATCATCCATCCATCCGCGGTCGTGGAAAAATCCGCGAAAATTGGTTTAGGAACTCAAATTTTTGCGAATTCCTACGTTGGAAGTGAAGCGATTTTGGATGACATGTGTATGGTTAATACGGGTGCCGTTATTTCTCATGATTGCGTGGTTGGAAGATACACGCACATCGCACCGGGTGCAATGCTCGCAGGGGCGGTGATCGTAAAGAACAATGTATTAATTGGTATGGGTGTGACAACCGCGATTGGCATAACGATTGGGGAAGGCGCGCGAGTCGGAAATGGCTCTACAATTTTAAAAGATGTGCCAGCGGGGAAGATAATCTCTGCGGGCGAGGTTTGGAGGTAGGGGCATGATCGATCCAATAATTTTTTCGATTGAACTGGGAACATTCACTTTTACGCTCAGGTGGTATGGTGTGTTTGTGATGTCAGGCATCGTTTTTGGCGGCTGGATTGCCAATCGGGAGATTGTTAAAAAAGGTGGAAACCCGGAGGCGCTCTGGGACTCAATGATCTGGTTTCTACCTGCCGCGATTATTGGCGCACGGTTGTGGTATGTTGTCAACGCGACGGTCGGTGGCAATGAGTATTACCTGGAACATCCGGGACAAATTCTCAATACTACTCAAGGCGGATTACATTTTTACGGTGGTTTGATTTTTGGTGCTTTGGTATTATTTCTTTATCTAAAAAGACAAAAAATGGATTTTTGGCTATTTTTAGACGCGATTGCCCCGGCTGCGCTACTTGGTCAGGCTTTGGCAAGACCCGCCAACTATATCAATCAGGAATTATATGGCGGACCCACAACCCTGCCGTGGGGAATTTCGATTGACGCTATTCACCGATTACCGATATACAGCGACCTGGCTCGCTTTCCGGTGGAAACGACTCGATTCCATCCAACTTTTGCTTATGAAATTATCTGGAATGTCCTGGCTTTTTTTGTGATATACACGCTGCTTCGTAAGGTCAGGGATTTTGACAAACCGGGCACCGCTTTTTCACTCTGGTTGATTTTTGCCGGTTTTGGACGAGCATTCATTGAATTTTTCCGCCCTGACCAACCCTTGGTTTATGGAGATTGGATGACAACATCCATGCTTGTTGCCTTTTTGATGGGTTTGGCAGGCGTGGTTCTTTTGATGATCAGACAGGGCTTGGTTCAACAGCGATTGATTCGTTTTCCCGATAAGTATAAGTTTTGAGGTTTGATTTAATTTTCAAAAGTAAAGCTAACTTCTTCCAGCTTTTCGGAACTGGCTGATCCCCGTCGATTAAACCCGAAACGCTCAAAGATACCGAAAAATTCATTTACGATCTGATCTTCTGTAAAACCCATTTCCTCATAAGAATATTTATGAACGCTGGTATATTCCCGGGTTTCCTTGGCTGCCTTTTTAAGGATCTTCTTAAAACCCGGACTTTTATCGTACCCAAACTGGCTAAATACCTGAGTAATCTGCTCCTCAGGATCATGAATCAACTTGTCGTAATTCATTATTGCCATTAGCTCATTCTCGGAAGAATCAATTACGCTTAGAGGGTACATATACCAATATTTGGCTAACTTAAGCGTTTGATTTTGGAATATGTATTTTTGAGGCGGATCATTAAATTGCCGCCAAGCATAACTCAACCAACTGATTGTGGATGGTAGCATGTCAAGTGGATTACGCGCGAGGTAGAGGATTCGAGCATCTGGAAATGTCGCGTTGATTGCCTTTATTTTTGGACTATTGGCTGGACTTTTGGAAATAAAAGCCAGATCAGCTTCTCTATCCAAATACAGGTGACGCTGGATGGCGGCTTTGTAAAATGCCATGATTTTTTCTTGTTTTTCTTGCGGCATTTTTTCATCAAATGCTATGAAAGTATCGAATTCCTCCAAGAAGGGAAAGAGGAAAACAATAAAAAAGGTGGACCAGATATGGAAAAGTACATTCTCATCTTCTTCTGGTTGAAATAAACTTACCTTGTGAATCTGTACTTTGCCAAAAGAGCCGTCATCCGCTTTTTTGATAGTTTTGGCGAAAGCGCCTCCCAGTTTGATATCAATTTTGCTTAGTGACTTAAGGATTACTTTCTGGGTGATGGAGGGCATAAAGAAAATATCGACCGTGCGCATGCTGGTAAAAAGAGTTCTGTCCTTTGAAAACAGTCGATGAAGGAATGTTGATCCGCTGCGATAATTACCCAGGATAAAGAGAGGACGTTTGATTTCAACTTGGTGGTAATCTGGAAAGAAAAGTTCATCCAAACCAAGGAAAAACCATGTGATGATTTGATATGGTATCCAAACAAGAATAAACAGGAAAAGGAAAAAAATACGTTTGGGTTTTAAACGTGCGACCGTATTAACTGAATTAAAGAATGATTTTTTAAGCAGGGTGAAAAAAAGTGTATAGTCGTAAGTCATTGTCGCCTTGAAGTGTTTTCACGACCTGAGATTTTTTGATCGATTGATCAACAGGGTCGAGGTAAATTATATCAATCGATCTGAATTCTTTTTCCGTCTTCATCAAGCGAATGTAATGCGGCAAATGTCACTTTGCTGGTTGCAAAAAGTTGATGATAAGGTATTGGCGGAATACCCGATTTGACAGATTCCGCCAGAACGAAGAGTTCTCCGGTATGTCCTTTGTCTTGTTGGAATCTGTCCTTAAAAATTTGCTTGTTGCCGCCTTTTATCAAGGTCAGTTCGCGGAAGTCATTCAAGATGCCGATTTTCCCCTCACAAAAAACCTCTACCCGCTCCTTGGGAAATGAGCGGTCGCCATTGGCTAAATAGTCCACTACCCCGAGCGAGCCATCTTCAAAATGAATAGTAATGGACACATTGTCCTGATGATATTTGCCAGAGTCGGGCAGTGAAACGGCATTGACCGAAAGCGGAGTTGAATCAATAAGATAGCTGAGTAGATCAATAAAATGGCATGTTTCACCAATGATTCTGCCTCCGCCAATCTGCGGATCGTGCACCCAATGATTTTGAGGAATGAAACCTGCGTTAACCGTGTAGCGAATAAAAATTGCTTCGGATCGGCTGGTAAAAAATTCGCGTAATTTAATCGCGTGAGGGGAGAAACGGCGATTGTAGCCAACCATCAAGATTGGCGAATTTTCTTGTGAGATGGCTTTTTGAAGCGCGTTTAACTCCTCAGAATTGAGAGCCAATGGTTTTTCGACGAATACATTTTTCCCGGCTGTAAGGGCTTTCACGGCAAGGTCGGCGTGTGAATTGTGCCTTGTAAGAATGGCTACGGTGTTGATGTTTTCATCGTTCAGAATTTGATCTGAACCTGAGGTGGCGTATTGAAAGCCGAATTTTTTTGCGGAATGGGAGGCGTTAAGTCCATTATTGGAGGAAATCCCAACTCTTGAAATTAAATTGACCTTCTCCAAACGAGGTAATAACGTAGCGTTCGCGAACAAGCCGGCTCCGATTACACCGAGCCGTACTTCCGCCTTCTGAATGATCTTTGAATGTTGAAAAGAAATTGGAACCCGAGAGACGATATTTGATTGATTTGGATAGTTGATTAAAACTCCAAGTGAGCGTTGATTGGTTTTGCCAGTAATTAACTCATAGGCTTCGGCCGCCTGTTCGATCTGAAAACGGTGTGAGATGAGTTTTTCAACATTAATTGAGCCTTTACTGATTAGATCAATAATCGCCGCAAAGTTTCTTCCTTCGGTCCAGCGAACAAAACCGATAGGATAATCGACTCCCATGTCTTCATAAGCGGGATCGTAACGACCAGGTCCATAAGATCGCGAGTTAATGAAGGATAGTTCCTTCTCATAATAAACTTTTCGCGGGAAGCTCAAATCAACCGCGCCGGTTGCAACTATTTTTGCTCTATCGCGAGCGAGTGCTCCGGCTAATTCAATCGGATCATTTGAGCGAGTGTCGGCACAGATGATAACACTATCAAAGCCGATATTTTTTGTAAAAGCAAGACCGGTAACCTCAGCTTGATCACGGACCTCGGCCTGAATTCCAAAAGATTTAGCCAATTCGACCCGATCTGACTGGGTGTCGATCCCAAAAACCCTGCAACCCGCGGCCTGGGCGATTTGGCTGGTGAGCAAACCCAATAAACCAAGACCGATTACTGCAACGTTGTCATTGATCTGCGATTCAGTTAAGCGAAAACCATGTAATGAGATTGCGCCTAAGGTTGTAAAAGCCGCTGATTCGGTTGATACATTTTGAGGAATGGGAGCCAGTAAATTTTGTGGAATGATATTGTATTCAGCATGGCTGGCATATCCGCCGCCAGCACAGGCGACTCGTTGTCCAACATGAAATGATTCCATCCCCGGACCGAGTTCAACGATTACACCCGCGGATGAATAACCGAGCGCCATTGGAGCATTTAACCGATTGAAGGTAGCTTCAAGAGTTGGTACTACTCCTTCCCGTTTAACTTTATCCAAAACTTGACGAACCAAATCTGGTCTTGAGCGGGCTTTGCCGAACAGACTTTTTTCACCAAATTCCACCAACATCCGCTCAGTTCCGGCTGAAACCAGGCTTGCTTCTACCCTGACCAGGGCTTGACCCCTGGTGGGAGTCGGGATGGGAACATCTTGTACCGAGGTTTTACCGTCGCGCATATTCTGGGTCACTTGTTTCATCAGATCATCCTTATTTATCCATTATAAAACCAACCTATGGCGCATGGGGAGATGAAGTTGGTATAATGATTACATAGTATCTTAATAATACGGAGGATTTTGTGTCAGATATTCGAATTTCACGATTAGCAGATATTTTAGTAAATCATTCAACAAGACTCAAACCAGGTGAGCGCTGCCTTATTACGGCAACAACCCAGGCTGAGCCGCTCGTAAGAGAGCTTTACAAGAAGATTCTTGAAGTTGGTGCTCATCCGTTGGTATTAATGGATTTTCCCGATCAAGAAGAAGTTTTGATGACAGACGGAAACGACGACCAACTCAAGTACCTAAATCCGTTCAAAGAACTCGCCTACAACGAATATGAGTCTCGGATCAATATTCACTCATCCGCGAATCCACGAGCTTTGGGTAAAATCGATCCGGCAAAACTTGGAATTCGCTCAAAAGCGATGAAACCGGTCTTGGAAGCCCAGATGAGAAGAGGCGCGACTGGAGAATTCAAATGGGTTACTACCCTGTTTCCGACCCAGGGATATGCCAATGAAGCCAAAATGAGCCTAAAAGATTATGAAGATTTTGTTTATAGCGCTTGTTTTGCGAACGAGGAAGATCCTGTTGCCCATTGGCGCAAAATTCAGATAGAGCAGGACGAGATCGTCAAGAGGGTTAATAACCGGGAATGGTTTGAACTTAAAGGGCCAAATGTGGATTTGCGTGTTTCCACCAAGGGCAGAACCTTCATTAATTGTTACGGCGTGAACAATATGCCAGATGGTGAGGTATTCACGGGTCCGGTGGAAGATTCCACCAACGGTTGGGTTAAATATACCTATCCGGCCATTTATAACGGAGTCGCGGTAGAAGGCATCCGTTTGGAATTTAAGGATGGGAAGGTCGTAAAAGCCACTTCGGATACCAACGAAAAATACCTGCTCCAGATGCTTGATTCGGATGACGGCTCGCGTTATCTGGGCGAATTTGCTATTGGAACAAATTTTGGGATCAACAAATTCACCGGTCACATTTTGTTTGATGAGAAGATTGGCGGTTCCTTTCATATGGCTTTAGGCGCAGGATATCCTGAGACAGGTTCGAAAAATAGAAGCGCGATCCATTGGGATATGATCTGCGATTTGAGGACTGATTCTGAAATTAGGGCAGATGGAGAGCTGTTATATAAAAACGGACAATTCGTATAAGTTTTCGATTTAAGTATGGAAAGAAGGCGGTTTAAAGTTTATTCCGTCTTCTTTTTTTTACCTTTAATAACGACCAAAAGATTAATTTTGCTTGACATGGTAGAATGTTGTTAATGAAAACATCAAAAACAGCTGATGCTGGCTTGGAACCAACCCATACCGTTGAAGACTACCTGATGCGGATGTATGTGATGGAGCGTGATCAGGGCGAGATTGTAGCCGCCAGGCTGGCGGAATTATTGGAGGTCGCTCAACCGACGGTCGCGATTACTTTACGCCGCATGGAGAGGGACGGTTATATCTCCGGACGAGGTCGAAAATCACTTCACCTGACTGAAACTGGTTTGGAATTTGCCAAAAGAACTACTCGAAGGCACATGTTGGTGGAATGGTTACTTGTCCGCACTTTTGGTGTGCCGATGAAGGAAGCTCATCACGAAGCCCATGGCATTGAGCACGCCATAAGTCCCTTGGTGGAGAGCAAGTTAATAGAAATGCTTGGTAATCCCAAGGTATGTCCACATGGGAACCCACTTCCTGATTTTGAAGATTTCGTAAAAAATTGGACTCCGCTGATCGGAATGAAAATCGGCGAAAAGGCGGTTGTAAAGCGGATTCACGAGTACGCGGAAGATGATGAAAAATTACTTAATTATCTGATCGATCATAAAGTCGTGCCGGGAACCACGATTGAACTTGTTGACCGTTTGGATTTTAATCAGACCTGTACCATCAGGGTCGCTGAAAACCTGGTCACGCTAGGATTTCATCCTGCAAGACTGATTTTTGTTTCCAAACTATCTGATTAATAAAAACCTACAGTCGGATCGATTTTGCGGGCATAAAGATCGATCCCGCCATTTACACTCAAAGCATTTTTATATTTAAGAGACCAAAGCCATCTGGCTATTCTTTCAGACCGGATGCCATGGTGGCAGAGAATATATACAATTTTCTCCTGAGGTTTGAAGAGTTTCTCCAATTCCGCTTGACTTTGTGCCATTAATTCCCCAACAGGGATATTTGTGACGGAAGGGAAATCCAACCGCGATAATTGGAGTTCCCAAACTTCGCGGACATCGACCACCAGAGTTTGTGGATCCTGCTCTAAGCCAATCCGAAAAGATTCTATGGATACTTCATGAGCGAGCAATGGAACCACTAAGCTCTCCAGAATCCACGATGATAAGCTCTAACTTCCTGGGAATAAATAAACGAATCAGGATCGTTCGCGTAAATCAGATCTTCGATTTTTTGTACATCTTTTCGGAACACATTTACGGTCAAAAACGAAACCATACCATTTTTCCCGTGGCCAGGAATTTCTGTAACCGCGTAACCGGCTTCCCGCAAGGCATCCGCTAAGAACAATCCGAGTTTGGGGCTGACGATTGATAGATTAATGTAGCCAATAGCGAGTTTACCTTCAATGATGATACCGAGAACATTTCCTGTGGCAAAACCGGCCGCGTAACCGATCATCATGAGTGGATTTTCAAGGCCGTTACTTAATACGCTAGTAATCGCTACGAGGAAGATCGCCGATTGAAAAAAACCGAGCACCCAGGCGATTGGTTTTTTACCTCGCATAACAAATAGCACCCGCAAAGTATCCAGGCTCATGTCAATTAATCGGGCGCCAAAAATTGTCAGAGCGCCAATCCAAGAGTCGATGGAAGTTAAAAATTCCATAATTATTCCTTTTTTTCTAAAAACAAACTAAAAACGGGTTGACTACCAGCCAACCCGTTGAAGAACATTCATCAGTTTACTTCATGGCCAGCAGATAGTACTTTTCAGTATACTCTTTTAACATTCTGCGCATACTGAACCGCGGTGTGTTGGTGCGCAAGCTTGTTTTGATTCGATCTACCCACTCGGTCGGCATGTCAGTGGCATCCCGATTGTCATAATAGAGCGGAATAATCTCCTGTTCGAGGGTTCTGTATAATGATTCCAGGTCGGTTTCATCCTGAACCGAACTGGTGAGATCCGCGTCAGGTCCGATCGCCCAGCCGTTTTCACCATTGTAAGCCTCCCGCCACCATCCATCGAGGACCGAAAAATTCAAGGCACCATTGACCGCGGCTTTCATCCCGCTGGTTCCGCTCGCCTCATTTGGCCGGCGGGGTGTATTCATCCACACATCAACACCTTGAACGAGATAACGGGCAATATTCATATCATAATCTTCAAGAAATACAATCCTGCCACCGTTTTCGGCTTTTTTAACCGCCCGATACACTTCCTGAATCAACATTTTCCCCGGCTCGTCGGCGGGGTGGGCTTTCCCGGCAAAAATGATTTGAACTGGTCGGTTGGGGTTATTGATGATTTCGAGAAGCCTATCAAAGTCCTTAAGGATGAGGTTGGCTCGTTTGTAAGTTGCAAAGCGCCTGGCGAATCCAATGGTGAGGACGTATGGATCGAGCATGACCCCGCTGGCGACGACTTGTACAGGGTGATAACCACCTTGAACCCAACGCCGGCGAGCCCGTTCCTGAGTATAGAAAGCAAGTTTTCGTTTTAAATGATTCCGTACATCCCAAAGTTCACGATTTGGAATCAGCCCAATATTATTCCAAAAGTCGGGATCATCAACACGATGATTCCAGGATTCACCTAAGTGTTGGTCATAAAGTACACGCATACGGCGAGCCAGCCAAGTGGCGGTATGAACACCGTTGGTAACATAACCGATGGGCACATCCTCAACTGCCTTTTCTGGCCAAAGAAAATTCCACATTTTTCTGCTTACAACGCCATGTAATTCTGAAACGGCATTCCTGGCTGCGGAATTTCGCAAAGCCAAGATTGGCATTGAAAAGGATTCTCCCCAGTTTTCCTGATTTTTGGCGAGGTTTACGAATTCGTCACGACTAATCTTCAATTCTGGCCAGAGGGTAGAAAGGTATTTGTCAATTAACCAGAGCGGGAACTCATCATTTCCCGCCGGGACCGGTGTATGAGTTGTAAAAATATTGCTTTTCTTGCAAATCTGAAGCGCCTGTGTAAATGACATCGAGCCGGAGGCGACAATTTCTCTTGCACGTTCAATTGAGAGAAATGCTGCATGGCCTTCATTCATGTGCCAGGCTGTTGGTGTAATTCCCAAGGCTCGTAATACTCTTACTCCACCTACTCCGAGTAAGACCTCCTGCATGATTCGGAGGTTGATATCTGACCAATACAATCTGGTGGTAAGCTGACGGACAAAGGGATCGTTGTCAGGTATATTAGTGTCCATCAAGTACAAGGGAACCCTTCCTACTCGTAATTCCCAGATTCTCGCGGAAACGATACCATCCGGAAAAGATACTTGAATCCTGATTTCCTCACCTGAAGCATCCTTGACCAGGTTAATCGGAAGAGAATCAAAATCAATCGGATTGTTGATCGCCTCCTGCCAGCCATCTTCACTAATCTTCTGCGAGAAATAGCCTTCAGAATACAACAAACCTACACCTACCAAAGGCAAGCCCATGTCCGATGCTTCTTTGAGGTGATCCCCCGAAAGAACACCAAGACCTCCCGAATAGATTGGCAAAGTTTCGTGCAGACCGAATTCCATGGAGAAATAGGCGATCGTTCCTTGGTTTTCTGGGTGGTTCGTACTGAACCATGTTTCGGTTGTATTCATGTAATGATCGAATTGCTTGAACACTTTGTCGTAAATATTAAGATAGATAGAGTCTTGGCTTATGACATCTAAGGCGGAACGTGGAATTTCATTTAAAAATCGAATCGGATTGTGGTTCACCCGTTCCCAAACAAAATTGTCAATTCGGTTAAAGAGACGCATGGCGGTCGGATTCCAAACCCACCAAAGGTTGAACGAAAGTTCGTTAAGTCGTTTTATTCGGGAAGGCAGGATCACCTTCTCGTCGATAGTAGATTTGAATATGGTCATTAAGTTCCTCTCATTGTCGCCAATCCTTACAGAAAAAAATTCAACCAAAGGTTACTGGTGAATATCCGCATAATATTACCCTGTTTTTTCTGATTGGCAGTCTGGTTATTTGATCCCAAAAAAACCCTCATCCAGCTCATTTCCAAGTAAGTGCACCCAAGTTTTTTGTTGAGGGATGCAGGGAAAGGCATGATACGAACAGGCATTATATTCCACTGAACAAAAAATTTGCAAACCATCAATGTCACACGGCTGCGTTTTAACCCGGTCGTAATCCCTCGGAAGGAGCCCCCTGGAGGGGATACTCTCCAGTTCTATGGATCTGGCAAATGTGAAAAGCACAAAGAACATCAAGGCGTAGGTTGAAAATTTTATCAGTACGGTCTTGAATCCTACCTTATTTTTCTCAACCAGTTGCAGGAATGGTAGAACAGAAAGGAGGATGGCTGGAATTAGGAAGCTGAAGCCAAACCTGAAATCAGGTGAGGTAAAAAGCCAAAAGTAGGTACCAATGATGAAAACTGAGTGGAGAAGTTGGTAATAGCGGCTGGTTTTAAAAATGAGCGTATTAAAAGCAAGAAAGAGCGGACTTGCGACGGCAAGGATAGCAATTAATCGGCGTGCTTGGGTAAGCTCGCTAAACCAAGCCGGGAGCCAGGACCAAATTGGCATCTCAAGGATTTCTTTGATAGGTCGTCCAGGCAGCCGCCCCCAGACCAGAATCGCGTCGCGTTCCTCAATTACCCGGGAGATTGGAACTTTCCAGATAAACTCAAAAAGATCCAGAGATGGTAAAGGATAAACAAGGTAACCGCTTTGGATAATATTCCGCACAAAGTATGGAAATAAAATAATCAACGCCATGAGGGCAATCCAAAGGCAGCGTTTAAAGTTTTTCTCGAACAGTCCGATGATGAAAAACGCGAATGGGATGAGAAGTAGAACAACGCTTGATAATTTGATAGTCACCGCGAAAATGGGCAACAGACTGAGTAGTAAGAATCGTTCCGCATCCTGAATATTGTTATTTTTTGATAACCCGACCAGAACAACCAACCAGACGGTTAAAGCCGTGGGAGAATCAGTACCTGGTGAAGAAATATCTCCTGCCAAAAACTGAAAGGCGAAAAAAATGAGCAGGACGGCAGTAAACGGTATATTAAGGTCTTGGCGGTCGGAGTGATCGAGCATGAACAGAGCGAATATTGAAAATAGAAAAAAGTAAAAACCACTCATGATGTGCAGCGATTGACCGGTCAACCAAACAAGGCTGTAAAAAGCGTTATTGCTGAACCAAACCGAGTTAAATGCCAACCTGCCGTGTAAATTTCCCAATCCTGGAACAGCTGGAAAACTCTCCAACCAATGGATCGCCTGAGCGTGATAGAGATTCGTATCCGGGTTATTTGGGCGGCGAGTGGCAGTTTCCAGCGCAAAGAGCAGAATCAGAAACAAAAACCC
>DATMWA010000061.1:0-1942 GCA_035562755.1 Anaerolineales bacterium
ACCGCTGATGAAAACTTCTTCTTTCATTTTGTATGAGTTATAATCAAAGACGAATCTTTGGATTTAAATTAAATAATAAACATTGGGTGATGTTCCGGCTTCTTTGGCCAAGACTTTGTATTTCCTTTCGGCTAATAATTGGGCAACTTTACTATTGGAATCATCCAAATCGCCAAAATACATACAGTTCGTAGGACAAACCGAAACACAGGCTGGATCTTGACCTTTTTTGACTCTGTGAACGCAGAAGGTACATTTATCAACTACACCCAAATCGGGATGTCTGTATCGGGCATCGTAAGGGCACGATTCAATACAAGCCCCACAGCCAATACACAAATCTCTGTCCACCAAAACAATTCCGCCCTCGATAATGTGGCTTGCTTCTGTAGGGCAAGTTCTCACGCAAGGAGCGTTGTCGCAATGATTGCATCGTTCTGACCTTAATTCTATATCTACTTCGGGATAAGTTCCAGTAACCGATTCGGTAACCCAATCCCTGCAATATCCTGTTGGAACATCATTTTCTGTTTGACAAGCCACCACACAGTCGCTACATCCTACGCATTTTAGCGTATCTATGACCATTACATATCTCATCTTAGACCGTTTCTTTAGGGTTTTCCGTTAAAATTGTTACAAAATTTCCTCTCATTCCGGTTCCTCCCATCAATGGATCGACCATCAATTTGGTAATCATTTCGGTATCGTTTACGCCTTTTCCGTAGGAACGCTTCATATCGGGATTTTTTTGTCCAAATCCGTGCACCATATAAACCGAATCCCAACGAATTCGCTCGGTAAGACGCACTTTTATTGGAAATGAAGAAACTACATCGTCTTGATTTTTCAACCAAACGGGTTGTCCTGATTTGAGGTTCCAAATTTTTCCAACCTTTGGATTGACCCATAATGCATTTTCACTTCTCAAATCATTCAAATTCGGGCTGTTGACTGTTTTGCTAAAAGTGTGCATCGGCGCTCGACCATAATTTAATCGGAAATAATCTTTGGGAGGTTGTTCGTGAGCGGTGTACACTGGCATTGGATCGAGACCCACGTCTTTTAATTTTTGGGAATACAATTCGATTTTACCTGAATCGGTTTTAAAAATATGGTCTGCTCCATCTTCAATATACAATGGATTTCCAGATCTTGGAAGATTTTTTACTCCAATGTGTTTCATTTCTTCCAATGAAGTTCCCATTTGCTTGAATTGCCAATCCAAAATATCGGTATAATCGTTGAACTTATAATAGTCCGCTAATCCTAATTTTAAACCAATTTGCTTGCCAATCCACCAACCCGGTTTCGATTCCCAACGAGGAGCCGCAGCCGGCATTCTCAAAGCGATGGAAGGCGTTCTAGCATCCGAATTTCGAAGGTCATCGTATCGTTCCAAATAAGAACACTCTGGCAAAACTACATCGGCATAACCGGTGATTTCCACTGGATAAATATCAATAACAACCAAAAACTCCAAAGCTTCGATAGCTTTCATCATCAAGTTTTTCTCAGTTGGAACAGATTGCGTCAAATTCGTTCCTGCCACCATCCAAGCTTTCACTTGATGTGGTGTATTTTCGCCAGGAATAGTAGCCCGAATCACTTCATTGGTCACCCCTTGGTTTGCAAAAGGCAAATTGACATTCAAATCTTTGGCTTTCCAAGCAGGTTCTGGATATTCTGGATGTGGGAATTTTGGAACTGCCGCTTTTTCATTAAAATAAAAACCACCTCTACGTCCCCAAGTGCCTAAAAGTGCATTTAGAATTCCAATGGCACGAGTACGTTGGGTATCATCGCCATACCAAGTGGAATGTCTTCCGGGATGAATTAAGGTTGCTGGAGCGGCTTTTGCCATTTCACGAGCGGAATCCCGAATCATTTTGGGCGTCAAATCGGTGATGCTGTACGCCCATTCTGGGGTAAATTGGCGAAC
>DATMWA010000062.1:0-2786 GCA_035562755.1 Anaerolineales bacterium
CCTGCTGTTTGGTCAGCCTGATTGGGCAAAGACTTTAAGTGGTTTAAAGATAGACTTTCTAAATTCTTAATCAGGTAGTTAAAGTCTTTCTCAAAAAGTCTTTCCAGACTTAGCCGGGCGATGTGGATTGGCCCAATGCGCAGGTTTGTCCGTTTGCGAGGATGTTTGACCGAAAGATGAACTGCCTGCTTCAACCGCTTGGCTCGGTTGCGCGCCGGAATTTCGGCGGGTTGGCTGGCGGGCAAAGCCTGGGTTAAACTGTTCAGATTGACGGTTGGACTGAGCGCGTACACAGCGTACAAACCGCGGCGGACTTCCAGTAGCGGCGGTTGGCGGGTGGCAAGCTGCCTGCACACAGCCCGAATGGTGCGGTAAGCCATGGCCAATTGTCCGGCCAGTTTATTGATGGTCACTCCCTCCGGATAGCGGCTGATGGCGAGAAGAATGGTCAACGCGCGTGGTTCAAGGCTCAGCGGATCGATCGGTGAATTCTGGTTCATAAACTCCCTCCGAAGTTAGTATAGAATATGTGTTCTATAATGTCAACTCACCGGACAAATTTTTACCCCATACAGGCGACACAGCCGCAAGGCTGAGCAGTAAAAAACCCTCGCGGGGGCGAGGGTTGGTTTTGTGTTTGGTACAACGCGGCTCATCCGCCGCCGGATGGATCTATTGGCAATTATGCTCTTCCCATTCCTGCGCGTGACCCATGGCAACCGCCCACTCTGGCGCGGCACATTCTCCGCTTGCGGAAGCACCGCCGCCCATGAATCCCATATTCATTTCAGTTTCGGAGGTCAGCGGCAGGCGGGTGGCGCTTAGAAAGAGGATTGCCACAAAGCCAAGCACCACCGCGCTCTGCCCCCAGTTAATTTTTTGAATCGGCTGACGCAGATGGGGCTCGCACACATTGCCGGGGCACAACTTGAGGTCTTCCTTGTTGAACCAGCCGTAAACGATACAGCCAAGGCAAATACCAAAGGAGGATTCAAGGAAAAGGAAGGTCAGGCAAAGCACACAGGATAGAAAATTGAGTGGCCCGGAGGTGTTTTGAATGATGACGAAATAGAACATCAACAGCGCCAGACCAAAACCAATACCCCAGGCGAAACGTTTTTGAGGCGCGCCGACATATTCCACGGTCTGATTCCGCACCACATAGCGGCCCATAATCAGGGTTGGTGAATAACGGGGATCGATGAACAGACGGATCGAAAAATCAATCAGGAAGGCGATGACCGTTACTTTGATGGGGAAGAAGTTATTAAGCAGGAAGGCATAGGCAAACGAGACTCCCGCAAATAACAACAGGATGCCGGAGGCGGCGCGGACCTCGCGCTCATTGAAGACCTTGATATCGTACTGGGGAACGGTTTCGCCAAAGGAAAAACGCATGGGTTGAGACTCCTATTCAGATTTATAAGATGAATATTGTCAGTATATCACTGGATGGTTGGAATTATTTAAAGAAATTGTAAAGGAAGGCAGTTGGGGCGTGTTGAGGGCATAAAGTTGTTCAAACAAATTTAATGTAGGTTGTTTGGGGTGTTGGATGCTATAATGAATTTATAGAGAAGAACAAAGTTTTGGTATTGATCGTTCTCACATTCAATCTATTCGATAAGGAGTACTAAAGATGAGTTTTTTCTCAAAGATTCTCGAAAAGCTTGGCATCGGCAAGCAGGAAGAAGAAGTAAAACCGGTTGAACCAGTAAAAGCCGCCCCATTGCCGGCGGTTAAGAAGGTCGTTCCGGTGGCCGCGGCTCCTAAAGTCGTCAAACCTGCACCAAGGCCGGGACGGGTCGATCCGTTTACCGCGAAGGATGATACGCTCACCCGCGCGGTTCCCAAGGCTCCCGCGGTGGTGCCCATGTCAAAGGAAGATGTGGTTGCCAAGTTGGACCGGCTGGCTAAGGAAAATCCCAATAAGCTGGATTGGAAGGTATCAATCGTCGATCTGCTTAAATTGCTTGATCTGGACAGTAGTTTAAAATCCCGCAAGGAACTGGCGGTTGAGCTTGGCTGCCCGGAAGAGATGATGGGTGGTGATCATGTTAAGATGAATGTCTGGCTGCACAAGGCGGTGTTGCAAAAGATCGCTGAAAATGGCGGTAACATTCCGGCGAGCATGCTGGACTGAGTTTTAGGTTTGTTAAAAACGAGCGCGCCAGAAGGCGCGCTTTGTTTTTTTAAGCAGATGGTGTTTTGAGAAGGGGTTTATTGAAGATCGGAAATTGATTATGTTGGTAAAAAATTTTCTTAATTTGGATGAAGCGGGGAGGTTTAAGTACTCATGGGGTAAAAGGAGGGTTGTTCGGTTTGTATGGGTTTGGAAGCACTTGTCATTTCTGGTTCTTGTCCTTTCGCTTCCGCTTGTTATTTCGACCGTTTTTCTTGTCATTTCGACCGAAGGGAGAAATCCTGACCACAGTCATCAAGATTTCTCAGTCGATTCTCTCCTTCGAAATGACAAACTAATGTCATTTCGACCGTTTCCTTGTCATTTCGACCGAAGGGAGAAATCCTAGCCACAGTCCTTAAGATTTCTCAGTCACTGCGTTCCTTCGAAATGACAGGCGGGGGGTAAAGATTTCTCAGTCACTTTGTTCCTTCGAAATGACAAGGGGTGTGTAAGATTTCTCAGTCACTTCTCTCTTTCGAAATGACAAACTATTGTCATTTCGACCGAAGGGAGAAATCCTGACCACAGCCATTAAGATTTCTCAGTCACTGCGTTCCTTCGAAATGACAGGCGGGGGGTAAAGATTTCTCAGTCACTTTGT
>DATMWA010000063.1:0-4702 GCA_035562755.1 Anaerolineales bacterium
GTCTTTTTGGTTGAAATATCATTTAACTGTTCTATCAACTCCACTCCAAATCCCCGCACCATACCTTGATACACCACACTACTATCTCTAGTTCTATCCATCAGCACTATCTTGCCCGACTCCAAAGACGGCAATACAATCTCTCGATAAATCTGCGCCCGCGCCGCCTGAAATAACAACACTTCTGCAGTATAAGCCATGCCTGTATTCTCGGGATTTAACAATACCTGCCGAATCTGCTCCGAAATCACTGTCCCACCCGGTTCCCTCAAAATAACCGACTCCCGCTCATACTCCTGATACAACCTATCCCGCAATCGCTTTATCTGGACAGTCTTACCTCCACCTTCCCCTCCCTCAAAACTGATTAATACCCCTTTGGTCGTCATTGTCTCCTATCCTACAACAGAAAACCCATTAATCGCTACTTGTCTCAAAAAATGACTCGCTAGTGAAGGAGAATCTTGTAACACCTCTTGGGTATAGCCAAAATAAGTAATTACCCTCTCCAGATTTGACTGTTTCAACTTTCCCCCCGGATCCACATCTCTAATTATCCTTAATCCCCGCCTTACCCAATCATTCTCGTCTCGGGTTTTTACTTGATTATCAAACGGATGATGAAATTGATATGCCCAAGTAGGATTATTTGCCTGATTTTTATCCATATTCACCTCCACACCCGCTTTGACCCAATCCAATCCATAGTGAATCCCAGTTTCCCATATCAAACGATTCCACCCCAACACCACCTCTAGCTGATCTAAATTCATCGCCTCCACCGGTAAATACCTCAATATTTCAGCCACTCCAAAAACCAAATCACCCAACTCCTCCTTAACCATTTGACGTTGACCATTTAATCTGTCTGAAGGAATAAAATCAGCCTGTTGTCTAATATCAACCAATTCCCTTGCTTCTCCCATCGCAATCTGCCAAGCCCCCTCCAAACCCTGAAACATTCGTGCCGCAGCATTTAGCGGCCTCATCTTGTCATAAGCCGCAATTGCCTCATGCACTGGACCCAACCGAGCCTGAGTAGATTCAATCAAATTTTGTGACATACCTTACTCAAACTACATCACCAAAACACACGCTGACAACTAGTACTTAGTGTATCAACACCAGAGAAAACACTACCGGTAGCGTTTTGCTATCGCCGATTGATAAACGAAAACATCACTCCCCAGACCAAAATTCCCAAAAAACTCACCAAAATAAACACTAGACTCCAGGGTTGAGGCAATACCACTTGGAAAATAATCGACAACAGTGCCACCGTCCGCAAACCCTTGGCCGTCTCTCGATGTGTCACTCGCCATACCAACCCGTCCGCCAACGTCCAAGGTGTTCTCACTCCGAATATGCTATTCAGGGGCACTTCTGGCAACAACCGCCCCAACCAAGCTATAAACAACACCAAGATCCACCCCACAAACCGCAGTAACGGAAATTCCGCATCAAAATTATATTGAAACATCCCCCACTGCATTGCCGCCAACAAGACTAAAACCGCATTTCCCATGCTCCAATACGGTGTAAGAAACGCCCGCGACTGGCAATGCCGCTTGTCCGCCGCCGGCAACACCTCCCACAACGCCCAGAGCAACATCATAATCAATGGCAACATCCACGCCCCGGTCAACTTATCCATCCATCCATTCGGATCGCCCAAAAACCCCCAATGTGTCACCATCACCTGAGGTAACTGTTCATACATCCATCCTGTCCACACCACCACTCCAAGTAACACCAACACTGGAAATCGCAACCAAGAATCATTTTGCCTCATACGCCAATCATAGACTGCACTTACTGTATCCGCAACTTTCACAAGTCGCGCATCCTTCCGTCAAAGTCAATCGCGCTCCACATTCGGGGCACATATTTTCAGAAACAGGTTTCTCCCTCTTTATCCTCTCTTCTATTCTTTGACTACCTCTGATTTCTTTATTCCCTACATTAAGCACTTGTTCAGAGCGGGATTTATCCCGATACACCGTAATTCCCTTACACTTCAACTTCCACGCCAACACATATGCCTCGAGTACCTCATTTACCGATACCGTTCCCGGCATATTAATTGTCTTACTCACCGCATTATCAGTATATTTCTGAAACGCCGCCTGCATTCGCACGTGATCCTCTGGTGAAATATCCATTGCCGTCACAAATACTCGCCTGATTTCCTCTGGAATCTCTTCAATTGCCTGAATCGAGCCCAATCTGGCCACCGTTTCTATCAACTCCTGGCTATACACTCGGTTATATCGCTTCAAGGCCACTACCAAATCCCGATTCAACTCAGGCAATTCATAATCTCCCATCACTTTTTTAAAATACGCCAAGGCAAATAACGGCTCAACTCCATAACTAGCTCCCGCCACCATACTGATGGATCCAGTCGGAGCAATCGTCGTCGTGGTTGCATTCCTAAAATGTTTATAGCCTCGCTTTTCCCACAAACTCCCCTTGAAATTAGGAAAATTCCCCTTCTCTTTCCCCAAGGCCTCACTTGTCTCCCATGCCGCCTTTTGGATCGTCCTCATTACCTTTTCTGCCAACTTGAGTGACGCTTCACTCCCATAAACCACCCCCATCTTGGCCAACACATCCGCCCATCCCATTACCCCCAATCCCACTTTACGATTACCCTTAACTACTTTATCAATTTTATCGATGGGATAAGTACACACCGACACCACATTGTCCAACAATCTAATCGCCACCTTAACCGTCTGCTTCAGAGCCGCCCAATCAATCCCGTAATCACCCATGGTACTTTCTCTACCCTTACTTGGCTTCAAGTGAGCCGCCAAATTCACCGATCCCAGATTACAGGCTTCATAGGGCAACAACGGCTGTTCTCCACACAAGTTCACCGTATCAAGAGCGCCCACCTGCGGCGTTGGATTATCTTTGTTGATCGTGTCCACAAAAATCACCCCCGGATCTCCGTTTTTCCACGCCAACCGAGCTGCCTGCTCCAAGATTGACCTAGCTCCAACTCGCTGGACCACCTCGCCCGTTCTTGGACTAAAAAGCTCCCAATCCTCATCTGCTTCCACCGCCCGCATAAAAACATCTGACACCGCCAGAGAAAAGTTGATATGCGGCAAATTAGTTCCCGATTCCTTGCACCCAATAAACTCAAAGATATCCGGATGAGTCACCGGCAATGTCACCATATTACCCGATCGTCGCCCTCCAGCCTGAACAAAGATATCACTGGCATCATTTAATATCGACATCAACGCCACTGGGCCACAAGCCTTACCACTGGTGGTGGTTACCCAATCACCTTTTTGTCGGATATTTTTAAATGAAAAGCCTACTCCACCACCATTTTTTTTAAGAATTGAGGACTCTTTAACTACCTCAAAGATCCCCACAATGTCATCTGGAAATGGCAACACAAAACAATTAGCCAATTGATTATTCACTGTTCCAGCATTAGCCAAAGTTCTTCCACCCGGCAAAAACCGCCTTTCCCGCATAATCGCTTCAAATTTCTCCCGCCATATATCCCGATTTTTTTTAAGTTCCACCCCTGCCAAAGCTTTTGCCACTCTTGCAAACGCCTCCCCCGGTGTTTCATCAGCCAATAAATACTTATTTTTCATTACCACCAAAGAATTCAAAGCTAATCCCACATCATCCACCACTCCCAATCTAATCTTTGCCTCAAACTCTTCTCGCTTTTTATCCCGGTTCAAAATATAAGCCTTAGCCGTCTTGATGTGATGTGATTCCATCAACACTCGTTCCACCGCATCTCCAATATCCCGAGTTGAAATTTCCTTTTTCCGTCCAAATTGTTCCGTTAAATAATTTGTTACTTGACCTGCCAATCGCGTCGATAGTTTCTTGTCCGTCCCCCCCACATCCTGAGCCGCCAAAAAGATCGCATCCGCCACCTTAGCTTCATCATAAGCCTCTCGTAACCCTCTTATCTTAATTACTTGCCAAGTCATTGTGTTCCTTTCTTCCTTGGGTCTTGCCAACTAGCCCACTTACACTTGGGATAATTATTACAACCCCAAAAAATTCTACCGGTCCTAGTCCGCTTTTGAACTATCTCCCCATGACACTCCGGACACTCTACCCCTTCCACCGTTTGTTTTAAACTTGCCTTGTAGTCACATTCGGGAAACCGGTTGCATGACATAAACTTGCCAAATTTTCCCGTCCGAATCACCAATTCTCCCCCCTCACACTTGGGACACTTTTCTCCAGTTTTTTCCACTGGAATCTCCACCCGACCGGCATTTTTATCTACTACTTTGACTGCTTTCTCAAATGGCCCCCAAAACGCCTTCATGACGAACTTCCACTCCTTTTCCCCTCGAGCAATCCGATCCAGATCTTCCTCCATGTCCGCGGTAAATTGATAGTCCATCACTGTTCCAAAATATGTCACCAAAAAATCATTCACTGTTTCACCAATAGATGTGGGATTATACCGTTTCTCCACCCGTTCCACATAGCCTCGATCCACAATCGTACTCAAGATACTCGCATACGTCGACGGCCTCCCAATTCCCCGCTTTTCCAATTCCTTAATTAGCGATGCATCATTATATCGAGCCGGCGGTTGAGTGAACTTCTGCTGACTCACCACTTCTTTCAAGTCCAATCTCTCAGCTTCACTTAAATCTGGCAAAATTACTTCATCTTGTTTGATATTTGTCATTTGAGATTT
>DATMWA010000064.1:0-2278 GCA_035562755.1 Anaerolineales bacterium
AATTAGCTATCTTACCCAATCACACCCCCCTTTATTCCGAACTGATAAACGGCATCATCAAGATCGAGACTGCGGAAGGCAAAGTTCAAGAGTTAGACATTGACGGTGGCATTATCCGCGTCCGCCGCAATAAAGTCAGCATCATTTTAGGCTTTGACCGGGAAATTGAGAAAGCCCCTCCCCAATAAGCTGGACATGTAATCGTTCCCGCTTTGCCAAATCAATTAATCCATAGCGTTCAAATCCTTCTGCCAATCGCAACCGCGGCTCAATTGCATTCGGTTCCCGCCAGACCCCAAACGACAGCCGCCTTAATTCACACATTGAATCATTCCCGCAATCCACTTGATTCACCACTTCTGGTCGCTCAATCTTCCATCGAAAAATTCCGTCCGGCTTAGCTAAAAAGGCTTGGTCATTCAATCCTAATTCCGTAATCCATACTTGACTCAATTGGGTGACATATATCGGTCGACCCTGAAACGTTGCTCGCCCTACCGCTTCACCTAATCGAAATGGGTTATCGAGATAATCAAATCCGCCAAACGCCCATGCCGTCTTTCGCCCAAACCGAAATTGATCCGCATTCGTCAGCACTAATACGTCAGTCCGCTTACCCAAAACCGACTGGTAATAGTAACTCCCAAAACAAGATGCATCTGATAAACAAATCAACGCTGCCCCATCTGGCAAATCTTCAAAAACACCCTCTATATACCGCTCTTGAATCACATAATTAGCCAAAGACTGTTGTGGAAACATCCACATCACCCAAAGCACTGACATTAATAACCACACCCATTTCAATCGGGTCAATATTAATCCAAATCCGATCAACAATCCCCAATAAAATTGGCTTAAAACATACATTCGCTCCACAATTAGCGGCTGATTCACTGTCAAATAACCTGCTAGCACCGGTCCTGAAGTTACAAAGCATATCAAAATCAACCAATAACCCTGATAAATTTTCCGCCCCCAAAATAACCCCACCAGCCCCGCTAGATTCCACCAGCCCCAATACTGCCACATCCGGGACAAATAAAATCCCCACGAATGCCACACTGACACCCAATCCACCGCCGAAACATAAGCCGACAACGTCTCGCCCGCCCCCATTGAATATCCTGAATAATTCGATCGCAAAAAATAATTCACCACCCCAATTACTGATACTTCAATCTGCCACGAGTCCGGATGTTGTCGCCAACCAATCAAGCCAATCCCCACCAAAGTTATTACTACTCCCAATCCTAATCCTGCCATAATTGGCCAAAATCGCCGTTTTTGCTGTACCAGCACCCACAGCAACTGCGGCACAAATGTCAACAACAACAACTGATGATGCCCCAAGCCTAAACCTGCCACCACTCCCCACCAAAACCAATGCTTTTTTAAGACTAATACCCCCCACAGCAATGTGATAGAAAACAGTCCCATTAAACCAAACACCTCCAGGTGATTTCCATGGCGCCACACCAAACCACTTCCGCCGATAATCAACCCTACAGCCACCGCAACCCTCCACTGTTTACCTCGATTAAAATGATAAAAAACCACCACGCAAACTGATACGACTAACGCCATTACTGTCCCTGCCAATCGATGCCCCAATAGAGCAGGATTCGCCAGCGGCAATCGAGTTGTCATAAATAGCAACGCTGTCATTAAAGGGTATCCTGGTTGATGGGGAAGAGCCAAATTATAACCAGCGGCAATTAGCTCATCACTATCCCCAAATCCAGTTATCGTTCTTGCTCCAGTCAACCCATAAACTACTACAAGGACAACAAAAACAGTCACGGCCGGATGCAACAACCACCGTTTCATTGATGCTGCTTCACCTTTTGATAATTCCGCTCCAACGACTGTTGAATAATTTTATCCCGATTACCATTGACCACTGCCGGCAACGGCAAAGTCGTAGCCGCAAACGGAGTCGAAGTTAACCCATCTATGGCCATCTTGGTTAAAATTTCATACTTACCCAAATTGACCAAATCTTCCTCTTTATATATTCCTCCCAGCTCCCGAGCCAACACACTCGCATCACCGGCTCCCACCAAAAAAGTGGTCAATGTCCCTACATTTCCAAAAATTGCTCGTTGCACCTCTTCTGAAACCTGACCAATATATTGGTTTGCCAACAACAAATTCAGGCGATATTTCCGGGCTTCCGATAAAATTTTGGTAAATGACTCAGTGGCAAAATTCTGAAACTCATCTACATATAAATAAAAATCTCGCCGATTCTCCACCTGCTGGTGTACCCGCTTCA
>DATMWA010000065.1:0-1584 GCA_035562755.1 Anaerolineales bacterium
GAAAATTACTTAAGCTGGAGATGAAAATTTTAGCGGATATTGGTTTTGTAGGATTACCAAATGCGGGCAAAAGCACGCTGTTGTCAGTGTTAACGGCTGCTCGACCGGAAATTGCTGATTATCCATTTACCACGATTCAACCCAATTTGGGAGTGATGGAAGTGCCGGCTTCGTCCTCAAATTTTGCTGCGTTGTCCTCGGCCACAAGATTGCCTCCGGATACTTCGCAAAATTCGACGACTGCAGCCAAAAGAAATTTTGTAATTGCGGATATTCCCGGATTGATTGAAGATGCACATAAGGGTAAGGGGCTGGGAATCAACTTTTTAAAGCATATAGAGCGGTGTAAGGTGTTGGTTTATATTATTGCGCCAGATTTGGGAAAATCAGATTTAAGTAAACAGTTGGAAATGGTAAAACGGGAAGTGAGAGAGTATGGTCAGGAAGTAATTAATAAATCGAGTATAGTAGTAATCAATAAAATTGATTTACTTGATCAAGAGCAGCGGGCAAGGTTACCAAAGGATTGGATTCAAGTGTCAGCGGCAACTACCGAAGGAATTGAGGCGCTAAAATTCCGTCTGGTTGAGCTCTACAATGCGGATAGTGTTGCTGGTTTGTAGGATTTGGTCTTGATTAAATTTCAAGGTAAGGGGATTTGAGTTGGCTTGTGGAGGAATGGTGATGACGATATAGTCGGAAGTCCATTCGACAATATTTTGATGAGGAATGGCGGTGTTACCAAGGAATAGTTGTCCAAACGGGATGTTGCCCAGATTTTGACCACGGACTAAGAGAGCATCACCAATTTTGGCCCAGTCAGGATCAGAAGTGAGTAGTTGGGGGGGATTTTTTGAATCCAAAGTGATGGTGAGGATGGGCGACGGTAGGGGACTTTCGGTGGCTTGAGAACGGTATTCCGTTGTTTGATCAATTGTATTAATGCTTATAAAGGTGACGGCCATAACTAAGATGGCAATGTTCATTCCGGCGACGTATTTAAGAGGAACATGGTTGATCTTGGAGAGTACGTTCATAATATTTATTTTTGCGGCATTCCGGGGTTGATCCGAAATCTATTTTTTTATGGATTGCGACTCGGAGGCCGCAATGACGCTATTTTTAGGTTTTTTGTTTAATTATTAATTTTTGGCCATTTTCGAAAATGACGGTGAAGCGGTCAAAGAAGCCGTGAGTGCCCAGGAGTGGTTCAATAATATCAGCGTAAGCAATGGGAATGGTGACGGTGGTGTTGTTGACTCTTAATTGAATTTCGGAGAGGTAGCCGTAGGTAGTGGTGTTGGTGGCAGAGCGTAAATAGATGCGTTTGGCGGTGTCTCGGTCTAAGCCAACTTGATCAATATATGAGAGGGGAAGGGCGCTAATTTTGGCGCCGGAATCGACTAGAAATGTGACCGGAATTTCTCGACTATCATTAAGAATAGTGGTCTTGAGATGGGGGGTGGCGACTTTACCAACGTCAGGGAAAGTGACATATTCGAGGGGAATGGAGGTGATGATGGAGTCATCTACATCAGAAAGTGAATTGATAGGCAGGGTAATATTAATTGATTGAGCCGCACT
>DATMWA010000066.1:0-2378 GCA_035562755.1 Anaerolineales bacterium
CGCTTTTGCCCAATGTCGTGGCCCGCGTGACGAAGGTTTGAAACTCACCTTCGGAGAAAGTTGCGGTTCGCCAGAATCAACCGATATGCGGGATTCCAAATGTTTGGTATTTATAGGTTCTCATATTGGCGAGAATATGCACAATACGCAAGTGCAAGAAGTTTCAGAAGCCATTGACAAAGGTGTTACCATTATCACCGTTGATCCACGTCTTTCAACAGTTGCCAGCAAATCGAAATATTGGTTACCCATTCGCCCTGCGACCGATATGGCTTTGCTATTGGCTTGGATGAATGTCATCATTTTTGAAGAGTTATACGATGCAGCCTATGTGGCCAAATATACCACGGGTTTTGACGAACTTAAAGAACACGTCCGCCAATTCACCCCTGAATGGGCATATAGCATTACCGATTTGACTCCTAAAATGATTCGGGACTCGGCTCGTGAAATGGCCAAAGCAGCTCCGGCAACCTTGATTCATCCTGGAAGACATTCCACTTGGTATGGCGATGATACCCAACGTACTCGTGCCATTGGAATTCTAAATGCACTTTTAGGCACTTGGGGACGTCGAGGAGGTTTTTACTTTAATGAAAAAGCGGCAGTTCCAAAATTCCCGCATCCTGAATATCCAGAACCTGCTTGGAAAGCCAAAGATTTGAATGTCAATTTGCCTTTTGCGAATCAAGGAGTGACCAATGAAGTGATTCGGGCTTCGATTCCTGGCGAAAACACACCACATCAAGTAAAAGCTTGGATGGTGGCAGGAACGAATTTGACACAATCTGTTCCAACCGAGAAAAACTTGATGATGAAAGCCATTGAAGCCTTGGAGTTTTTGGTAGTCATTGATATTTATCCAGTGGAAATCACGGGTTATGCCGATGTGGTTTTACCCGAGTGTTCTTATTTGGAACGCTATGACGACCTTCGAAATTCGGATGCAAGAACGCCTTCTATCGCTTTGAGAATGCCAGCCGCCGCGCCACGATGGGAATCCAAACCAGGATGGTGGATTGGCAAACAAATAGGTTTGAAATTGGGTTTAGGCGATTATTATAAATTCAACGATTATACCGATATTTTGGATTGGCAATTCAAACAAATGGGAACTTCATTGGAAGAAATGAAACACATTGGAGTAAAAAATCTTCCAAGATCTGGAAAACCATTGTATATAGAAGACGGAGCAGAACATATTTTTAAAACCGATTCTGGTAAAATTGAACTGTATTCCCAAAAACTAAAAGATGTTGGTCTCGATCCAATGCCGGTTTACACGGCCCACGAACAACCTCCCAAAGATTATTTCCGTCTGAATTATGGTCGCGCACCGATGCACACTTTTAGCAAAACGGTAAACAGTCCAAATTTGAATGATTTGAGGAGCGAAAATACTTTATGGGTCAATCCAAAAGTCGGAAAAATTTGGAATCTCAAATCAGGTCAACCCGTTTGGTTAAAAAATCAAGATGATGTGGTTTCTTCATTTCCAATAAAAGTGCGGCTTACCGAGCGAATTCGTTGGGATTCGGTTTATATGGTACACGGATTTGGTCAAAAAAATCCCGATATGAAGCGTTCCTTCGGAAAAGGCGTCAATGATACCGAGATGATTACCAAATTGATGGTCGATCCATTAATGGGAGGAACCGGAATGCGAGGAAATTTTGTAACAATTTTAACGGAAAACCCTAAAGAAACGGTCTAAGATGAGATATGTAATGGTCATAGATACGCTCAAATGCGTAGGATGTAGCGACTGTGTAGTGGCTTGTCAAACAGAAAATGATGTTCCAACGGGATATTGCAGGGATTGGGTTACCGAATCGGTTTCAGGAACCTATCCCGAACTAGATATTGAATTGAGGTCAGAGCGTTGCAATCATTGCGACAATGCGCCTTGCGTGAGAACTTGCCCTACCGAAGCCAGCCACATTATAGAAGGCGGAATTGTTTTAGTCGATAGAGATTTATGTATTGGCTGCGGTGCTTGTATCGAATCTTGTCCATACGATGCCCGATACCGCCATCCCGATTTGGGAGTTGTAGATAAATGTACGTTCTGCGTTCACCGAGTAAAAAAAGGACAAGATCCTGCTTGTGTTTCGGTTTGTCCAACGAACTGTATGTATTTTGGCGATTTGGATGATTCCAATAGCAAAGTGGCTCAATTATTAGCCGAAAGGAAATACAAAGTCTTGGCCAAAGAAGCCGGAACATCGCCCAATGTGTATTATTTAATTTAAATCCAAAGATGCGTCTTTGATTATAACTCATACAAAATGAAAGAAGAAATTTTCATTAGCGGAAGAAACATTCCTCACATCGATCCCCATTTATCCATCTGGGAATTCCCCATCTCCTTGTATTTA
>DATMWA010000067.1:0-47664 GCA_035562755.1 Anaerolineales bacterium
TTACATCGAACCCACCGTTGCCTGTAATCTCGATTGCGTGACCTGTTTTCGAAATGATTGGGACCAGAATTTAGGCAAGATGACCGAAGAGACTTTTGATGCCATTTTTGAGCATCTTAAAGCCATGGACCCGATCCCAGATGTTTATTTCGGTGGTATCGGAGAACCGCTTTTTCATCCGAAAACAATTGAATGGATTCGCAAAGTAAAAACTCTCAATGTCAAAGTTGAGGTTATAACCAATGGCACGATGCTCACCGAAAAGAAATCTCGCGAATTAATCGATTCTGGGATCGATATGGTTTGGATATCCATTGATGGCGCGACCGAAGAAACTTATGCTGATGTACGCCTTGGTGCAGAACTGCACAATATTCATACAAATTTACGCCGTTTGGCGAAGATGCGCAAAGCGGACCATTACCCAAAACCAGATATCGGTATCGCGTTTGTGGCGATGAAACGAAACATAAAGGACCTTCCAGAGGTAATCAACTTTGGAAAATCTGTCAAAGCAACCCACTTTTCGATCAGCAATCTGCAACCGGCTACGGCAAATATGCAAGATGACCAGCTTTACAATAAGGCTATCCGCAATATTGCCTACATGGAAGCCCCTCACCTCCCTCATCTCAGTCTACCAAAAATGGATTTCAACGAAGACACCAAGGATGCTCTCTTCGAAGTTTTTAACTCCCAACTGAATATCAGCTATGCGGGCAACAATTGGGGTGGCGCCAGTGATACTTGTAATTTTGTCGAGAGTGGTACGATGTCAATTGCCTGGACAGGCGATGTCAGCCCTTGTTGGCCCTTGATGCACACTCATCGCACCTTTCTGAATGGAAGACCAAGACTCGTCAAAAAACACATCATCGGTAATGTCAGAGAGAAATCTCTAACGGAATTATGGAATGATCCTAGCTACTTGAAATATCGGGAAAAATTGCACAATTTTGGTTTTGCGCCTTGTACATTTTGTGGTGGCTGCGATCTTTCAGATACAAATGAAGAAGATTGTCTCGGCAACACCGATTTTCCCGTATGTGGTGGCTGTCTCTGGGCTCAAGGCATAATACAGTGCCCTTAAATAAATCCTAACTATTTCCTCATCAAAAATTCATTTGATTAATTGGATATTTTTTGTATAATTTAGAAAATTCTACAATCAAATGTTTGGGAGATAGAAATGGAAGTGAATTTTTACGCAACGCTACGAGCCATCATCGGAATAAAAACCGTCACTGTACCGCTGGGAGATAATACCAGCGCGATCCAATTGGTTAACCAGGTTACCCAAAAATACCCTGCTTTACGAGACGAGCTTTTAGACGCTGAAAATCGCTTCCACCGTCACATGAAATTGTTTATTAACGGTCGTGAAGCAGTTTATCTGCCTGATGAATTTGAAACCATCATCAAACCATCCGATAAAATTGACATCTTTCCGCCTGTCGGCGGCGGTTAGTGGAAGCCCACATCCGCGAAATTCGCGGTATCCCCAAATTCTTACTAAAAGAATATTTGATTGAAATGGGTGGAAAAATATTGTCCGAAGATTTAATCGTCAGCGACTACTTTTCGGTTCAATTTGAAAAAATGGAGTCATTTCGACTTGGTGCCCTTGAGATTGGACAACATCGTCTCATCATCGAGGTCCAGCCTGAGCGCGAAAATGAGTTTTTTAAGATTTTTGGAATGAAGACACTTCGGGCAGGTGGATAACCAAAATAAAAAGAGGGACCAAATAGTCCCTCTTTTGTTTAATCTAAACTTCAGTTAAAGGATTTCCAATGACTTTAACTTCGCTTCAGGCACGACCCCATTTACCCAACCACGTTTTTCATAGTATTCCTTCAACATCTGATCCAATTCGCAAACATGGCCCAAGGATCCAGGCATTGTAGATGGTTCTTCAGTGAATCGTTTTGGTAAAGTATCGCTTCCCTCTCCAATTCCTGCTAGGTTGTTGAAATATCGCTCCAGGTTGTAAATTCGTTCACCAGTTAACATCACATCGTTCGCTGTGAATGGAACACCAACCATGGCGGAATATTGAGCGGCATATTCGTCAGCCCCTTGAGCAAAGGCACTGAATTTGCAGATATCCATGCTGTCGGAGAAGGCGTGAAAATTCTGGAAGATCATAACCAGTTCGCCTTTACCTTCAAAGGCAAGCGGGTCAACCTTCAAGGAGTTATACGGCATAACTCCGAGCTCAGCCGCAGGTGTATATGCCCTTAAGTGGCAGGCTCCTCGGTTTGATGTCGCGTATGCGATGCCCATGCCTTTTAACCCACGTGGATCGTAAGCGGGGATCGCCTGACCTTTGACAGCCATTGCTAATTCAGGATGGTTGAAGGCAGTTGCCGCCCGAACGGAACCTTCCGCGAGAGTATTTCCTACTCCAGAGCGGGAACCGACCTGATCCACCAAGGCTACCATCGACAACGTATCGCCCCAATCCAATTTGCCTGGAGCGTAGCCCTTTGATGTAGCTTCCATATACATGGATAACACATTTCCGAGCTCAATCGTGTCCATGCCGTAATCGTTACATTGATCGATTAACTTCGCGACCGAATTTATATCAGTGTTGCCACAGTTCGCGCCAAATGCCCAGGCGGATTCGTACTCGACAGATTCCATGCGCAAGCCCTTCCATGGGCCTTGGGTGACTTCAACTTCCTTCTTACAAGCTACAGGGCAGGCATGGCAGGTTGGATCATTAACCAATACATGTTCTTTAACATATTCACCGCTAGTCATTTCCGCCAGCGATTTTCCTGAGTCATCAAAATACGCGGTAATCTGGCTATTTCGGGTAGGTAACGCGCCGATACTGTTATTGATGTTCATCAATACGTTAGTTCCGTAAACTGACAATCCACCTTTTCGCGGGCTGGTTATATTTTCTTCCGCCATGATGGTCGCCAGTGTGCGGTCGTGAGCTGCTTTCCAAGCCTCACGATTTTCTGCCTTGGTGATCGCCTTTTTCGCGTCGATCACGATCGCTTTAAGGTGTTTGCTTCCGCCAACACATCCAGTTCCGCCTCGTCCACTGGCTCTGTCATTCTCATTAATCCAACAAGCGAATTTGTTTAAGTTCTCACCAGATTGGCCAATAGCAATTACGGATAGGTCAGCATCACCGTAGAGATCCTTAAAGAACTTGACAACTTCATGAACATTCTTGCCCCAAAGATGAGACGCATCTTTGAGTTCGACCTTGTCCTTAGTAACATAAGCGTAAACCGGTTTGTTGGATTTGCCACTAAAAATCAAGCCGTCAAATCCTGCCCAGCGAAGCCTCGCCGCGCTCCAACCACCGTGATGACTATCAGTGACAGTTCCTGTCAAAGGTGATTTGGTAACCACAGCCATCCGACCACTCATGTTCGCTTCTGAACCGGTGAGAGGGCCGTTCATGAAGCACAAGATGTTTTCAGGGGAAAGAGGATCTACTCTGGGGCCATTTTCAAAGACGTATTTCACGCCTAATCCACGCCCGCCGATATACTTCCTTTTCCATTCTTCCGGCGCGTCTTTGTACTCAACCTGTCCTTTGGTCAAGTTAACAAAGCCGATTCGATTTGCGTAACCTCCAAGCATAATTAATCCTCCTGTATTTATTGAATTTAATATAACACTTCCCAATTTGTTAATTGGCTATGTTTTAATCTATAACGAGAAGGGGTCTGAATTCAACCCCTTAGGAAAAACTTAAAGGGTGATTCGTTTGCAATGAATGAAAAATTGGGGGACGAACGAAAATTTAATCACTTTCAAGAATCCGGTCGAGGATTCGATTCAACTCTACGTCAACAGTTTGGTTTTCGGGGTGATTAATTAACCAGTCATAAGATCGTTTAATTCCCACACCCCAATTGACACGGCATTTAAAATTTGGTACCAACGAGCGAATCTTGCTGTTATCAAAAATTACACTGTTTGATTTGTCGCCGATGAGCGTTCCTTCAAAATCAGGAAATAACCTTATGATTTTTTCTACTGGTACATGTTTTAGTTCAGCATCCAATCCAATTGCGCCTAGGAATTGTTCAAAAAGTGTATTCCAACTTAACACTTCTTCGCTGGTGATATGGTAACTTTCACCAACTGCCTTCGGATTGCCAAGCAAGCCAAGAAAGCCTTCCGCAAAATCCTCATTGTAGGTCATAACCCAAAGCGATTCCCCATCACCTGGAACAACGATCGGTTTGTTCCGCTTGATTCTATCGATTATCGTAAAGGGGTGGTTCCAGCTATTCATCACCAAAGGTAACTGGCCTTCGCCATAAGTTAACGAGGGGCGAACGATTGTTATTGGAAAACCGGTTTCCTTATATTCCCGCATCAACTCCGCTTCGCAAGCGATTTTATCTCGCGAATATTGCCAGAATGGGTTTGCCAAAGGTGTTGATTCGGTTACGACCAGGGATTTGGGCGGTTTTTGATAGGCCGACGCGCTGCTTATAAATACGAATTGACCAACGTTGCGATTAAATATCCTGATATCTCTCGCTATATCTTCTACCGTATATGCAATCCAATCCACCACAATATCATATTTATGATCGCGAATAATGGCGGAAAGTTGATTTTCATTTGAGTTATCCGCTACGATTGATTTGGTACCATGAGGATGGGGAAATCGGTGGCTGAGCGAACGATTAAGGACAGTGATGTCCATGCCTTTAGCGATACCGATTCGGGCACACGCGTTGCTTATCAATCCTGTCCCACCGATAAAAAGTATTTTCATGTTTTTATTAAGCGTTACTTGTCGAACGTCGAAGTCTTACCCGGTTACGAACATTATCCAAAATAAAAATTAGTACACCAACCCACACAATACTATAACCAACCAGCTTTACTGGTTTGAAAGGTTCCTGATAGATTAATAATCCAATTAAAAATGTAATCGTAGGGGTGAGGTACTGAATAAAACCGATCGTACTCATCGGAACACTTTTCACAGCGTTGGCGAACCAGATTAACGGGACCGTAGTTATTAGACCTGCGCCAATCAGGAGGAGTTGATCAACAATACTCGCGCTAAAAAAGCTGCTATTTGCGGATGTGGCGTTTACTTCTGCAATGATGAGCAGAATAAGCGCGGGTATGAACATGAATCCGGTTTCCAAGGTTAAACCAATCATAGAATCGGCATTGACCTTCTTCTTGACCAAACCATAAAAACCAAAGGTTAAGGCCAGGGCGAGTGGGATGATTGGTACGGCATTGAGCGCAATCGAAAGGTAAATAACACCAACAGAAGCAACTACGACCGCGATCCACTGCAACTTTCGCATTTTTTCGTTGAAAAATATGACACCAATCAAAACATTTACAAGTGGATTAATAAAATATCCCAGACTCGTTTCGATGATATGACCGCTAACCACCGCATAAATATAGATCGTCCAATTGGATGTCAGCAGGATTGCCGCGAGCGCAAAGGTCCAAAGGTGTTTTTTATCCTTTATTTGAACGATAAGCCCTTTAAACCCACCTTTAAATGCCAACATGAGAAATAAGGTAAGCAGTGACCAGAATATCCGATGACTGGTGATTTGGACAGCATCAATACCCGGGTTAATTTGTTTCCAATAAATTGAAATTAATCCCCAACCCGCGTACGCCAAAAACGCGTAAATTACTCCTTTGTTCTGCATATATCCTACCGGCATATTAAAAATACTTCCCTTCTCTCAGGAAGGGAGTTATTAGGATTATAAACCGATCGAGCTGATTTACAACTTAACTTTTCTGAGTCTCAGGCTGTTCGTGACAACAAAAACGCTGCTGAATGCCATCGCGCCTGCCGCGAGCATGGGGTCCATTTTTCCAAACATCGCGCTCGGAATGAGCAGAATATTGTAAATGAACGCCCAAAATAGATTTTGTTTAATGGTAGACATGGTTTTCTGGCTCAATTTGAAAGCCTTAACCGCGTTTCGGAGATCTCCATTGACTAAAGTAATCTCAGCCGCAGCCATTGCGATGTCAGTGCCTGTGCCAATCGCCATGCCGATATCCGCTTGGGCTAATGCTGGCGCGTCGTTGATTCCATCACCAATCATCGCGACAACCTGACCAGAAGCCTGCAAGTTTGATACCAATCCGGACTTTCCTTCAGGTAATACATCCGCGAAAACCTGTTCAATTCCCGCTGTTTTCGCTATGGCATTTGCGGTGAGAGGATTGTCACCGGTAACCATTGCGACTTTATAACCCTCCTGGCGAAACGCTCTGATCGCTTCGATCGATGTCTCCTTAATTGGGTCAGCAATTGCGATCACACCAATGGCTTTCTTTTCCACGCTAACGATCACCGGTGTTGACGCAAGATTTTGAAATTTTTCAATAATTTGGTTAACTTCACCAGTCATGCCTACAATTTCGCCATCGGACATCATTTTTGTATTACCGATCCTTACAAGCTCATCACCAACCAATGCCTGAACTCCGAATCCGGGTCTTGCTAAAAATTGAACAGCTTCCTCGATTTTTACACCTTCTTCAGTTGCCTTGGATACGATTGCATCTGCTAAGGGGTGTTCACTCCTCCTTTCAACCGAAGCGGCATAACCCAACACCGCCTCAACTGAAGCTCCATTGAGTGGCTCGATACCAACCACTGCTGGCAAGCCCTTTGTAACGGTACCTGTTTTATCCAGAAGGATAGTAGTGACTTTCCCCGCGTTTTCAAGAATTTCGCTGGTTTTGAAAAGAATTCCCGATTCAGCGCCCTTGCCGGTTCCGACCATGACTGCAGTCGGAGTCGCCAAGCCCATAGCACAAGGGCAAGCAATTACCAAAACAGCTACCATGTTGATGATCGCAACTGTGACAGGATCGCCTTCCATAAGATGAAAATATTCGATGGCAATATACCAACCAGCCGCGGTGATAAGAGCAAGAGCAATTACGATTGGAACAAATATGGCTGAAATTTGGTCAGCAATCTTCTGAATGGGAGCCTTGCTGCCTTGAGCCGCCTCCACCAGTTTGATAATCTGAGCCAGGACAGTATCTTTTCCAACTTTTGTGGTTGAGTAAGTGAAAGAACCTTGCTTGTTAATCGTTCCTCCATGAACCGCATCCCCAGGATGTTTCGAAACCGGAAATGACTCTCCTGTCAGCATCGATTCATCGATGGTCGAAGTTCCATCAACGATTTTCCCATCTGTCGGAATACGTTCTCCTGGTTTTACAATAACCAGGTCGCCAACTTGAACATCATCAATCGGCAAATTCAATTCAACACCCTCGCGGATCACAATCGCGGTTTTAGGCCGTAATCCCATTAATTTTTTAATCGCGTCGCTCGTTCTGCCTTTCGCTTTGGCTTCAAGATATTTTCCCAACCTGATTAAAGTGATAATTACCGCGGCAGTTTCAAAGTAAACATGTCCATCGAGCCAACCAAGCGTAATTGGTATGGAATACAAAAATGCCGCACTTGAGCCCATGGCAATCAATACATCCATATTCGCCGATCTATTGGCGAGTGCATTGTAAGCACCAAGATAATACTGTTTACCAACATAAAATTGAACAGGCAGCGCGAGGCCGAAAAGAATCCAATTGAACCAAGGCTGGACCATTGGCATTCCATCGGACATCGTCATAAGGTGGCTTTGTTCAATAATGTAAAAAAAATCTGGTAAAAGTTTAAAATCGCGGGCCATCGAGAGCAAGAAGAGCGGAAAAGTAAACACCATCCCGATAATAAGTAATCTTCGTTGTTCAGCGATGTCTCGTTCCCTTTCAAGGGCTTCCGCGTCTGAAAATTCATCTCCAAGTGCTTTTACGTTAAAACCCGCGGCTTCCACCGCTATTCGGATTTCCCTCGGAGAAATCATCGTCGGGATAAAAGACACATCCAGCCGTTCACTTCCCATTGACGCGGAAAATTCTGTAACACCATCAAGGGTACCGATTGTTTTCTCAATTCTGCGGATGTCATTTGCATCTGACAACGGTCTTACACTGAACTTTGCCTTTCCACTCGCAACACCATACCCGGCCTTGTTCACCTTGGCGATGATTTGTTCCAAACTTAAAACAGCAGGATCAAACTCGATCGATGCACGTTCCGAGGACAGGTTGACATTCACGGCAGTCAACCCGTCCAATTTCTTCACATTTCTTTCTACCGTTGCGACACAATTCGCGCAAGTCATGCCCGTAATTGGTAGTACTACTTGTTTGGATTCAGCCATTTTTTATCCTGCCGCTGGATAATTAATCTCTTTCAATAAGTTTTTAATCGATTCTTCAGAAGCGGGGTGTTCAAAAATAACTTCTACCTGCTTGGTAGCACTGGATGCCTTCACCGATTTGACACCTTCCAGATCGCTTAATTCGGATTGAATGGTATGGACGCAATGGCCGCAATGGATCGCTGAGACAGAATAAACTACTTGGTTCATGATGATTCTCCTTTTAGTTAAATCTTTTTTGATTGAGCATATACTTCAGCGATCTCTTCCAACACCCTCTGTCTCTCACTCAAATCTTCCCCGCGGATGGCTGTGGTAACACAGGAATTGAGATGGTCGCGCAGAATTCCTTCGCTAACCTTACTCAAAGCACCCTGAATCGCCTGGATCTGTCGAATGACGTCAATGCAATATTCTCCATCTTCCATCATGCGGATGACACCTTTCAGGTGACCATCGATTGTTTTCATTCGTTGAAGTTGTTGATCGTGATGCATATGGCCCTTTCTTACCCCTCCCCTATGGGGGTGGGTATGTCAAAATCAGTATATCAATCTTTTGAAATATATGCAATATTTTTTTAATGCTTCTTGCGTTATTAACTTGAATTTCAAATATTTTTTGCTATCCTTTTAAATCATATCCATTTGTGTATCATCCAAGCCAAAGGAGAAGTAAAAGTGGAAGACTCGAATCAAGACCAAATTTTTTATTACCCATCCGATGATGTTATCAAGAATGCTTACCTCAAGGATTGGGATACAACCGCAAAAGCTGCGCTTCAAAACCCCTCCGCGTTTTGGGAAAAAGAAGCCCTCGAATTGGAATGGTTTAAAACCTGGGATCGCGTTTTGAATGATGATAAAAAACCATTTTTCCGCTGGTTTGACGGTGCCCAAACCAACATCACCTATAATGCGGTTGACCGCCATCTGAAAACTTATCGAAAAAATAAACTTGCCCTTATTTGGGAAAGCGAAGATGGAAAACAGGACAAAACTTACTCCTACTATTCTCTCAATCGCGAAGTTAGTCGCATGGCCAATATTATCAAAGCCATGGGAGTAAAAAAAGGCGATCGGGTGACGATTTATATGGGCCGTGTTCCGGAGATCGTGTTCGCCATGCTGGCTTGCGCGAAGATCGGCGCTATCCATTCAGTCGTTTTTGGTGGTTTTTCTGTTGATGCTCTCCAAGGTCGGATTGCCGATAGTGAATCAAAGCTGGTAATTACTTGTGACGGATCTTTTCAAAACGGTAAACGGATTGATCTTAAGAGCATTGTGGATGAATCCCTGCGTCATTGTCCTACGGTTGAAAATGTCGTAGTGGTCAAGAGGACTGGTCAGGACGTCATCATGGAAGCAGGTCGCGATCATTGGTATCACGATCTTTGTGCATTACCAATTGCCAATGGAAAATGCGAAACAGAAGTAATGGATTCAGAAGACCCACTTTTCATCCTTTATACATCCGGATCTACCGGAAAGCCCAAAGCCATTCTGCATACCCATGGCGGTTACATGGTTGGAACCTACGCCACCATGAAATACGCATTTGATATTAAAGACGAAGACAGATTCTGGTGCACCGCGGATCCAGGTTGGGTTACCGGTCACTCCTATATCGTTTATGGTCCTCTTATTAATGGGGCGACTGTTTTTATGTTTGAGGGCGGACCCACCTTTCCATATCCAAATCGCTGGTGGCAATTGATCGAGCGATACGGAATTACCATTTTCTATACCGCGCCAACCGCGATCAGGTCATTGATGCGCTTTGGTGAAGCCTGGCCAAACAAACATGATTTGACTTCATTACGATTGTTAGGTTCAGTCGGAGAACCAATTAACCCTGAAGCCTGGAAGTGGTTTTATTCGGTCATTGGCAAGAATCGTTGTCCAATCATTGATACCTGGTGGCAGACTGAGACTGGAGCGTTCATGATTACCCCCACCCCGGTAGTACCGCTCAAGCCAGGTTCTGGCACTCGACCATTCTTTGGTCAAGCGGCAAGCATTGTAGACGATGATGGCAAGCCGGTTGAAGATGGGCAGGAAGGCTATCTGGTTTTACTCAACCCCTGGCCAGCCATGTTGAGAACTATTTATAAAGATCCCGACCGTTATGTCCAATCGTATTGGTCCAAGTTCCCCGGTAAATATTTAACCGGAGATTCTGCCCGACGGGATCAAGATGGTTATTTCTGGATTATCGGGCGAGTGGATGATGTAATTAAAGTATCTGGTCACCGCCTCGGCACGGCTGAAATTGAATCCGCTCTCATTACGCATGAAAGTGTTGCCGAATCCGCGGCGATCGGTTTACCGCATGAAATAAAAGGTCAAGCAATTTACTGCTTCGTTCAAACCAAACCAGGATATGAAAAAACAGAGGAATTGGCGGAGGAACTTCGCCAACATGTCGCCAAACACCTCGGCGCGATCGCTCGTCCAGAAGCGATACATTGGATTGACAAATTACCCAAAACCCGTTCAGGGAAGATCATGCGGCGAGTATTAAAAGCCCAAGCCCTTGGTTTACCGGTTGGCGACCTAAGCACGTTAGAGGATTAAACAAAGCAAATATTATTCACAAAGGAGCCTTAACGGCTCCTTTGTATTAATTTTTATTTTTCAAAATTTTCGAAGATTTCCAAATTAGGGTGGCATTCCCCACAGCCAACATGGGGGGATTCAACAACTCGTGAGGTCTTTTCGCAAAAAGCGTTGATTTCAACCTTCGCTTGAAAAAGGCTCAAAGGTTTTCTTGTAATTTCAGCTCTAAAGCGCATAAACTTGCAGGAATTCGCGCGTTGGATTCCCGGCATCGGACAGGTTTTACAAAGGGAGCTATTCCACTTACCTTTTTGGTCAATCAGCAGCCGGCATTCTTCATCGGATTTGCCCCGATAATAGTTGCCGTAAAAAAAACTACACTCCGCTCCGTAAGGTGTCTTCAAATTAACCTTTAAACTCGAGTGAGATATTCACCTGTTCGGGTGTCAACTCGAATTGTGTCGCCCTCTTTTACGAAGTTAGGGCATTGCACAATCACACCGGTTTCAACGGTAACTTTTTTCGTCACTCCGGTCGCGGTATCACCGCGTACTGCTGTCTCGGCATATACAACTTTCAAGTCAACACTGGTCGGTAATTCAATATCAAGCGGCTCACCATTATAAAAGGTCAGCTTGCACTCCATCCCCTCAGATAGAAAACCAGCGCTATCACCCAAAATATCAGCTTTGATAGCAGGCTGATCGTAAGTTTCATTGTCCATGAAGTGATAAAAATCACCATCATTATAGAGATAGGAACAATTGTGGAAGTCGAGGCGGGCGTCTTCGACGCGATCGCCCGAAGTAAAAGTCTTTTCAATATTCGCGCCAGATCGTAAATTTCGGGCTTTAATTTTTATTGTGGCATTTCCTCTGCCAGGTTTGTGATGGCTATACTCAAGCACCTTGAACAAACTGCCATCCAGCTCAAAGGTTACACCTTTTCTAAGGTCATTAACATCGATCATGCTTTCTCTCCTATAATTGCTTATCAAGATCCAATTTGATCATTAATTCATTTAATTGTTGTGTCGATGCTCCTGACGGCGCGTCCGCCATTACATCTCTGCCGGCCTGATTTTTGGGAAAAGCAATGACCTCGCGAATATTTGGCTCATCAGCAAAGATCATTACCAGCCGATCAATTCCCGGAGCTATACCTCCATGCGGAGGAGCTCCATATTCAAATGCTTCAATCATGTGACCAAATTTCATTTTGATCTCTTCTTCCGGCAATCCCAGCAACTCAAACACTTTTTGTTGAATGTCACTGCGATGGATTCTGATCGATCCAGATGCAGTTTCATAACCATTTAGAACCATATCATAGGCATCTGACAGAATCAGGGAAGGATCGGTCTCAAATTTGGGTAGATCCTCCATTTTCGGCATGGTAAATGGGTGGTGAGCCGCATCCCATTTTTGGTTTTCTTCACTCCACTCAAACATGGGGAAATCAACCACGAAGGCAAACCCCAAAGTATCCGGATCTGCGAGATTCAAAGTGTCACGGAAATGCAATCGTAATGCGCTAAGGCATTTATTGGCTACGGCTGTTTGATCGGCAACGATGAGTACCAAATCGCCATCTCCAGCCCCTGTTAAAAGTTTTAACTTTTCCAATTCGCTATCATTTACGAACTTCGCGGCGGTTCCCTTCACTCCATCTTCCGAAAAGGCTATGGTTGCCAGCCCTTTGGCACCAAGGTCTTTAATCAGATCAGTCAGGTGGTCAATTTCTCGTCTTGAAAATCCAGCGCAATCCTTGGCGACCAAACATTTGATGGTTCCACCAGATGAGAGCGCGTTCTTAAAAACCATAAATTCCGAGTTGGCAAAAACTTCATCGAGCACAAATAGCTCCCAGCCAAAGCGTAGATCAGGTTTATCATTTCCAAAGCGCCGAACACTTTCAGTGTAGGTCAGCCTTGGCCAGGGAGTGGAGAGCAATTTTTTATTAGGGAGAACTTCCTTAACCATATCTGTGAAAAGTTCTTCGACCAAATCAAGCACGTCATCTCGATCCACAAAGGACATTTCCAAATCGAGTTGGGTAAATTCAAGTTGGCGGTCACCTCGCAGGTCTTCATCCCGAAAACAACGAGCGATTTGGAAATATTTATCAAAGCCTGAAACCATCAACAATTGTTTTAATTGCTGGGGAGACTGAGGCAGAGCATAAAAAGTACCGGGTTGCAATCGAGATGGAACGAGGAAATCACGAGCACCTTCCGGAGTTGTCTTGAATAGCATGGGTGTCTCGATCTCGAGAAAATCTTTTTTATCCAAAAAATCCCGAATAAACTTGATTACTTTATGGCGCAAAATGAGGTTTTTTTGCAGCCGTTCTCGGCGCAGGTCAAGGTAGCGATATTTGAGCCGAAGAGATTCCTCTGTTTCCTCATCCTTATTGATCAGGAAGGGAATTGGTTTCGATGGGTTGAGCACCTCAAAGGATTCAACGGTGACCTCGATTTCACCAGTAGACATTTTCGGATTTTCAGCGCCAACTGGGCGTCTTTGAACGGCTCCCTTAATCAACAAAACCCATTCGGAACGCACGTTTTGAATCCCAGCCAGATTTTCATTTACAGGATCCAATACGACCTGAGTAATTCCATAACGATCCCTCAGATCAATAAAAGTTACTCCACCATGATCACGTTGACGATGCACCCAACCTGTTAAAGTAACCTTTTCACCGGCATGAATGCCGCGCAATTCACCGCAATTTTTGGTCCTGAACATTCTTGCTCCCATAAATTAATAATAAAAATAGCCAAAAAATTATAGCATATAAAAAATGACTTACCTCTTTACATCCCACCGAAACGAAAGGCAAGCCGCAACTTTTGATTGGGTTATACTGAATGTACTCATCGAAATATACATTCTAGAAAAGGAACTGACATGAACCCCACGATCACGTTAAATTCCAATTGTTACCATTCTTTTACGATTGAGGATGCCATCGCAGGTGCTCTCAAAGCAGGTTACAAATCAATCGAATTAACCGCCACTAAAAGCTGGACCGAACATGTATTCACCGATCAGCCTATTCGGAAATTATGGCAGGTAAAAGATACTCTGGAACAAGCTCAGTTAATCCCTATTGCGCTGAGTGGCCATACCAATATCATGGATCCTGATCGGATAAGTGATTTTATTGCCAATATGCGTTTGGCGAATTTTTTTCAAACCAAGTATGTGGTTACCTCCGTTGGCGAAGCTCATATGAAGGATAGTGTCACCATTAGCGACAAGGCAATCGCTAACCGACTTTGTGAATTAATACCGTATTTGGAAAGGTTTGGTCTGATACTCGTCATCGAGAACCATGGAGAACACGCTACCGGCTCCAGAATCCACTCAATCATTCGAGAAGTAAATCATCCTCTTGTTAAAATTAATTTTGATACTGCCAATGGAATTTTTTATGCTGGCAAGGACCCAGTCGAAGATCTTGAGGAGTGTGTGGATGAGGTGGGCTATATTCACCTTAAGGATAAGATCGACGGCCAAGGCGTTTGGAATTTCCCGGCGCTCGGCAAGGGAGCCGTCAATATTCCCGAGATTTTCCGGGTATTAAAAAATGCCCATAACCTCAGTCCAATCAGCGTAGAAATCGAATTTACCAGCAGCGGGGCGAAGGATTTGCATGAAGTTGATCAGGCGGTAGTGGACTCGATGAACTATTTACACTCAATCATTGACTTCGACGGCGGGAATGGATGACAACCAACATCGCCATTGTAGGAACCGGTGGTATGGGAACGGTTCATTACAAAAACTATCTCAGAATTCCCAACGTACAAATTACAGGATTAGTCGACATTAGCGGTCAGGGCTTGGCTTCTGCCAAGGCTTGGAAATTGCCAGTATTTTCGACCATAGAGGACCTGGTTGCCAATGTTCCAGTAAACATTGTAGATGTTTGCACACCTACTTTTTTACATAAGGAGCATTCTCTTTCAGCTTTGGCGCTTGGTTGTCATGTAATCTGTGAAAAACCCGCGGCGTTAACCCGGCTCGATGCGGAGGAAATGTTTCAGGCCGCGGATGCTGTCGGTCGGCAATTGTATATCGCTCAAGTTTTGCAATTTTCACCTGAGATTGAGGCTCTTCAAAAAATTGTCGACACCAATGAATTCGGTCACATCCTAGATGCTCGCTTTGAAAGAGTCACAGGTCGTCCAACTTGGATCAAGAACGGATGGCTATTTGATAAAAGCAAAAGCGGCTTGCTTCCATTTGACCTCCACATTCATGATCTTTTCGCCATTATCTCCTTGTTCGGTAATCCAATCGATTTTAATTACACCCAAACAAACCGCCCTGGAAGTGATATTTCGGAACATTATCGGGTTGCATATCGATTTGCGAATTTTTCAATTTCCGCCGAGGCGGCCTGGTTTAACGCCAATTATCCGTTTGTCGCGCAATGGAGAGTCGTCTTCGAAAAAGCGGTCGTGGAGTTCTCAAATGGCAAGTTAATCGTTTATCCAGCCGGTAAACCCAGCCTCGAAATTTCCCTTGATGATGAGCCGAAGATTGAGACTGGAATCAACCTTCCACCAACCGGAATGTTCTATCGCGAGCTTTCTCACTTCGTCGAATGTGCCAATCACAATCGGGCTTCGAATCGAGTAAGACGGGAAAACATACTTTCCGCCATAGATATTCTTGAAAGTTTTAATCATTTATAATGATTGACCTGAAATTAGTTCGATGCTAATATTTTTAAAGTTCAATGTAATCCTTTTCAGTAATTGATTACATTATCATCGCTCACAGGATCGCTTGATGGCAACAATGATTGATGTCGCAAAAAAAGCTGGTGTATCTGTCGCTACTGTATCTCGTCTAATTAACAACGAGGAGATCGTAAGCCCAGAAACTGCTCGACGGATCTATGCCGCCATTGATGAACTTTCTTATGAACCGAACCTGCTCGCTCGAAATCTTAGAAGAAATGAGACGCGAGTCATCCTAATCCTCTCCCCTAACGTCACCAACCCGTACTATTCCCGTATTCTTGATGGTATTGGAAAAGAAGCCGCACAAGCTGGCTATAGCACGCTCATTTTTACTACTGAAGACGACTTCCGCAAAGAGACTGAAGCATTGGAAATGCTAAAAAAACGTCGGGCAGATGGTGCGATTTTAATGGCTTCCGACATTGGCTGCGATTGGTTGTTGAATTACTCTTCCACCTCCCCAATTGTACAATGTTGCGAATATGATCCCGCGGTTGATATACCTCACGTTTCAATCGATAATTACAAAGCCACATACGAGGCCGTTGAATACCTTATTAACCTTGGCCATAAAAAAATAGCCATCATCAGTAGTGAAAATGCTTATTTTTCTACTCGTTTACGTCTCCAAGCCTACAAAGATGCCCTCTGTGCTCACAATCTTCCGTGTAACGATGACCTGATTATTCAAGCATCTCGAGATTATTCTTTCAAAAGCGGTAAAGATCGAGCAAAGGATCTTCTTAGGGAAGAACCAATCCCAACCGCAATTTTTTGCATTTCTGATACCCTGGCATTAGGCGCGATTACCGCGGCGAAAGAAATGGGATTCAGAGTCCCCGAAGACATCACCGTAGTAGGTTTCGATGATGTCGAATTTACCACCATGTTTCACCCTAATATTACAACCGTTGCGCAGCCTTGTTTTGATCTTGGCAGAACCGCTTTTCAAATGCTCCACGACCAGATGGCTCAAACTCACCGTTTCAGCCGAAATGTAATTTTAGAACATCAACTGGTGATTCGTGAATCATCCGCGACGGCCAAAATTTTGGATTAGACATCAGAGATGATGATGTTGATCAATAATACAATTCCGAGTAAGGAGAAAAAATGAAAAAAAGTTTTTCAACACTGATGGCTCTCCTCATGGTTTCGGCTTTTGTACTCAGCGCATGTGCCGCACCCGCGGCTCCCGCTGAATCAGCCGCCCCTGCCGAGAAGCCTGCTGCCGAAGCTCCCGCAGCTGAGGCTCCTGCAGCTGAAGCTCCTGCAGCTGAAGCCCCTGCCGCTGAGGCTCCCGCAAAATTCAAGATTGGTATCTTGGCTCCAGCAGTAACCCACGGTTGGGTCGCAGCGGTTGCTTATAATGCCGAACAACGCTGTATCGAATTGGGTGATGAGGTTGAATACAAACTCTACACCAGCAGCAATGCCGAAGAAATGACTGCCCAATTGGATGACCTTCTCACCTGGGGTGCCCAGGCAGTTGTCGCCTTCCCACAATGGGAAGGTATGGAAGTTCCGATTCAAGCCGCTGTGGATAAAGGCGTGACCGTAGTTAACTTTGACATCGCTATCAACGCCAACGGTGTTTATCGTGTCTCTGGTGACAACGAGGATATGGGTATTCAAGGCGCCAAGTACATCGTTGAAAAAATTGGCACTACTGGTACCGTTGTAATGCTCGAAGTTCCGACTTCTGGTTCCGTTTCTGAACTCCGTAAAAAGGGTTTTGTTGATACTTTGGCTCAAATTGCCCCTGATATGGAAGTCCTTACCTACGCGACAAAATTTACCCGTGAAGACGGTTTGAAAGATTTTGCCGACATCCTAACCAGTGTAGCCAAGATTGACGCTGTTTACTCCATGGATGATGAGACATCTGTTGGTGTTCTCCAGGCGATTAAAGAAGCCAATCGCACTGATATCAAGGTTGTAACCGGTGGCGGCGGGATGCAGGAATATTTCAAGATGATGCCTGAAAATCAAGACATCTGGATTGAATCTGCTACTTATAGCCCCGCTATGGTTCGTGACGCTGTAGATATGGCGTTGGCAATCCTCAAGGGTGAAAAAGTTGATCCGGTCAAAATCATCCCCACGACAATCGTTGACCGAACCAACGCAAGCGAGTTCCTCGACGAGAACTCACCTTACTAAATTATAACCATAGTAAGGGTTTCATGTAGAACCGAAAAGGCTATGGCATCAAATCCATAGCCTTTTCAAAAAAAGGATATATACGCGATGAAAATTGAAATGCGTGGGATTTTCAAATCATACGATCAAAATCACGTCCTGAAAGATGTCAATTTCGCGATCCAGGGCGGAGAAATCACAGCATTGCTTGGTGAAAACGGTGCGGGAAAATCTACTTTAATGAATATCCTTGGGGGTGTTGTCCAGCATGACACAGGGGAAATTCTTATTGATGACAAATTAATCCATTTTCAAACCCCATCCGACTCCCTCAATGCAGGCATCGCATTTATCCATCAGGAATTAAATGTAATTAATGACTTGCCGGTATTTGAAAACCTTTTTCTAGGCCGTGAACTTCGTAACAAAACCGGCTTTCTGAGAATGGATCACATGCGGGCTGAAACACAGGCGCTATTTGATCGACTTCACCTCAAGCTCGACCCTAACACGATGGTCAGAGATTTGGATGCGTCTTACAAACAGATTGTTGAAATTTGCAAAGCCTTATTAATGAATGCCTCTATTATTATCATGGATGAACCAACTTCTTCCCTGCCAAATACAGAGGTGGATCGGGTTTTTGAAATCGTGGAAAAGCTCAAGCAACAAGGGGTGGGAATAATTTTTATCTCTCATAAGCTACAAGAGGTTATTCAAATTTGCAATAAATATTACATCCTTCGAGATGGGAAAATGGTGGCAACGGGAGATGTAACCCAAGTAAATACCAGCGATCTCGCCCGAATGATGGTAGGGCATGAGTTGGTGAAAAATACCACCAAAAGAAAAATTGACATTAAACACGAAATGCTTCGCCTTAAGGGTTTAACGGATAGGATTAATTTCCACAATATCGATTTGGCGGTTCACGCGGGTGAGATTTTAGGAATAAACGGCTTACTCGGCGATGGAAGAAGCGAGTTATTTTTATCAGTCTTCGGAGCAGGCGAAAAACCTATTGGAGAAGTTTTCTTTGATGGACAACCAATTCAGATAAAAGATACGACCGACGCGCTAAAACATCAAATTGGGTATCTGCCCAGAAACAGAAAAGAAAACGGGATCATTAAGGATATGAACATCCTTGAAAATGCTTCTATTGTTACTTTTCCACATTTCGCGAATTTTGGCTTCATTAATTTCAGTTCACATAAAGCAATTTTTCAGGAACAAATCGACCAACTGAGAATTAAAATTGAAAAAGGGACCGATCCGATTAACAGCCTCTCGGGCGGTAACCAGCAGAAAGTTGTACTTGCCAAATGGTTGAGTGCCAAACCAAAGTTACTTATTCTCGATAACCCAACCCAAGGAGTAGATGTCGGTGCGAAGGAAGAAATTTATTCCATTATCGATCAACTCGCGGAAGCTGGCGTCGCTATTATTGTCCTCTCTTCCGAAGCGCCAGAAATAATCAGGGTTTGTGACCGGGCACTGGTAATGTATCACGGTTATATTCAAGGTGAATTGTCAGGTGATACTTTAACCGAACATGAAATCATGCGCTTGGCTACCGGCGCAACTTCTCTGACGATGGAGACCCAATGAAAGAAGATAAAGAACCAAATACTTTCACAACGAGATTTTCCGATTTTAAACAACTTTGGTCAACCCGACCATTGGTTAGTACCGGAATCTCACTATTAGTTATGGTCATTTTGCAAACCTTTGCCCTCGGTTTTGAATTCGATTCTGTAGGCCATTGGCTATCCGTTTGGACCCAAAATTGGATTAACATCCTTCGGAATAATGCTGGTATTGGGATTATTTCCCTTGGAATGACCCTCGTAATCGTTTCAGGCGGTATCGATCTAGCGGTTGGTTCAACACTGGTCGCCATTGGCGCGGTGTTGATGATGTTAATTGATACTGGCAAAATGGGAATTTTATTATCTTTGGGCATCGAAGGACCAATGGCTTATGTAATTGCCATTATCCTTTCGATCTTGATGGGTATTCTGCTCGGATGGTTAACTGGTTTATTAGTAACCAAAGGAAAGTTACCCCCTTTCATCGCCACTTTAGGAACGATGAAAATTTTTCGAAGTGTCACTCAACATTTCATGCAAGGTTACACCCCGACAATCCCAAAAGACTTTTTAAACATAGCCAGTTATGAAATAGGCGGCCAACTCCTAATGCCGATTATTTACTGGGGTGTGTTGGCGTTCGCGCTTCACATCGTTTCCACGAGAACCACCTTCGGCCGACAGGTTATTGCGGTCGGATCTAACGAACGCGCAACCAAGCTCTCTGGGGTTAATGTAAACAAAATTAAACGGTCAGTATATGTGTTAATGGGTTTTTTGGTCAGTCTAGCCTCCGTAATTCAGGTTTCACGAATTGGATCAATGGACTACGCAAATGCGGGCAGTGGCTATGAAATGGATGCGATCTCGGCGGTCATTGTCGGTGGTACAAGCATGATGGGTGGTAAAGGGACAATTGTTGGCACTGTCATCGGTACTCTGATCATCGCTGTTATGAACAACTTACTAAATTTACTAGGCGTGCCGCCCTTCTTGCGTGAAGCCTTCAAAGGCATTATCGTAATCGGAGCGGTCCTCTTGCAGAAAAAGGAATCTAATTCCTGATTCTCTATTCTAAAGGTGAGATAATGAAGAATATTGGCATCATCGGTTGTGGAAAAATAGCCCAAATTCGCCACATTCCAGAATACGCGAATCAATCTTCGGCGAGATTGGTTGGTTTTTTTGATCTGAATTTACCTCGTGCTGAGCAGCTAGCTGCAATGTATAAGGCAAAAGCTTATGCTACCTATGAAGATTTGATTGCAGATCCACTCATTGACGCGATAAGTGTGTGTACATCCAACGTTACCCACGCCGAAATCAGCATTAAAGCCCTCAATGCTGGCAAGCACGTGCTTTGCGAAAAACCGATGGCAACCAACTTGGATGATTGTTTGGACATGGCCGCCGCGGCCAAAGCCAATAACCGATTTCTAATGATCGGTCATAATCAGAGATTTACTAAAGCTCACCAAAAAGCCAGGGAATTGGTTCTACAAGGGGAAATCGGAGAAATCATCACCTTCAGAACGGTTTTCGGCCATGCGGGACCGGAGACCTGGAGTATCGATCCGGGTCCAAACACCTGGTTTTTTGATCCTAATAAAGCCGCCATGGGAGTAATGGCTGACCTCGGAATTCACAAAACCGATTTGATCCACTTCCTTACTGGTTTAAATATCATTGAAACATCCGCCAAACTTACAACTCTAAATAAGCGGGATTCGAGAGGGAATCTAATCGGCGTGGATGACAATGCCCTATGTATTTATACCCTGCAAAATGGCGCGATTGGCACCATGACCGTTAGTTGGACTCATTATGGGGCGGAGAATAATTCTACTATCCTATATGGAAGCAAAGGTATCCTCAGAATTTACGATGACCCAAAACACTCCTTAATTCTTATTAAGGAAAACGGGGAAATCGTCAATTTTGACTTGGAGCAAATTCAAACCAACGATAATCAAACTGATTCTGGGGTTATCGCGGAGTTCGTAAAATGTCTTGAGAATCAAGTTGAGCCGCAAATTTCGGCGGAAGAGGCGATCAAAGCCATGAGGGTTGTATTCGCGAGCCAAATTTCTTCCGAATTGGGCTGCTCTGTAATCATTAAACAAAATGCGGCGGAGGCTTTATGAAAATAGGATTTGTTAGCGCAATTTTGGACGGTTGGGACTTTCAACAAACCATCTCCATCGCAAGCCGAATTGGGTATCAGTGCGTAGAGGTTGCCTGTTGGCCACACGGAGAGGGCGAACGAAGGTACGCCGGAGTGAGCCATATCGATGTAACCAATCTGAGTGATTCGAAAATTTCTGAAATTAAATCCATTCTACTGAAAGAGAATGTGGAAATATCCTCGCTGGCTTTTTATCCAAATCCCTTGGATAGTGACCCGCACAAACGTCAAGCCAATATCAATCACTTATTAAAAGTAATTGATGCCAGTGCTGCTTTGGGGGTTAACATGGTTACAACCTTCATTGGCAGGGATCAAAAATTAACCGTCGAAGAAAATCTTAAGCAATATTCTCAGGTTTGGCCATTTATCATCCAACACGCCGAAGACAAAAAGGTCAAAATCGCCATCGAAAATTGCCCAATGCTTTTTTCAGCTGACCAATGGCCAGGCGGACAAAACCTTGCTACAAATCCTAAAATTTGGCGGGAAATGTTTAAAATAATTCCAAGCAATTACTTTGGATTAAATTACGATCCGAGCCACATGGTCTGGCAAATGATGGATTACCTCGCCCCAATTTACGAATTCAAAGATAAACTTTTTCACATCCATTTTAAAGATATCAAATTATATAAAGAAAAACTGGACCAGGTGGGCATCATGGCCTATCCTTTAGACTTTATGGCACCAAAACTGCCTGGTCTGGGAGATGTTGATTGGGGCAGGTTTGTTTCCGCATTAGGTGATATTGGTTATGATGGCTTCGCATGCGTTGAGGTGGAAGACCGATTCTTCGAAGGTACCCAGGATAAAATTATTAAAAGTTTGGAACTTTCCTACACTTATCTGAAGCAATTCGTAATTTAAGCGAACCATTTAGTATCTTCGCTATAACCCGCCTTCTCATAAAAAAATGAGGAGGCGCTTTGCTAAGAACGTACTGAAAAAAGAAAAAATCCCTTTCGGGATTTCCGCTTTTTGACCAGGCTCTCTGCTGGGCACGATTGAATTAAATCTTTGGTCGCTTAAACACCCAGAAATTGTTGGGTCTCTTCTGAAAAAGGAAGATAATATTCCTGTTCGGTCATCTTCACTGTATCGATCAATGTCACTAGGTAACCCTGACCTTCATTATTTTTTCCATTCGCTAAAACCCGGGCAACGGATCCTACCTGAGCGCCTGAATTAATTGCGCGTAAAAAATCTGTCATTTTTTTCTCCTTTCCGTAAAATATCATTATGAATATAATAATCGCTTTTTGTGAAAGCATTATTAAAACTTTGTAAAGAATTTGTTAAGACTGAACTGAATGTATGAAATTCCGCCCGTACCGAAAAGATTATACCATACAATCTTTGGTTCCGAATTAACTCGGTTTCTCTTTCCATGGTAATTAGTTTGGTATAATTGTTACGCGAACTTTTCAATGCATAAAGCTATCAATTCAGGACATGGTATGACAATTTACAATTCAACTTTGCCGACCGAGTATTGGCAAAACTTGATTATTTCCAACTCAGATGTTGAATTTATCCAAAATCATTTATTTGAGATAGAACAACCGCTCAGCTCCGAAGACCTGGCAAAGGTCATCATCTCCGAAAGAATCCGGTTGGAGGGGGAAAATCAAAGCAAGCAGAAAACCAATAACAGTGTTCCATATTTACCCTCTCAGAGTTATGAAATTGGTCAGGTAGTTAATTTCCCCGCTTTAAATTTTAAACAAGGTTCTATCGTTTCAATCCGTGATGGGAAAAACCCAGATTTTCCGGATTTTAAAGTCATGACGGTTGAATTCGAAGCTGCTCCTTCGAAACTATTTGCTTTTGAACTTAATGGGCACAACCTTGATCACGCATTAAGTTCTGAAGCCCGCGATGATGAACAACAACAAGTTCAAAATCGCTTTGGGAAGCAGATCGAGAAAAAAATCACCACAGCGCTCTCAAACAAGAATTCAGGTTTAATTCAAATCGCTTATCGCTGGTTTCCGGAAGCTTTACTCGTTTCGATCAATCAAGGAGAATTGAACCTCGCGGAAGCTATTCTCGAGATGAATGCTCCAAAACCCTTGACCACCAAAGAACTCCTGGCCCAATTACAAACTCGGGAAAGCGAAAATCCCGATCTGCTCGAATTTTCGATGAACTTCGCCTTACAAGAGGATGGACGTTTTGACGAAGTAGGACCGAAAGGTCTTATCCTCTGGTGCCTTTTACGATTTGAGCCTGAAGAGGTTCTTACCCCGCCTGCCGTGCTTTCGTATACCCCGATTGATTATGACCGTTCGCTCATGACCGAAGAGGAACTCAAATTTGAAGAATCAATGGCCGACGAACTATCCGAAATGGATCGGGAAAATATCGACTCTCCCGAAGTAAAAATCGCGCTCACATTCCCCCATTGGAGAGTTGGAACTCTTCCAATCGCGTCAAATGCCTGTGATTTTTTTCCGACATCATTCGAGGCACCGAGAGTTCTGTTTAGTATGAATGTCGTACCACAAGGCGAAGAGGTAACCGCCTGGGTGGTCCGCGATCATGGTTATGTATATGGTTTGCGGGAGATGTTTGAAAAATATAAGTTAATTCCAGGCAGCATTATTACCCTCCGCAAAGATCTAAAAACTGAAAAAATATCGATTGACTTCGGCACCAAGAAAGCCAATAAAGAATGGATGCGAACTGTACTCGCGGGGACAGATGGCGGCCTGGTCTTTGCGCTGCTTAAACAGGAAGTGAGCACTGAGTTCAATGAACGCCTTGCGATGGTCATTCCCGATATCGAGAGTGTTGATGCTGCCATTGAGTTGAGTCGTAAATCAAATCGCAAATTGGTAAATGTGGTCAAGGGAGTTCTAACCGAGCTTGCCAAACTTAACCCTCAAGGTCATGTCCATATTGAGGAGCTTTACTCCGCCATTAATATACTCGTCCGAATTCCTCCAGCTCCATTACTCGCCATCATTAACTCCTCCGATTACTTCGTCCACATTGGAGATCTTCATTATCGATTGAAAGAGTTGGAACAGGAAGGAAGTTAAAATGCCGCTCAATAAACCAAGCCGAAAAACAAAATTCCATATCGATTATGACTGGTGGAAGAAAAACGAAAAGGACTGGCACGTCCACCTGCGTGGTTTACTATGCGAAACTCACCAACGCTTCTTTGATACAAATCCTGAACTCAGTACAATCGACAATATCGACCCTGTTACTGGGGAAGTAACTGAGATGGACGCGATTCAGCAGATCATTCTCGCGCATTGTAGCCAACAACCGGAATTTATTTCCACCGAAACCCAACTTGTAGAAAGTGTGTTCAGGACCTTTCTCAGCAATGGAAACTTGCCTCTGGATTGCGATGAGTTAGCGGAAAAGATCAATAAATCCGCCAACACAATCCTGATAACTCTTTCCGGACCCAGGGTTTACAAAGGCATTCGTCCAATAGTATAATCACCGACCAAGCCCTCGTAGCTCAATGGACAGAGCGCCAGCCTTCTAAGCTGTGGGTTGTGGGTTCGAATCCCGCCGAGGGCGCCTCACGCCTATTTAATCGAATTCAATGGAAAACTTGTATTCGTTTTTGCCTAAACTTCAGACAAATCGTAATGTATGGAAGTGTCCACATAAAGATTCCTAATCTAATGTATACTTTGTTCCGCGCCTAAACGTTATGCTTTCACATAATAAAATCCATCCTAACCTCACCCGTTTTGCTTGGCTTTCCATCACTGCCGCGATTTTGACCATTGGAATTAAGGCAATCGCCTATTTGATAACTGGCAGCGTTGGTTTGTTTTCCGATGCTTTAGAAGGTGGTGTTAATCTGGTGGGAGCGTTAATGCAACTATTTGTTCTCAAAGTGGCTGCCCAACCTGCCGACGATGAGCATATGTATGGCCACACAAAAGCCGAGTATTTTTCCAGCGGCGCGGAAGGTTTTCTGATACTTAGCGCGGCGATTGTTATTGGCTTCGAAGCGATCAAGCGGTTATTGGTACCAGAACCTATCGATCAGGTAATGGAAGGTCTGTCAGTTTCGCTGATCGCGTCTCTTATCAATTTAACCGCTGCCCGTGTTTTACTTAAAAACGGACAGAAATACCAATCTATCGCCCTCTCGGCTGGTGGTCAACATTTAATGACCGATGTTTACACATCAGCAGGAGTAATTTTCGGAGTTGGACTTGTAGCGCTGACAGGTTGGTACTGGTTGGATCCAGTGATCGCATTAATGGTAGCCGCAAACATCCTCTTCACTGGATACCGCATACTTCATGAATCCATTGAGGGGCTCATGGATCATTCCATCCCTCCAGAGAAGCAGGAGATCCTTTCCAGAATCATCAGCCGCCATCGAGAAAATGGAATTGAGATTCATGAGGTTAGGACCCGTCAGGCTGGAGCTCAATCCTACATTCGATTCCATATTCTCGTCCCCGGGGACTGGACTGTACAACACGGACATCAACTTTGTGATGCTGTAGAATTGGAGATCCAGTCAGCGATACCAAATTCACATGTTGATACCCATTTGGAAAGCCTTGATGACCCCCGTTCCTGGATGTGACTTGTTTTAATACAATTCTTACGCGCACCTGATACATTTAAGTATCTGCACTGCAATCCTCTTAGCTGAATATTGTAAACTTAAGTATGAGTTTCAATAGAGGAAATTAAAATGACGATCGTACATTGGAAAACAAAATATTCTTCCGCATTCGATGAATCCTATGCGAGCATGGCAACAATTAGTTGGGGAGTTCGTTCTCAAGCTCACATTTGGAGCCCCCCGACAGATTTATTCGAAAACGAAAATCACTATGTTGTCCGAGTAGAAATCGCGGGGATGCACAAAAACGCATTTGAGATCAACATTGAGGATAATTTTTTAATTATCAAAGGAAAACGAACCGAGCCAACAGGTAAAAAAGCTTTTCATCAAATGGAAGTTCGTTTTGGAGAGTTTAGCTCAATTGTTGAAATACCCGGATCGGTTGATGAAAGCAAAGCCGAGGCGGAATATCATGATGGATTTCTGACTGTAATTTTGCCAAAATTCACAATATTTGAATAAAAGGACTTAACCTAAAAATGCCCGCCCGACGATGGAATACAACCCCTGCCGAGTTGATTGAGTGGATTGATGATGAAGGCTTTGAAGATTTGGATAAATTTTTCCCGAACCTTTTTACGAAGATTGAACCGACAATTAAGGACCTCGTCGAATTAAAAAGCCAGGAAAAAGAAGAAAAAAATGAGGCAGTGGAAGAGGAAATCATCCCTATACTTCCACTTCGCGGAGTTGTTGTTTATCCACAAACTGCCGTCCCATTAACCATTGGCCAACCTCGTAGTATCAAATTGGTCGATGATGTTTCCTCTGGAGACAGACAAATTGGATTAGTCGCTGCGATCAACCCTGAGAATGAAGCACCCGGACCCGAGGAACTTTATCGAAGGGGAACTTTATCAAGCATCCATCGTTTACTTCGTGCCCAGGATGGTACGATCAGAATGTTGGTCCAAGGCGGGGAACGATTCGAAATTATTGAATACACCCAAACAGAACCATACCTGATGGCAAAAATTCGCCGAATTCCTGAAGTAGTCGAAACGGGCTTGGAGATTGAAGCCCTGGCACGCAAGGTGCGTGACCAATTTTCTGAAATTGCCGACTTGATTCCTTCCTTTCCAAAGGAATTGGTCGCCTCGGTTGTTGGAATTGAAGATCCCTTACTTACAGCCTACACAATTACCAATTTTCAACGAATCGAGATTGATGAAGCCCAAAAAATCCTTGAGCTTGACAGCACCCTAGAAAAATTAAAGACGTTGATCGCGTTTCTTGTGCGTGAAACAGAAGTATTAATTCTTGGTCAAAAGATCCAAAACGAAGCCCGTAGTGAAATCGATAAAGTTCAGAAGGAATATTTTTTACGAGAGCAATTAAAAGCGATCCAGAAAGAATTGGGCGAAAAAGATGAACAATCGGTAGAAGTCGATGAATTCAGAGAAAAGATCGACAAAGCCGGCATGCCTGAAGAGGCAGAAAAACAAGCCCGGGGAGAGCTCGATCGGCTTTCAAAACTACCAACCGCCGCGGCTGAGTATGGCGTGATTAGAACGTATCTCGATTGGTTGGTTTCAATTCCTTGGAAAGAAAATACCGAGGACAATCTGGATATCAGTCATGCTCGCAACGTCCTCGAGACAGATCATTATGGACTTGACGAGGTTAAAGAACGAATTTTGGAGTTCCTCGCGATTCGCAAACTGAAATTGGATAGAAATTCCGAACGAACAGAATCAACCGATGAAATCCGCAAAGATCGCGAAGGCGTCATCCTCTGCTTCATCGGACCTCCTGGTGTGGGAAAAACTTCACTCGGGCAATCAATTGCCCGCGCGATGGGACGAAAATTCATCCGCGCCTCCCTTGGCGGTGTTCGTGACGAAGCTGAAATTCGCGGTCATAGAAGAACCTATATCGGTGCGATGCCCGGACGAATTTTGCAGAGCTTGCGTCGAGTTGGTTCTAAAAATCCGGTTTTCATGTTAGATGAAATTGATAAACTAACCAATGATTTTCACGGTGACCCAGCCTCCGCTCTTTTGGAAGTACTTGACCCGGAACAAAACAGTCAATTTAGGGATAATTACCTTGAGGTCGCTTACGATCTCAGTCAAGTAATGTTTATTACCACTGCCAATACCCTTGAAACCATACCTGGGCCGTTGCGTGATCGGATGGAGATCATTAATTTATCCGGTTATACGGAGGGAGAAAAAATCGCGATTGCCAAAGGCTATCTCATCCCTCGCCAGATCCGTGAAAACGGTCTCCGCGCAAACGAGGTCAGTTTGACCGATGAGGCATTGAGCGTCATCATCCAACAATACACCCGGGAAGCAGGTGTGCGGAGTTTGGAACGGGAAATTGGAACAATTTGCCGCAAAATTGGAACCCGCATTGCTGAAGGCAAAGAAATTGACCAAATTGTCAATCCAGAAGATATCCGCGGCTACCTGAATAACCCACCATTTCAAGGACCAGAGGAATTTAATCTCAGAGTATCAATGCCGGGCGTAGCTGCTGGTCTTGCCTGGACTCCATACGGCGGGGATGTGCTTTACATCGAGGCGACCCGCATGCCAGGATCGAAGGGGTACCAAATAACTGGCTCAATTGGAAATGTTATGCAAGAATCCGCGAAAGCCGCCTTGTCCTACGTTCGAACCAACGCTGAAAAATTAGGTTTGGCAGTGGATTTTTATGAGAAGTCCGATCTACACCTCCACATTCCAGCTGGCGCTACACCCAAAGACGGGCCATCCGCGGGAGTCACAATTGTAACCGCGCTCACATCCTTGTTATCAGGGCGTTTGGTAAAACCAGCTTTGGGAATGACTGGTGAAATCACACTTCGTGGAAAAGTTTTACCGATTGGTGGTGTGAAAGAAAAAGTCCTCGCTGGACATCGGAACGGGCTGCGAACCATAATATTACCAAAACGAAATCAGCAAGATCTGGACGACATTCCTCATGAAATTAAGGAACAAATGACTTTTTATTTCGTCGAAGATGTAAATGAAGTCATCCTTCATTCTCTTGAGGCTGCTCCACTCAAAGAACCCACCTTAGAATCGATTCCCGCGGAGCCTGCGTGAAAAAAGTTTTGGTCGTTGAAGATGATAAGTTAATGCGAGACCTTCTGGAAACCTTGTTGGGGTTGGAAGGTTATCTTGTCACTTCTGCAGCTGATTTGGACGGAATTGAAGCATTAATCGAGTCTTTTGAACCTGATTATGTGCTGGTCGATATCAACCTTCAAGGACAAAGCGGCTTGAAACTGATCCGGCAAATTCGGACTAATCCTCAAAAGAAAAATATGATAATCATCGCACAATCTGGGATGGATGAAAAAGAACTCGCGTTGAATAGCGGAGCGGATTCATTTCTTCTAAAACCATATGAAAGTAATGAATTAATCCGAATCCTGAAGGTGAATGATCGATGAAGATCAGAACAGCCATTTTGACCGTTTCTGACCGTTCCTCCCGTGGCGAACGAGAAGATCTTTCCGGACCAATCCTCCGGTCAAAAGCTCTCGAAAATGGATTGGATGTAGTTTATTTTGCAATCGTTCCAGATGAGTTAACCGCCATTCAGAATCAAATTCTGGCATGGTGTGCCGATCCAAAATTAGACTTGATTTTAACCACAGGAGGCACCGGCTTTGCGCCCAGAGATGTAACTCCTGAGGCGGTTCGTCCATTGATAGAGCGGCTTACTCCAGGAGTGGATGAGTTAATCCGCCGTCGTGCCCAATCTTTTTCTGTCCATGCGGCTCTATCGAGAGCGATTTCAGGCATCCGGGGAAAGGTTTTTATCATCAACTTTCCCGGAAATCCAAAAGCCTGCAACGAAGATTTCGACACTCTCATCGAAATCCTGCCGCACGCCATCGCATTGATTAATGAATTACCACCGAACGTGATCGGTCATTAATTTTTTTTCAAAACCAAAAAAAATCATCCTAAAACGCCTTCCTGGGGACTGATTTCATCTGAAAATGTGGTATAAGTACCTTAACCCTGCGGTGTTCGTGATGTCGCACATCCGGTTTTGAGCCAACACCCTTAATAGGGGTAACCATTTATCGATATGACGCGATAGGCTTCGGCCAAGGCGGAAGAATTCGATTAGGCACCCACCTGCTTTCGCAGGTTCAAAATCACGCGGCACACGGCATCGCGGGGCCAAATTAAACCTCGACCGTAATCGTCCTCTCGTTCATAAATTCTAAAATTTTAAGCAGTTTCTCCTGCCAATCCGGCTGGTTAAGTATGTTACACCAATAAGCATTTTTTCCACCTCTAATGCCCGGGGAAAGATCTCCAAGTTGCCGATTCATAAATCGTTCGCCCAAATTGGGCAACCGCATGACTACCTGGCCATTTTCCACCGAAACGGAGCTAATTCCTGCTTTATCAGCTAGTAATTTGACCCGCATCTGATAAAAGAGATTTTCACTTGATTTTGGTAATGGTCCGAATCTATCCAGAAATTCACTTCGTAGAACCTCCAAATCATCGATATCTCTTAACGCCGCCACCCGGCGGTAGATTCGCAAGCGCATTTCCTGTTTCGGAATATAGTGAGGAGGAATCCCTATCGCCAGTGGTAACTCCACCGTAACAGGTTCCTTAATTTCTTCATTGAATAGGCTGCCATTTTCCCCTGGAAACATTGCCAATTCAAGCTCAGTCGGGTCAGTCAAAGTTGAGATGGCGTACCTCAACCGCTTAACTTCGGTTGCTAGCATACGAGTATAAAGGTGAAAACCAACCGACATGATATGACCCGATTGGCGGCTGCCTAATAGTTCACCAGCCCCCCTGATCTCTAAATCCCGCATGGCGATTGAAAAACCTGCCCCGAGTTGTGTATTCTCAGCAAGGACATCCAAGCGTTCCTGTCCTTCCAGGGTTGGCAATTTCTTTTTGTGTCGGAAAAAATATGCATAGGCTCGATTTGCTGCCCTGCCAACCCGTCCCCGCAACTGATACAACTGTGCCAAACCGAAGGTATCCGCCCTGTCAATAATCAGCGTATTCGCGTTGGGAATGTCCAATCCACTTTCAATAATCGTTGTCGAAAGAAGGATATCAATTTTTCCATCGGCGAAATCATGCATCACCTTTTCAAGTTCTTTTTCTGGTAGTTGGCCGTGTCCAATTCCAATCCGTGCCTCTGGGACGATTTTTTCGATGTGCATCTTCATCGAATAAATCGTTGTCACCCGGTTATGGACAAAAAAGACTTGACCTCCCCTTTCCATTTCCCTTAACACTGCCTGACGGACAATCTTCGGGGAATAGGGGCCGATATGAGTAATCACAGGTAAACGCTCCTCGGGAGGAGTGTTTAAATTGGATATATCCCGCACGCCTGACAAAGCCATATACAAAGTTCGTGGAATTGGAGTGGCCGTAAGCGTAAGAACATCCACCTCGACTCTTAAATTTTTAAGGTGCTCCTTATGGGTTACACCAAATCTTTGTTCCTCATCGATGATAGCTAAACCAAGATCTTTAAACCTCACATCTTTTGATATTAGTCGATGGGTACCAATAACAATGTCGATTGTGCCCGCCCCAAGTTGATTGATAATCTCATCCTGTTCCTGTGGAGTTTTAAATCGGGACAACATTTCAACCCTGACAGGAAAAGCCGCCAAACGCTGACGAAAAGTATCATAATGTTGCAAAGCAAGCACAGTAGTTGGAACCAAAACCGCCACCTGTTTGCCGTCTTGGACTGCCTTAAACGCGGCACGCAACGCGATCTCAGTTTTACCGTAGCCTACATCACCACATAACAGCCGATCCATTGGGCGGGGTGATTCCATGTCCCGTTTAATGTCAATCAGGCTTTTAATTTGATCGGGGGTTTCAACAAATGGAAAACTATCTTCCAATTCCTTCTGCCAGGAAGTATCTGGGTTAAATGAATAACCTCTTGCGGTTTGCCGCCTTGCGTACAAATTGAGCAATTCTTCCGCGACTTGTTTTACCGCCGCTTTCACGCCGGCCTTTGTAACACTCCATTCCTGAGTGCCAAGCCGAGTGATCGGCGGTGGATTACCATCCGGGCTGATATATCGGGTGATTCGATCCGCCTGAAAAATCGGTACGTAAAGCGTATCTCCGGCCTTATATTCGACCACAATGTACTCTCGTTCATGGCCTTCCAAGGTCCGCTTCGTCATTCCGGTAAATCGACCGATCCCATAATCCACATGAACCACAAAATCCCCGAGTTTCAAATCTGCGTAGATCGCTTCAGGAGAGGTCTGACCTACATATTTTTGTGCCCTGCGGGGATGAGATTTTTCCCAACCAAAAATTTCCGAATCCGTAATGAGATGGATGGCTGTATCACGGATGGATATGGAAAAACCTTCACTTAATTCTTGTTTTATGAAATGCAGTACACCCACATTTGATCTGATTCCATCCGTCGGACGTTCCGTGTAGAGTTCCCTCAGTCGTTCGCATTGTCGGGAGGCAACTAATACTTGCGATTCGTTTTTCAATAATTGATCCAAATGCTCCATGAATGGGATCAATTTTCCGGCGAATCTTTCCTCATGACCCAGGACATTCTCGAAAAGATGTTTGCCATTTTCTTCAATCGTGTGGCTGAAATTGTAAGTAACCAGGTGTTGTGCGGAATCCATCAGCTCTCCCCAACTTAAGTAAGGTTCGGGGAAATCAGAATTCAAAAGACCATCCGATACCTGTTCTTGTCGAAAACGGACTGCTTGCTCCTCAATATCATCAGCAGTTCCTTGAATAAGATCCGGATCAATCTGTAACCAGAGAGTACGTTTGGGTAGGTGATCCACAAGACTTTCTACTGATGGATGAAGAAGAGGAATATGAAATTCTTTTACATCTTGTGGCAGTACATAATCCAGCTCCGAAAAAATAAATTCACGTGCTGGGGTCAACAATATCGAATCCATTTTTTGGATTGTCCGTTGTGTGGAATGATCAAAGGCGCGAATACTTTCTACTTCAATATCAAAAAATTCGATCCTTGCCGGCAATTCTTCGCCTGGAATCCAAACATCCAAAATACCGCCGCGTTTGCTAACCTGTCCAGGTTCATATACGATATCAGAAGGTGTATACCCAATCTTAAAAAGTTGTTTGAAAAGGTCATCCAAATCCAGCTTCGTTCCTACTTTGATCTGCTTGCAATTCCGAATAAAATCGCGTCTTGGGATTGTCCGAGTCATGAGCGCACGGGCAGTGGTGAAAATTACCGGGATTTTGTTTGGCTTCGGAGCGAATGGAATATTGTAGGAAGCCATTAAGGTCAATACCTGCATCCGATCCTGGCGGGTATTGAGATCCCAGTTCGCGTCTTCATAAAAATTTGGATTAGGCTCTGGAAATAAATATCTGGCACTATCCGGAGACCAAATCCCGAATTCATCAAAGAGTCGAATTGAATGATCAGCGCGATCGCTAAGAATTACCACCGGTCGATTAAGCGTTGGCAGAAGACTGGCTAGCAGTGGCAGGCGGAAAGATCGCGGCACCTGAATAGGGGCTAAGTATTGATCTGACAGGACCGATTTCTGAAAAATTTGAAAATCTTCCAGCTCTCGGATAGCGTCTAAAATTATTTGAGTTGTCATTTGTTATTAAAGCGATTCATCGCTTCCTGGATTCCATATTCAATCCAGGTTTCAATTGCTTCTGTTGATTTCTCCGCTATGGATGGAAGTTCGTCTCTTTGGGAAGAACTGAGATCCTGCAATACATACGCCGCCGCGTCCATTCGCCCAGGTGGTCGATCAATTCCAATTTTTAATCTCGAAAAAATGTTGGTCCCTAATCGTTCAATAATTGACCTGATTCCATTTTGTCCGCCAGCTCCACCCTCAGGCCGCATTCTCAGCAGACCCCATGGGAGATCCAGATCATCGTGGATAATCAAAATTTGTTCGAGGGGAATTTTGTAAAAATTAACCAATGCTTTCACCGAATCTCCGGAAAGATTCATATAAGTCTGCGGCTTGGCGACGATAACCTTTTGGTCAGCGACCTTGCCTGTGTAGATGATCGCTTTCCCTTGAACTTTCATGCCACTGATCGCGTGTTTTTTAATCAACGAATCCGCCATCATAAAACCAATATTGTGGCGGTTGTTGGCGTATTCCTTACCTTTGTTACCTAACCCAACGATCAAAAATGGCGATTCTGACATTAATCATCCTTCTCTATTTTTGCAACTTTTAATTTTAACACAGTCAATTGAAATAGATTCAATCTGACGTGCACAGGGGAATCATTTTTCCTCCCTTAATACCAAACTAACGGTTATAAATGATGCTGAAATTATTCAGAAAGGGATGAATTTAGCGTTTCAAGCCATCCGAATATTGGGAAGGTGATTTTTAGATTCAAAATTCAAAGGACCCAAAATTTCTCGCCACTTGGATAGCACAATTCGCTTAGCATTTTAGAATCTTAAAAACTTAGAGGCGGTTGTTTAATTACGGTATAATTTTCAGGTTATAGTAATCAAGCCCTTCTTACCAATCCTAACGAGGATAGATGACAACAAAATACATTTTCTTTACAGGTGGTGTAGTTAGTTCAGTTGGTAAAGGTGTAACCGCAGCAGCACTCGGTAAAACCCTCAAGGAACGCGGCATCAATGTCGCGGCGCTCAAGTTAGACCCCTATATCAACGTCGACCCCGGTACCATGTCACCCTATCAACACGGAGAGGTTTTCGTTTTGGATGATGGCGCCGAAACGGATCTTGATCTGGGTCATTATGAGCGATTTATTGATATCCGACTCACAAAGCGATCAAATTTTACCGCTGGACAAGTATATAACGAAATCATTACCAAAGAACGGAAGGGCGATTACCTCGGCGGTACGATTCAGGTTATTCCTCATATTACGAATGAGATTAAACGCAGAATCGTATTAGTTGCTGAAAAAACCAAAGCCGATGTCGTGCTCGTCGAAATCGGCGGTACAGTGGGTGACATCGAATCTCTCCCATTTATCGAATCACTTCGCCAACTTCGCAATGAGGTCGGAAGGGAAAATGTTCTCTTCGTGCATGTAACCTGGCTGCCATACATTCAGGCTTCTCATGAACTGAAAACCAAGCCAACCCAACATTCAGTCGCTGCTCTGCGCAGTTATGGTATTTCCCCTAATATCATTGTCGCCAGGTCTGATCAGGATATTCCACAAGAATTATGTGACAAAATCGCCTTGTTTTGCGATGTTGACAAAAAAGCGGTTATTCCAATGGTTACCGCACCCATTCTCTATGAAATACCTCTTTTATTAGAGGATAGCGGATTCCCTGATCTGGTTATGGATATGCTCAGGTTGGACAAGATTCGCCAGCCAGATTGGACTGATTGGAAAGAATTGATTGAAGCGGTCAAAAAACCCAAATCAGTTGTCACCATAGGTTTGGTCGGCAAGTATGTTGAACTCGAGGACGCCTATATGTCGGTCAGGGAAGCGGTCAAACATGCCGCTCTTAAGGTTGGCGTCGAAGCTCGAATTGAATGGATCCACTCCGCTGATTTGGAAAAAGAAGCGAACCTAGAAAAATTAACTCATTTGGATGGCATTATTGTTCCGGGAGGCTTTGGGTCAAGAGGAACCGAAGGAAAAATTTTGGCTGCCAAATATGCCCGTGAAACAAAAACACCTTATTTGGGTCTTTGTCTGGGAATGCAGATGATGTGTGTGGAGTTTGCCAGAAATGTGCTTGGCTTGGAGAATGCCAACAGCAGCGAATTTAACCGCGGAACTGAACATCCAGTCATCGACCTGATGTATGAACAACGCTCCATCACAGATATGGGCGGAACCATGCGCTTAGGACTTTACCCTTGTGTAATCAAACCAAATACTAAAGCGGCTGAAGTTTACAACACCGATAGAATCGATGAACGCCACCGGCATCGCTGGGAATTCAACAATAAGTACCGGGCGGAATTTGAAGCCGGAGGAATGGTCTTTTCAGGGAGTTCCCCGGACGAAAAATTGATTGAGATTTCTGAAATTGCTGATCACCCGTACATGGTTGGCAGCCAATTTCATCCGGAATTTCTATCCCGCCCCAACCGACCGCATCCGCTCTTCATCGGTTTCATGAAAGCGGTTGCCGTGCTTGCCAAAGATAGAAAAAAGAAAAAATAGTTATTTCATAGATCGAATAGATCCTTTAAGGAGACGTAACATATGGATACAACAATTGAAAGCATTTCAGCCTTGGAAATTCTCGATTCTCGCGGTAATCCGACCGTAGAGGTTGAGGTTGTTTTGGGGGATGGTTCATGGGGGCGTGCCGCTGTCCCATCCGGTGCCTCCACCGGCATTCACGAAGCTCTCGAATTACGCGATGGTGATAAATCTCGATATGGGGGAAAAGGCACACTTCAAGCCGTTGAGAACGTTAACGAGGTCATTTCGGACGAACTCTTCGGGTGGGATGCCACCGAACAGAAAGCGATCGACTCCGCCCTTATTCAGTTAGATGGAACTCCCAACAAAGCCAAATTAGGTGCCAATGCAATTCTGGGTGTTTCTCTCGCCGTGGCAAAAGCCGCAGCAAACAGCCTCGGCTTACCTCTCTACCGTTATCTCGGTGGAGTTTATGCCCACGTATTACCAGTTCCTATGATGAACATTCTTAATGGTGGAGCGCATACCGCCTGGCAATCAACAGATATGCAGGAATTCATGGTCATGCCACTTGGTGCTTCCACCTTCGCGGAAGGGCTCCGTTGGGGATCTGAAATTTATCACGCCCTTAAATCCGTTTTGAAACAAAAAGGATATGCGACCTTGGTTGGTGACGAAGGCGGTTATGCGCCTTCCTTGAAATCAAATGCCGAGGCAATCGAAGTGATTCTTGCCGCGGTGGAACTTGCTGGCTTCAAGGCTGGTCGCGGATCGGATGTTGCCATCGCCCTTGATCCAGCAGCCAGTGAACTTTATGACGATAAAACCGGAAAATACAACCTTCGCAAGGAAGGCAAGATGTTAACTGGCGTTGAAATGGTAGAGTTTTGGCATAAGTGGATCAAGGATTATCCGATTGTTTCACTGGAAGATGGCCTCGCTCAGGATGATTGGGAATCTTGGAAGCTGGCTGTTAAAACCTTTGGTGACAAATGCCAAATTGTCGGTGACGATCTTCTGGTTACTAATCCGGAACGCGTCCGCCGAGGCATCAAAGAAAATGCCGCAAACGCACTTCTCGTAAAAGTCAACCAGATCGGTTCATTGACCGAAACAATAGAAGCAGTCGAAGCCTGTCATCGGAATGGGTGGCGGGCGGTTGTATCGCATCGTTCTGGCGAAACCGAAGATGCCACCATCGCTGATTTGGCGGTAGCCCTCAACACTGGCCAAATTAAAACTGGCGCGCCAGCGCGAAGTGACCGGGTAGCAAAATACAACCAACTTCTTCGCATTGAAGCCGAACTTGGTGATACTGCCAAGTATGCCGGTTGGGACGCGATCAGATAGTTATTCCGATTTTCATGGTAGAGCCGGCTTAAACCGGCTCTATTTTATTAATCAACTTGACAATCCTTTTCTCAAGCGTATAATTGATTGAATAGATACGAAGACAGGGACGAGTACAATCTAAAATCGGTTTTCAGAGAGCCCTCAACTGGTGAGAGTAGGGTAAACGCGAAAGATTGGAATGGACCCTTGAGTAGAAAAGCAGAACGGTGTTCACCAAGTACGCTGATCCGAGATCCACATTCGTTACCACGTGGGACCACTGAAAGGCAGCTTCCTTTCGCTGGTCAAAGAGTGAGTATCTTGAGATACTAAATTGGGTGGCACCGCGGGAAAACTTTCTCGTCCCAGATTAAATATAATTTGGGATTTTTTGTTTAAAGGAGCAACATGTCCTCCCACCCAGTGAAAACTTTGAATCGAGAAATTCACGCCGACCTCGAAACGCCGATCAGCGTTTATTTGAAGGTTCGTGGTAATCAACCTTCCTTCCTCCTCGAATCCATTGATGGCGGAGAAATCGTTGCCCGCTATTCATTTATCGGAACATCTCCTCTTGCCCAATACATCCTCTACACTGATCGGATCGAGGTCATTAGAGATGGATCCATTACCAGGATCTTGCTTGCAGAGTCTGATGATCCATTCTCCTTCCTGGAAAAAGAAATGGAAAATTTTCAGGTGGAGCCGCCCGTAGATTTACCCCGCTTCAACGGTGGAATGGTAGGTTATCTCGCCTACGAAATGGTACAGTATTTTGAACCTTCATTGAAGGGGAAAATACCATTACCATCCTCACCCATCGGTCATTTCCTCTTAACCGATACTGTAATCGCATTCGATCATGCCCGGCGAAGTTTGCAAATTATCACACATTTATTTGATGGAAACGAGAATGCTGGCATTGCGCGCCTTGATAACCTCCAAGCCCTGATCCAATCACCATTTTTACCTCAACCAGAGGCTAATGACTTACCAGATGAATTGGTTAGTAACCTGAGTCGCGCGGATTTTGAAAACAACGTTCAGGCTGCAAAGGAGCACATTGAGGCTGGTGATATTTTTCAAGTTGTCCTCAGTCAAAGATTGTGCAAGGTATCGAATGCAAATCCATTCACCGTCTACCGCAATCTTCGCCGACTCAATCCCAGCCCGTATATGTATTTTTTGGATTTTGGAAGGTTGAACGATCGTTCCTTTAATTTGGTTGGAGCGAGCCCGGAAATGCTAGTTCGTCTGGAAGGAAGCACCATATCACTGCGGCCGATCGCTGGTACTAGAAAACGCGGCAAATCACCATCAGAAGATGACAACCTTGCCCGGGAACTAAAAAATGATCCAAAAGAAAATGCTGAACATGTCATGCTCGTTGACCTTGGGCGAAATGACCTGGGCAGAGTTTCGGAATATGGTAGTGTCAAGGTCACTGACTTAGCCGTCATCGAGAAGTACAGCCATGTAATGCATTTGGTAAGCAACTTGACGGCAAAATTAAAAACCAGCCTGAACGCCTTTGATCTTGTCAGAGCTACTTTTCCGGCAGGAACAGTGAGCGGGGCCCCAAAAGTTAAAGCGATTGAAATAATCGGTGAGCTGGAAGGAAAACCTCGCGGAGCCTATGCTGGAATGGTTGGTTACTTTGGATTTGATGGCGCTATGGATGGCTGCATTACTATCAGAACTTTGATTGTGGAAGGTAATACGTTTTGTGTTCAAGCTGGTGCCGGGGTCGTCGCGGATTCCAATCCTTCCTCGGAATACCAGGAAACTATAAACAAAGCAAAAGCCATTTTACGAGCAATCGAAATGACAGAAGAAAACATATAGAAAGGGTAATTTCAATGGAAAACACACAGATTGAACGATTACTAACTGGGGATCGACCAACAGGTAAGCTCCACCTAGGTCATTACGTTGGAAGCCTCAAATCAAGAGTAGAACTACAACACGAATATCAATCTTATTTCATCATCGCCGACCTGCATACTCTTACGACCAAACCTGAGCCTCAATCTATCAAAGATTTGCCCTACTTTATTCGTGAGATTGTCATGGATTACCTCGCAGTCGGTATCGATCCGGAAAAGTCAATCATTTTCATCCAGAGCGCGATACCTGAGACCTTTCAACTAAATCTTATCTTCGAAATGTTGGTCAGTGTCTCTCGACTGCAGCGCATGCCAACCCTTAAAGAGATGGCAAGAGCAGCCCATATTGAAGCCATGCCATTTGGCTTGTTGGGATATCCAGTCCTTCAGGCGGTTGACATTTTATTGCCAATGGCCAATGTTGTCCCAGTCGGTAAGGATAATCAAAGTCATGTCGAATTAGCCCGCGAGATCGCCGCAAAGTTTAACAATACTTACGGTAATTTCTTTCCAATGCCTCGTCCCCTGCTTAGCCAGATTCCTCTCCTTGTTGGAACGGACGGAAAGAACAAAATGAGCAAGAGTATGGGAAACGCGATATACCTGTCCGACCCGGCCGATATCGTTGATCAGAAAGTGCGCGGAATGTATACCGATCCGAATCGTCTTCGCGCGACTGATCCCGGTACTGTTGAGGGAAATCCTGTTTTTATTTACCATGACGCGTTTAATCCGGACGCCGATGAAGTTACTGACCTCAAACAAAGATATAAAAAAGGAAAAGTCAGCGATGTGGAAGTGAAGGATAGGTTGAAAGTCGTGATTAATCAAATGCTCGATCCAATTCGAGAAAAAAGAGCCTATTATCGCGACCATCCCATGCTGATTCAGGATGTGCTTAATCATGGCATCATCCGTATGCGCTTGGAGGCTCGCCGCAATATGGAAATGGTTCGCGAATTAACCGGACTTTCCTATTCCTCAGATATGGCGATGGATACGACCGACCTGTTCGGGGAGTATGGCGGAAAGAAATGATCTTGATGATCGATAATTACGATAGCTTTACATACAACCTTGTCCAATACCTGGGGGAATTAGGCGCGGATCTTAAGGTCATCAGAAATGATGAATTAACGGTTGAACAGATTCGAGAGCTCGATTTCAGCCACCTCATCATCTCTCCTGGACCTGGGGACCCGCTCAAAGATGGCGGAATCTCCGCGGATTGTATTCGCGAGTTTGCGGGGAAAGTACCCATTCTTGGGGTATGCCTTGGTCACCAATGTATTGGAGCGATTTATGGGGGAACTGTTAATCGAGCTTCACAATTGATGCATGGAAAGACCTCCCTGGTAACACACGATGGCAGTGGGATTTTCAAGGGCATTCCAAGCCCGTTTACGGCAATGCGCTACCATTCGCTGATTGTAACTTTGCCTGATCGTCCTGATCTGATCGACATTGTCGCATTATCTCCGGATGAAGAGATAATGGCCATAAAAGTAAAAAACCAACCAACTTATGGAGTCCAATTCCATCCGGAATCGATACTGACCGAGCATGGGCACCAACTCCTCAAAAATTTTATGGGAATAAACGTCCAGGAAGGTCACAGCGATGCTTAAACAATTTATTGCCAAAGCGATCGAAAAACAGGATCTTACCCGCCAAGAGTCAGAAAATGCCATGGATGTCATCATGAATGGCGAAGCCACACCCGCCCAAATTGGGGCATATCTGGTTGCTCTTCGCATGAAAGGTGAAACCATCGATGAAATTACCGGCGCTGTATTAAGTATGCGAAAAGTCAGTATTAAGGTACCCATCCGAGATCGAAGCAAACCAATATTTGATATCGTTGGAACGGGTGGGGATGGCGCTCAGACTTTCAATATTTCAACAGCCAGTGCCTTTATACTGGCTGGTTGCGGCTATAAGGTTGCCAAACATGGCAATCGAGCGGCATCCTCCCGTTGCGGGTCAGCGGATGTGCTCTCCGCTTTAGGTTTGAATCTCGAATTGACACCAGAACAAGTTGGTGGCGCAATTGATGAGATTGGCATCGGATTCATGTTCGCCCCTAAATTTCACCCAGCGATGAAACATGCCGTCGGTCCTCGCAAGGAAATAGGGCAACGCACAATCTTCAACGTGCTTGGCCCAATGACAAATCCTGCCGGGGCGGATATGCAGTTAACCGGGGTTTATTCCTCCAGCCTGGTCCGTCCTATTGCGGAGGCATTAAGCGCCCTTGGAACCAAGCGCGCGATCATCCTTCACGGTGCGGGTGGAACTGATGAACTAAATACGATTGGGAAGAATAAAATCTGTGAATTGCGGGAAGGAATTATTAAAGAAAGCGACCTCGATCCAAGTGAGATTAACTTGCCGCCTTCCAAATTAACCGACCTCACTGGTTCTGATCCTGACGGATCGGCGTCCATGATGCGCCAATTGCTTTCCAACAAGCTGCAAGGTCCAATTCGTGATTCCGTACTCCTTAACGTTGCCGCTGCCCTTACATTGGTTAATGGTGATCTTCGTACCTCATTCTTGCAAGCAGAGCAAGCACTCATGGATGGCTCCGCCAATGAGAAACTTCAAGCCTTGATTAATTACAGCCGTTCTTTCACCCTGCCACCTTTGGATTAACGATGAACAATATTCCCGATATCCTCAAAAAAATCATCGCAACCAAGCGGGATGAAATTTCATTCTTGAAAATTTCTGATTTTAAATCGGTGGCAGAATCAACACCACCCGCGAAGGATTTTTCCGCGGCGATCATTCGAAAAAAATCATCTGAATCAGTGCGACTGATTGCTGAATTAAAAAGAGCCTCCCCCTCTCGAGGCATCTTTCTGGATCAGAAAATCGATCTGCTTGATGTCGCTAAAATTTACCGAGACAATGGTGCTGGAGCCATTAGCGTTTTAACAGATCAAAATTATTTTCAGGGATCGCTTGATCTTCTTCAGGCTCTTGGCCAGGATCCGTCGAGGCAGGTCCCCCTTCTCCGCAAGGAGTTTATTATCGACCCAATTCAAATTTATCAATCTCGAGTGAACGGTGCCGATTCGTTGCTTCTGATTGTCGCCGCCTTGCCGGATGAAGCGCTTCTTAGGGATCTCCACAATCTCAGCCTTTCTCTAGGAATGGCACCTCTGGTCGAAATCCATGATCAAAAAGAACTTGAAATCGCCCTCAAAATTCCAAATATCAGAATTATTGGGATTAATAATCGGGATTTACATTCATTTAATGTGGACATAGGGTGCAGCGTGCGCCTTAAACCAAACATACCTGATGGAATTATTTGTGTCTCCGAATCAGGGATTAACTCAGCGGAAGATGTAAAACCTTTGGCGGAGGCTGGTTTCGACGCGATCTTAGTTGGTGAAAAGCTGATCACTGCCCAGGATATCGCGATGAGAACACGTGAGTTAAGCGGAGTTCGATCATGACTAAAATAAAGATCTGCGGTATTACAAGATTTGAAGATGCTCAGACTTGTGTTGAAAACGGGGTGGATTTTATTGGAATCAATTTTTATCCTGATTCACCGAGATACGTCAGCCGCGAACAAGCCCGTTCGATCATTGAACCTTTTTCAAAATATAGTTCAAACATAAAATTTGTAGGTGTATTCGTTAATTCATCTCATACAGAGATTCTTGAAACCGCGGCTTATTGCAGTTTGGATTTTATCCAACTTCATGGTGATGAAGACCCTCAGCTGTTAACCCATCTAAGAAATGCGGGGCTGCCAACATTTAAAGCCATTCGAGGCACTGATCATTTGGATTCGATCGGTGAGTATTTGGCTTCCCCGGAAATTGCTGATTCTCCTCAACTACTTCTTGACGCTTTCCAGACAAATATGTATGGCGGAACTGGAAAGACGCTCAATCAGCTTGAGCTACAACACATAAAAAAATATCTTTCCGCCTTGGTTGGAAATCAATCGATAAAATTATTACTGGCGGGCGGACTTAATCCAGAAAATGTAGATGCCATGATTAACGCATTTGATCCCTGGGGTGTTGATTGCGCTAGCGGGGTCGAACTCCATCCAGGAATCAAAGATCCCCAAAAAGTCAGTTTATTTTGTTCACGAGTCCGTTCGAAGCACCAAACCGAGGAGTAAAAATGACCAATACCATTCTTCCTTCAAAATTTGGCCCATACGGTGGCCAATTTGTACCCGAAACACTCATTCCTGCCCTTGAAGACTTGGAAAAAGCTTTCGTCCTCTCCGAATCCGATTCAGAATTTCAGAGTCTTTTAGCCGCTACACTCCGAGATTATGTTGGCAGGCCTACACCAATAACCTACGCGAAAAGATTGTCGTCGTCCATAAACGGCGCTCAGATCTTCTTCAAACGGGAAGATCTTTGCCATACCGGTGCGCACAAAATTAATAACGCTGTCGGGCAGGCTCTTCTTGCTAAAAAAATGGGAAAATTCCGAATCGTCGCCGAAACTGGCGCCGGGCAGCATGGCGTTGCCACTGCAACTGTTTGCGCCTGGCTCGGCTTGGATTGTGTTGTTCATATGGGAGAAGTGGACATCGCCCGCCAAAAGCCAAACGTTTCCCGAATGAAACTGCTTGGCGCCGAAGTTCATCCGGTTAAGAGCGGGTCCCGAACCCTTAAGGACGCGATTAACGAAGCCATCCGCGATTGGGTTACAAATGTTGATTCAACCCATTATCTTCTCGGCAGTGCGCTTGGTCCGCATCCATATCCAACCATGGTAAAACGGTATCAATCAGTTATTGGTCAGGAAAGCCGTGAGCAATTCTTCGCGAGCCAGGGCGATGATCCGGATGCGGTCGTTGCCTGTGTCGGCGGCGGCTCCAACGCGATTGGTATTTTTTCAGGATTCTTGGACAAACCAAACGTCCAATTATTTGGGGTGGAGGCAGGTGGGAACGGGATAACCAGTGGAAAGCATGCCTCACGTTTTGGCGATCCAAGCAAAGCCAGAATCGGAGTTATCCACGGTACCAAAACCTTTGTTTTACAAAACGATGATGGACAAGTGATGGAAACTCATTCGATTTCAGCCGGGCTTGACTATGCGGCTGTTGGGCCAGAGCATGCCCATTTACGAGATCAGGAGAGAGTAATGTATTCTAACGTAACTGACAAGGAAGCACTTACAGCCTTTCATACCCTAAGCCGTCTTGAAGGTATCCTTCCTGCACTCGAATCCGCGCATGCAGTAGCGTACGCAATCAAGCTAGCTCAGAGATTACCCAAAAATGCCAGAATTCTGGTTAACTTATCAGGAAGAGGTGATAAGGACCTGGATACAATTTTGAGCTCAATGGAGACACACCAATGAATAATTCTGTCCAATCCAAAAAAATATTCATTCCATATTATCCTTTTGGTTACCCTACCCTCCCTTTATCAATCGATATTCTCGAAACGCTCGCAAAGAATGGCTCGGACGCGCTCGAAATTGGAATGAGTTTCTCTGACCCGCTCGCGGACGGACCTGTGATTCAACATGCCACCCAAATCGCCCTCTCGAATGGTGTTACCGTTAAAAAGACATTTGAAGCGGTGGAAGAGCTGAGGCGGAGGAATGTCACCATCCCTTTGTATCTCATGGGCTATTACAACCCAATCCTTGCTTATGGTCTTAAAAATTTTGTCAGAAGAACTGAACAACTCAAAATTTCAGGGCTGATCATACCGGATTTACCCATGGAAGAGGGAAATGATATTATTGGTTTTTTAGATCAGAGCGCTCTTATTAGAATGATCGCCCCAACAACCCCTTTGGAGCGGGTGGAGAAGCTCGCTACCGGAGCCAAAGGTTTTATTTATCTGGTAGGAATGACCGGTGTTACCGGGAGTGGAAGAGAACATTCCAAATCCCTGGTTCAATTAGTAAACCTCATCCGAAATTTCACCGATATTCCAATTTGCATTGGTTTTGGGGTTTCGGATTTCCACATCGCCAAACAAGTTTCAGAGATTTGTGATGGGGTAGTTGTGGGTACAAAAATTATTACAGAAGTAGAAACTGCCATGGACAAAGTAACCACCGCCAGCCAGCTTGCCCAAGGATTCAAGAGAGCCATTCAAGGAAAATAAATTACAATAGCCATGTGAACAGCCATAAAAATACGCCCTTCGTAAATCGTAGAGCTCTCCTGACTTTCTCGCTGATTGGCATTGGGGTCATATTCCTGATTACCTCCGTATATTTTCTGATGGGTTGGAATCAGCGCCGATTTGGGACAATTCAAATTTATCCTCAGAAAGCTTCCAGGTACGATCTTCCTGCCTTATCTACCCTGAATGATTTGTTGGAAGCTGGAAAAATGATTATTTCTGACGATCAGCTCGTTTTCATCAATGGAAACCTCGCTGAGTTGAGTGATTTTCTGCCACAAGACGCTGTTATTGAAGTAAAAACCCTGAAATTCATCAAGATTTCCGTGGACGAGGTAGAGCAGGAATGGCAGACATTTGAACCTACCGTTGCCAACGTATTGAAAGAACTAAAAATAGGATTAAAATCGGAAGATTTTCTTGACCCTCAAGGCTCAACCCAAATATCAAATGGAATGCGAATTACCATTTTACGCGCTAAACCGGTTAAAGCTGTCATTGATGGAAATATGATTGAAGGTTACAGTTATGAACACACGGCGGAGGGCATTCTTGCCGATCTTGGTATTAAGCCTTTAGGCAATGATAAAGTTGAGCGTTCCAACTCTCCAGATGGCACTAGTTTAATCACCGTTACAACAGCCATTGAAACCGTTGGGTTTAAGCTCGATTTCGAGCCCTTTGGAGTGAAACAGGAGTATTCACCGGAACTTGAATCGGGAGAATCCCAGATAAAACAAGTCGGACAACCTGGAGTAACGCTCCTCGGAGAACGAAATCTTATTTTCAGTTCGGATGAAAGCAGAATCACATCCTCTGGTCCAATTGAAATTAGCCAACCAACCGATCAGATTAACCTCGTATCCAATCAATCCGGTAGTTTTACCCTTACCACCGAGCTCGGTGATTTGGAATATTGGAAAGTTTTAGAAATGTACACCACTAGTTATTCACCTTGTAACAGTGGTATAGATGGCTGCTCCTATGGCACCGCCAGTGGATTGCCGGCTGGCTATGGGGTGGTTGCGGTCACCCGATCCGTTTTCAATGTACTCAATGGAACTGAAGTTTTTATTCCTGGTTACGGCAGAGCTGTGATTGGTGATATCGGTGGAGGATTTCCGGATGGAAGGCCATGGATTGATTTAGGCTATGCAGATGAAAATTATATTGGTTGGTATGGTTATCATACGGTTTACTTTCTCGGACCTGCCCCCGCTTTTGATCCATACTAATCAGACCAAGGAAAACCTATGCGAGAAAAAAGCCTGACCGAAATCCTGAAATCCCAAAAAATAGCTCCGAAGAAGCGATTTGGACAAAACTTCCTAACCAATCCGACCATTCTCAGTAGAATTGTTCGAGAAGCGGAGGTCAAACCGAGCGATACCGTCTTGGAAATTGGACCAGGACCTGGTACATTAACCCAATATTTGGTAGAAAAAGCAAAAAAGGTGGTCGCGGTTGAATTAGATCAACGCATGGTTGAACTATTAAGGGAAAAAAAGAAAAATGTCCCCAACCTTCAAGTCCACCATAAAGACATCTTGGAAGTGAATATTGACGAATTAATGGCGGGAGAATCTTACCTCGCCGTGGCAAATGTCCCTTATTACATCACGTCGGCAATTTTCCGTCATCTACTCGGAGCATCAAACCAACCTTCTCGGATTATTTTCACCATTCAAAAAGAAGTCGCTGAACGGATATGCGAGCTGGACGGAACCAGCTCTCTGCTATCACTCAGCATTCGGGTTTATGGAAAGCCACAGATTCTGTTTGAAATTCCGGCTGAGGCTTTTGATCCTCAACCAAAAGTTGATAGCGCTGTTTTAAGGGTCGATTTATACTCGGAACCAATGATTCCACGTGAAAAACTGGAAGACTTTTTTCGAATCACCAAAGCAGGGTTTTCTCAAAAACGAAAAACCATAAAAAACAGTTTATCGGGCGGATTGGCGAGGAAGCCTTCAGAGGTTGATAGCTGGTTGCAATCCGCCAAGATCGATCCGAATCGTAGGGCAGAAACCCTCCAGATTCCGGAATGGCGAGCCCTGATTGATACAGAAAGAATTTCTGATTCAATTT
>DATMWA010000068.1:0-73973 GCA_035562755.1 Anaerolineales bacterium
AACTATTAATTATACGGACTCTTGATACGCTGCAATCATGACGTATAGCCTGCAAGAATTAGCGTGTAATAATGTAATTATCCTTGATTATTTCAGGTATGCAATTGCAAACTAATCTTAAAAGTATTATACACAAACCCCTTCCAGAAATTATATGCCATTTGAGTGACCAATTAACCCCAAAACCCAGAAAACTCCTCGATCAGGCTCGCGATACAATCCACCGGAAGCATTATTCATACAGTACTGAGAAAACCTATGTTCATTGGGCAAAACGGTTCCATGTTGAAACAGATCGGCATTGCCGCCCGCCAGCAGATTGAAGAAATGAGCGGTAGAAAGGTGTTTTTAGAATTGCGGGTAAAAGTGGAAAAAATTGGCGGGATAATGAGGAAGTTTTATCCCATTTTGGCTATAAGATCGAAAAACCAAAGAAAAAGAAAAAATAAAAAAGGCGCATTGGCGCCTTTTAAAGAGCGGGGAGGGCGGGATTCGAACCCGCGGTCGAGTTTACCCCGACACTCACTTAGCAGGCGAGCCCAATCGGCCACTCTGGCACCTCCCCAGTTTTTTTGAGCGGAGGGAGTGGGATTCGAACCCACGGTACCCTTGCGAGTACGACGGTTTTCAAGACCGTTACCTTAAACCGCTCGGTCATCCCTCCAAGCGAAAATTATTCTACCACTATTTCGAGGGACACGAATTTCAATTATACCTCAAGCGCCAGGCGGGTTAGATTCCCTTCAGCTTTGGAGCTCCGAACTTCGCAAAGCCCGCACAAAAACATCGGCCATTTTTTGGATATTGACTTCCTCTTTCACAATCTGTAATGACACCAAGCCCATTGTTGATAATTTTTCAGGTGTGGAAAGAGCTTGTTGAAGGATGCCAATCAGTTCATCCAGGTCACCACGCTTTAACATCCAGCCATTCTCCACGGATACGAGATCATTCTGAGTGCCGTCACCCTCCTCCACAATCACGGGCAAACCAAAAGACATGGCTTGCTGAACCGCCAACCCGCCGGTTCCAGGCAAGACAAAGAGATTGGATTGGATAAACTCGCGTTCAAGCTCATCCCCCTCCAGATGACCGGTAAACCTCACTTGAACTGGAAGAGAATCAGCCAGTTTTCGCAGGCTCTCCATCTCCGGTCCATCGCCAACAATCGAAAGCCGAGGACGGATTTTCTGATCAAGGCTTGCGACGGCTCGAATTAACAAATCAACATTCTTCCTTTTTTGAAGTCTTCCCACGAATAAAAGTTTGATTGGTAATTCAGCCCGGCTGGAAGAAAGGATCGTTTCCAGCCCTTCCAATGGCGCGTTCACGACCGCGTTCCTGGCCACGAAAATTTTTTCAGCGGAAAAACCAATCGCCGAGTATTCAGCAGCGCCGGACGTGGAATAGGCAACCAGAGCATCAAATTTTTTAAGAAAATTATCTCGAGCTGTTCCTATGATTCCACCCAACGGTTTGGCACCCAAACCCCAACCGATCACAGGTCTTTTTCTGCTCACCATCCAATCTATCGCGGCATAAGACGAGAGATAACGAAAATTTGCCTCAACGATCAGCGCGTCAGGATCCCATTGATTCAACCAGCCGATGATGTTTTTTTGATAACACAAATACAAGGGATGGGAAGGGGTAAGGAAATGCAAATTTGTGGTCTTGAACCAATCCCCATGCTGAAGGAGCCGATGATCTGGAATGGATTCTATGGCAAGGGGCTGCCCAGCCGCCAAGGAAAAACCTTTTTCGCTTCTAAGCGCCAGCTCATCAAAAAAAGGTACCCTATAGTTGGGTTTAACCCGCTGGATTAATCCAACCCTGCCCTTAAATATTTCTTTCATTTTTCCCGCTTAATCCCAACGATGTAGGCTTTCCATTTGAGATCATCTACACTTTCGATTTTTTCATCCAGATTATCCATCTGGAAAAGGTTATAACCATGATTAACCAATTCATTCCAGGCAGCTTTTTCGCTTTCAGCCCCATGAAGCTCCAACAATAAAATTGGATTGTGCTCGCGCAATAAGCGGCGCATGCCGGGAAGAGCTAATACTTCCCCTCCCTCAATATCTATCTTAATCAGTTGCGGGATTGGGTTGCCTTTTTCGAAAATAAAATCATCCAAATTAATCCCGCTCGCGGTTAAGGTTGCCGAGTATTCCTGGTCATTTCTACCTGCTGAGCCTTCGGCTTTTCCCATTCCAACGGATTGATGCCGATAAAAGATAACCGGTTTATTGGTATCAATCACCGCGTATTCATAAACCCGGATGTTTGAAAGAGAGTTCAGTTGAACGTTATGTTGAATACGGGAAACATTTTCTGGCAGCGGCTCAAACGCCAGCACCTTACCTTGCTCTCCGGCAGCCTTGGAAAGGAGCATGGATACGTAACCAATATTTGCGCCTACATCGTAAATGGTCATGCCGGGCTCAACCAGTTTCTCGATTGCACTCACAAGCTCAGGTTCATAGGTCCCCAGCCAGCGACTTTTTTCATTTTTCATGTCAAGCAGGATTTTCTTTCCTTTTAGTGGGCCTCCGGAAATGGACACGACACTTAATCCAGATGGAACCGTTTTGTTAAGCACACCGCGAAGCCATCCAGATTTTTCACTTGAGGTGATCTGACGCTTGAATTCAACGGGAAGGATTCCAGAGAGTGCTGAAAACAATGCGTAAAAGATTTTTTTAAACATTCTCATCCAGTAAGGCTGTTAAATATTTTTCTACCATTAAATCCAAACGTAAATTTTTTTCTGCCCATTTTCGTGCATTCTGACTGAATCTTTCTTGCTCGTTCAACACTTCCTCCGCCGCGGATACAAGAGCTTTAATATCCGGCTTTTCTAATTTCCAGGAGTCAGCGCCATAGGCGACCACCCGGCCGCAATCATCAGGAACCAGCTCTTTTAACGAGCCCGTATCAAACGCGACCACAGGCAATCCACAAGCAAGCGCTTCGATTACCGCGTTGGGGCAGGCGGGGTGTATATCCGCCGAAAAAAACAAATCTGATTGAGCCATCAAGCTCGGAATTTCCGCTCGAGAAACAGCTCCCATCCATAGAATTCGGAAAGCCGCTTGATTTTGCCAGCCCAAACGAATTGATTCCTCCACCTCACCTACCACTTGTAATTCAACATCACGCCCATTTTTTGCCAAACCATCACATAACTCGATCGCGTTTAGCAGCCCGCTTTCATAGCCGCCTCCCATTGATCCTTCCACAACCAGAATCCGATTGGTTTTGGATCGAATTCTATTCTTTTCCGGTGAGTAAATGACTGTGTCGACTCCATTATGGACAATAAAATCGGGTTTATTCAATTTTCCATACTTTTTTTCCCACCAGGTTTTGGAAAACTCAGATTGATAAACAATCCGGTTGGCGATAAACCTGCGGATGATCGCCAGGATGAAGTTGCCATAATTCGCTCGCAGGGCGTGTTTATAGCCGGTAGGTATAACCTTATGAATCCAATTAATTCCATCCAGGCGTTGTACAATCCTCACGCCTTTCATGCGCGCTAAACCTAATTGGATTAAATTTTTAGTCCCTCCAATGACCAGAATCGCAGAATAAGGTTTGTCTGCCAGATCATTGGTTATTTCAAGCCCTTTTTCCGCCGCGCCATCAGAAAATTTATGTAAAAATGAAACCATTCCCCCGATGCCGCTAACCTTTGGGACAACACAAATCCGCGATTTCATTCGTCCTTTTCTCTCAAGCCAACTTTCCGCGCGGGAATTCCAGCCCAGATTTCGTTTTCCCCAGTTGAATCAATCAATACCGCGTTCGCGCCCACAACACTGCCATTCGATATCGTTAAAATTCCTTCATCACCAAGCACTTTACATCCTGATCCCAGAATTGCGTTATCCCCAACACGGATTCCCTCAAATCGGGAGTGTGAGGCGCTTCGGTACACATCCGCCCGGCCTAAAGTAACTCCCGGATAGATGCTGACATTCGACCCGATAATCGTTTTTGGGTGGATTACGACACCCATACCGCCATGATGCAATAAAAATCCTGGTCCCACTTTCACGCTGAGAGGAATCTCGACTCCGAAGGCCTTAAGCAGTAAATAAGCAAGTTTTCCAAGCCATTTGTTCTGCCGCAGGTAAACCAATTTTTCGTAGATAGACATGCTCAAATTATACGTCCTTCCAATTTTTAGGGGTTGGGCAAAAATCATAAGTAACATATAATTTTTAACAAGGAGAAGCGCCAATGTATATCGCTATTGAGGGAGTGATCGGTGTTGGAAAAACAACACTAGCCCGCTTATTACAACCAAAATTCTCAAACGCTGAAGTTTTGTTGGAGGTTTTTGAGGAAAACCCGTTTCTTTCAGATTTTTATGGGGACCGCGCTCGTTATGCGTTTCAGACCCAAATCTTTTTTCTATTAAGCCGCTATCGTCAACAAAACGATGTCGTTCCAAATTTTATGAGTGATGATAAAACTTTGTTGACAGACTATACTTTTTTTAAAGACGCTCTCTTTGCGAGGATTAACTTGCAAGGTGATGAATTGATGATGTACCACAAAGTACACCAAGCCCTGGCAGAAAAAATTCCTTTGCCAGATCTGACGATTTATTTATCCGCGGATGTGGATACGTTAATGGACCGTATCGCACTTCGTGATCGCTCATACGAGCGTTCAATGGACAGGGCTTATATCGCGGAGCTCGTCGCCGCTTATGATGAGTTCATCCCAGCTTTGAAAACACCCTATCTGGTCATTGATTCTGGATCATTAGACTTTGTTAAAAACAAAGAACATCTTAGTTTTATCGAAAATAAGATCCGATCGGCCCTCGATATCCTGCCATTCCAGCCTTCCTTAATGGAGTAATTTTGAAATGAAATATACAAAGGAATATCTACTCGAAGCCGCTCAAAAGTTTATCGCCAAAAAAGTTGAGCGCGATCCATCCATCAGCGCTGTTATGTTGATAGGCTCTTTGCGCGGATATGATCACCTAATTAATCATCCTATTGATGTCGATCTTCTGATTTTGCAAAATGATCCTGTCATTATTGAGAACGAACTCGTTCGAATAAGCGATGACCATCACCTGGACGTTCATTATGATGATTACACCGCTTATGAAAATCCAAAATTATTGCGTGCTGATGGCTTGCGCGGCTGGGCAATCTGGAATGCTGAAATTCTGTACCAACAGGACCGTTTTTTTGAATTCACCCAGTCGACGGTTCGATCACAGTTTGATGAGCCAAAAAACATCATTGACCGAATGCGCTATTTTTGTTCACGGGCTCGCGGCTATTGGCTGGAAAAGAACGCTGACCCACAACGAACAAATATGGATGAATATCTAACAGCGGTGGCGGACGCGGGAAATGCGCTCGCTTGTATTGATCACGAACCGCTTTCCGTTCGGTCTTTTCTTTCAGATTTTCTTGAAATAACCAATTCTCATGAAATTAGCGAGATTAATGGAAAAATTTTGGCATGTATGAGCCCAGATCTCTCGATTGATTTGATCTCAAACAAAATTTCATTATGGAAAGAGTTGTTTTTAGAGGCAACAAAGTACCCCGCCGATATGATTATCAATCCTCTTCGGTTGAATTATTTTCTCGATTCTATTGAAACCCAAGCCAAAGGAAAACAGCCGATAACCGCATTCTGGCCATTTTTGATGACTCTCGGTAAGATGCCGATTCAGTTCAGCGAGAACAAAAAATTGATTGAAAAACATAAAAATCTTATAAACTCATTTGGTTTTTCATCGGAAGGTATGAAACAGAAATTAACTGCCCTGGATTTGCTTTTAGAGGATATTGAAAGCATCATCGAGCAGATTCAAACTGATTATTCTATGGAATAAACTGATTTTTCTGTGGATAAAATGAATAAAACTTGTTGATAAACGGAATTAATCGGTTGGTGGTTTAGGGGATAAAACAAGGGATAATGCTGAATTTCATAAACAAATGATGAATTATTACTCTTTGTGGAAAGAATGGTAAGAACATTCCGAAGTTTTCCACAAAGAATTTTTTGGGTAGGGAGATCAAAGCCCTTCCATTACGTCCAATTTTAATAAATTTGTTCCTGTATTAGCTTAGATTAGGTCAATTAACCAAAAATTCCACTTTTCCACATAACCTACTACTACTTCTAAATAATAAAAATAACTATTGTAGAGTTATATTGTTTTTTGTAAAATCTAATAAATCAGAGTATTTTTGTAAGCAAAGATTGAAGGGAGCACCTCAATGGACATCATCAAAGTATCCGCGACCTCCCGTACTTCAGCAGTTGCCGGTGCAATTGCGGGTGTTATTCGGGAACACAAACATGCCGAAGTACAAGCCATCGGAGCTGGCGCGGTAAATCAAGCTGTCAAAGCCGTGGTGCTGGCAAAAAACTATTTAAACGCGGAAGATATTCACATCGTAGCGATCCCAGAATTCGCGGAAATCGAAATCGATGGAAACACAAGAACCGCTATAAAATTAGTTGTGGAACCCCGGTAAATTGGATTCAGTGAAATTTTTGTTATAGCCGAGGCTTTCTCGGTTATTTTTATATATGGGCGAAATCAAGTCACAATTAACAAAACAAACGATTCGCGCTACTCTCATTTTTTTTGTGGCAGGTGTGTTAGCGCTGGCAAATATCATTCCGGCCAAAATGAAGCCAATTCATATTCCCGAGAAAGATATTTATTCCCACATCATTCTAATTAATGAGATTGCCTGGGCTGGAACGGCGGCAAATTCAACCCACGAATGGATAGAACTGAGAAACCCAACTACGGGTGACATATCTCTCGATGGGTGGAAATTGAGGGATACAACCTCTAATTTTGAAATAATTCTGAATGGCTCTATTTCCGGCGGCGGTTATTTTTTGATAGAAAGGAATGAAATTGCCACCAATATATCCTCTGACCAGGTTTCGCCGAATTTAGACCTCTCCGATCAAGGAATGATTCTTGAGTTGTTGGATAATTCAAATTTGGTGGTTGATAGGGCTAATTCGAATGGCGGAGATTGGGCAGCGGGAAGTTCCAGCGGAATGGTTTGTTCGATGGAAAGGAGCCTGAGCGGTTCACAGGATGAAGATGATGGTGTTTGGTTTACCAACGATGGTTCTACTCCAATCGCTGTTGATATGAATTTAGTCTCCATTTGCGGCTCACCTAAGAGCAATAATTCGGCTCCATTACTTACAGCTACTCCTCAAGTCTCCGAAACTCCGACTTTGACCGACACACCACAAATTTCGCCGACACCGATTCAGCTTCGCTCTGTGATTATCAATGAGGTAGCTTGGATGGGTACTTTATTGATCACTTATAACGAATGGATTGAGCTTCATAACACTACCAACCATCCAATCACATTGGATGGCTGGATGCTCACGACCCAATCAGGAACAGGATTCAATGTGCCCTTGCAAGGAACGATTGAAGCCGATGGATATTTCATCCTTGCGAGAAATCCCAATATTTTTTCTTCTATGCTTCCAGATCAGGTTTATGAATGGATAGGGTTGGATGACCAGGGAATTTCGTTGATATTGTACGATTCGGTCGGAACCCTGGTTGATACCGCGAATCAAACATCTGATCAATGGCCAGCTGGAGACGCGGTTAAGGCATGTACAATGGAAAGGGCTGGGGAAAATAAACCTGATACTCCGGTGAATTGGCTGACCTCGGCAGGTGGAAATTATTTGGTAAAAGATAACAGAGGAGAGCCGATCTGTGGCTCACCGGGATACGCGAATTGGGCGTATGAGGTTACCCCTACCCGAACATCTACTCCCACGCTGACCCCGTTTCGTACTCCCACCTCCACACCTACCCCAACCGGTTATCGGCCTACCTCAGTAATCCTTAACGAATTTCTGATTCAACCTCAGGCAGATCATAATCTGGATGGCATAATCGATTCCGGAGATTCCTTTATTGAAATCATTAATCTTGGACCCAACCGGGTTTCCCTTGATGGTTGGAAACTGGATGATCAAGCTTTTGATTCTCCACCTTACACTATCAAAAATATTTGGTTAGATGGAAATGGCGGAAAGGCGGTTTTTTATTACGAGAAGACAAGAATTTTTCTCAGCTCTGGAACTGACAGTGTCCGCCTTTACAATGACAAAGATGGTTTAATCGACGCGAAAACCTATTTAATTGACCCGATCAAAGGCATAAGTTGGTGTCGATATAAGGACGGATACGGCGAATGGATGAACAGCTGCCTTCCAAGCCCGGGATCAGAAAACAATTATCTAACGGAGGTTGATAATTTGGATAAGGTATCTTTTGAATGTGATTTTCGATCCTTATTCGCGGAAGGTAACTTCGAAAAGTGTGCCAACCTTTATCAGTGGAGTTTTTCTTTTACTGAAAATTTGTTTGGTGATCCGATTGTAATAGACATTGGACCTTACCGACTGTTGATAAAATAAATTTTATGAACAAGCCAAATCCCATAAAAAAATTAGAATGGTTGCCATTACTTTCCTTGATTTTCTTTTCCGTTTTGGTAATGGGGGCTAACCTTACTCGCGGACACGTATGGGGTGATGATTTCGCCGGATATATTAACCAGGCTCAATCAATTATTGAACAGAGAACCGACAAATTACTTGAAATAAATAAGGTGATGAACACGAGATCGGCCATTCCGCCTGGTCCGGATGCCTATCCATGGGGATATCCCCTCTTGATATCTCCTGTTATCGCCGCATTTGGGATTTCTCCTCTGGCAATTAAATCTATCAACCTACTCATTTGGGGATTGGCGCTGCCAGCCATGTTTTGGTTTGCCCGCCGAAAGATAGATTGGTATTCTTCTTTGTTAATCATAGCTCTCTGCGCTTTTTCCCCATTGTTCATCCAGATGAGTGACCTCATCCAATCTGATCTCCCGTTTTTGGCGGCTTGCTATTGGTTTCTTTGGAAAGCGGACGACTTAAAAGCGGGTTATAAAAACGCGATTGTGGCGGGAATTCTCCTTTTCTTTGCGATTTTCTTTCGAACCCATGGCATTTTGCTGATCACCTTTCTACTGCCAGGTTTAATTAAGCATCCATCTCGTAAACATGCGTTTTCTCAACTTTTCGTAATTTTAGCGACGGTTGGTATTCTTTATACCCTTCAGAGGCTCATCTTTCCTACCGGCGAAAGCTCTTACATCTCCCACTTTGAATTGTTTTCCTGGAAAAACCTCTGGCAAAACAGCGTTCATTATTTTTGGGCATTCAGTGATTTCTTTGGCAATCAGCCCTTCGCAAAATGGATTTTTGGATTGTTTTTTGTCGCGTTTCTATTCGCTCAGAAAAAAGCTTTCCAGCAAGATTCTGGTTCGCAGGTCTTTTTCTATCTCACACTTTTAACCTTTGTGGTTTGGCCGGAAAGACAGGGCGCCAGGTTTCTCTTGCCGTTAATTCTTTTATTTCTAATCAGAACGGTTGAGGGGGCGAAAATAATTATTGGGACGCGAGAATGGCTATATAAACCCCTGATTGGCGCAGCCGCTTTATTGACTATCTTTTACCTTTATGGCGGTGTTATGAGCGGGATTCGAAATCTTAATGCGGAACGAGATATCAGTGGTCCATTTGACCCATACAGCTATGCCGCTTATGAAGCGATTCGAGAAGAAACATCACCTGATGATGTGATCGTCTTTTTTAAACCGCGGGCATTGTATTTATTTACCGAAAGGGCTTCCTTTGCCCAGGATTCATGTGATGGGCTGGCTGATGGTAACTTTGTCCTAATCAACAAGAAGCAAGATAACAATTTGCAATTGACTCCGGATTCAATTCTTGATTGCCCTCAGGTGGACTCTGCCGCGATATTTTCAAACAAACGTTTTGTTCTATACAAACTTAAATGAACTCATCTTCGCTGGTATTGATAAAACATACCGCCCGACTTTCCTCATCATTCATAATCAGATCCAAAGTTTTTCCAGGAGCAAAATCCGAGACTTTTATGATCTTAAGCGCGTTGAGCAGGATAGGATCGGCTTGAGGAACTATTTCCTGAAGTCGATTTGGGGTTGAATAGAAAAAATCCTCTCGAAAGACCGTTTTTGAGTTATCCAGATTGATGGCTAGCGGGAATATATGGGCTTCCATCATATCTTGAAAAAAATGAGTACCAAAGGAGGGATCAGGGGAGCTACCGACACTCGCGCCTGTTAATTCAATCAATGCGCTGGTGTTATAGATGTCGCCATAAGCCACATGAACTCCAAGATCCTGAGTCGAGGTTCCCCACCTTCCAGGACCGATGCAGATAAAAACCTTACCCTTGAGGGCATTATTAACCACCCCAATCGTGCGCTCAAAACGAGTACGATCTGAAAGAGTTGGTATGGAGAAATAGCCCTTTGGCGGCACAAAGAGTACATACTCGATATTCTGAATATGACCTTTCGGGATCATTTTATGACTTGAAAAGATTATTTTCTCTTCATCGAGATCTTCCGGAATACTGATCAGATCCTGTTCTTTCATTCGGCTTTGGGGGCGGCATTGCAATAAGGTGATTTTTACTTCTGGCGTAACTGAGCCGGGATTTAGAATCTCAAGCGTAAATTCAGTGTCAACCGGATTCTTATAATAAGTTTCCAAAATTTTAAGCACATCGCTGAGCGTGGCGGCGAATTTTGTACGGCGCAGCAGCTCATCAAACGTAATAACCATTTTTTCTGGGTCGCCCGTACTGGTTCGAATTGATGCGAGATAATCTCCTTCATCTGTTTGGGCAACATAGCGCACAATCCTGCTGCGTGGATTGAGCATAGTTTCAATTGGCAGGCTTACCAGTTCATTTTTGCGAAGATCAATCACATCAACAAACTTTTGAGAATACATTTTAATGAGTTTAACCGAGGATGCCGGATGGAGAAGCGGATGAGAAAGAGCAACCATTCTGGGATGATCTTCGCCAAAGTTGTCTACCGCCCTGGTTCCAAGACCGAAGACCAATCTGGCAAATCCTTCATTCCGATCGATTTGAGGTGACCAGCGGTAAAGGTTTTTGCTGAACGCGACCCCTGCCGCGTGTGGGAAGTAATATTGACCAAATGTCTCCCCCATCACGGGTTGAATCAAAATCGCGATTCGCTCGTCATAATCCTCCAGCCCCATGTTATTTCTATACAACAAGGCATTTGGATTTACCGCGCTGGCGTAAACCTTTGAAATTGACAAACAAAGAAAGTCGAGATTTTCATCCTCCGTCGCTTGATTTGGGCAGAAAAAACTATCATATTTACCCGCGAAAGACGTTCCAAAGTTATCTTCTAACAAACTTGAAGAACGGCAAATAATCGGTTGTCCGTGAAACTCACGTACAATTTCACGCAATTTTTCACGAATATCTGCGGGAAACTCCCCATTAATAAATTCTTGATAGATAATCGGGTAATCAGCCCGAATTTGTTCTTCGCTCTTGTATTTCTGGTCGTTCCAATGATTGAGGTTATTATTTGCCATGAAGGTGTAAAAAATATCCGAGGCCAAATAATACGATTTGGGAATTTGTATAGACGACTTGATGTGTTCAGGGGCTACATCTTGTAATATGCGATACGCGAGCATGATCCCTGCCGCTTTTCCGCCGATTTTACCGTAACCGATTTTGCGGTTGCGAATTTCCTCCAAATCTCTAACGGTAAACCATTTGCGGGCGAGTTTTAAGTAGATAAGGTGATCGCTGATCATGGTTCTGATGAGTACCACCTTAATTTCCTTCAATCTCGCCTCGTGGAGTTTTCGCTCCTCTGGCGACATTTTTTCGATCATTTTTGCCTGTTCGAAGAGCATGTCCTGCGGCGCTAACTCAGGATTGAAGGTAACCAAGGTCGGGGTCACCCCGCGCTCGCCGATTGTTTCCTTGACTATGTCCTCAAATTCCTCAAAGGGCAAGTTATACGCAAAATAAAAATCAGTTAAGGAGTCTCTTACTCGCTCACGACGCAATTCCCACAGGTCAAACGGTTCTTCGGCATAAGGGTCATGCAAACCTTCCATGATTTGAGAATCGATGGCTTTTTTACGAACCTGTTCCTCAAAGTCATCTTGTAGAATGATGCCCCGTTTAAACAATTCTTCTCTCATTTTTTCTCGTATTCTTGATGAGAGGATAGGGTACTGGGTAAGAGCCAGAGATATTTGAAGTACTCTGCCGGTGGAAGTTTTATTATCCATTGAGGGCGCTAAAAAGAACGCCGGCTAACCGGCGTTCGAATCTATCCTAAATGCATGGGCATAATTACATGCTGGAAGTCGAGGTTGTCATTAGAGGTGATTAACCCTGGGGCATTTGGCGCGGAAGTTTGGATGACCACATTCCCTGTTCTAACCACTTCAAGTACCTCACGCAGATACTTAACGTTGAATGCGATTAAAATTGGGTCTCCGTCAATCACGCATGAAACCATCGTCTCGTTTTTTCCTGTTTCTTCGCTCTGGGCACTTATGATCATTGTGCCTGGCGCGTTGGGATCGTCTGCCCCTTGAATGTCCAATTTAACAACATTTGTTCCTTCACGAGCAAAAATCTCGGCTTGCTTGCAGGCTTTTAGCAGTGATTCGGTCGACACGATCGTTTTCGTACGCAAGTTTTGCGGAATTATTTGTTGATAATCAGGGAATGATCCGTCGATTAATTGTGAAGTGAGCTCAGCATCCTTGACTCGGAAGACAACCTGCCCTCTCCCTTTTGGAAGTACCATTTGAATCGGTTCTTCGGCGTTGGTTGCGATTCGGCTTAAGTTTTGAAGTGCCTTTGAGGGGACGATGACTTTGAAGGGATTTTTTACTGGTTCAGAAAGCGCAGCTGAGCGCACTGATAAGCGAAAACCGTCTGCGGCAGCCATGGTGATGGTGGTTTCTTCAAATTTAATCAACACTCCCATTAAAACCGGTCTGGCTTCATCCATGGAAGCGGCAAAGGCGACCTGTTGAACCATTTCCCTAAAATCGGCGACATTGATCATGATCGCGTCATCAAAATTAGGGACCGGCATAATAGGAAATTCGTCCGCGTCGATTCCCTTGATGTCATTTTTAGATGACCCGGAACGGATATTGAGAATCTCGTTATCCGTATTCAAAGAGAGGGATACTTTGGCGTCGGGTAATGTACCAACCAATTCCGAAAAAGTTTTAAAGGGAACGGTAGTGGAACCCTCATCCTCGATCTTAGCCCCGATCCAACAAGTGATTCCCAATTCCAAGTCGGTCGCCGACAGGCGAAGTCTGCCTTCATCCGTAGCGATCAATACATTTGCCAAGACTGGTAAAGTGCTTCTTGATTGGATAGCGGGGTGAATAATACTTAATCCACGATTTAACACTTCCTGCAGAACTTCTACCTTCATCCTTCGCTCCTGTTGTAGGGTGATCACATTAATATACTAATTTTACAACAGAAACCAGTCCGTATATCATGCCAATATGGTATATTTTGAATGGAGGAAAGGGGAAAATGAACAAATCCAAACTCACACCACGCATGTCTATGATCGCGCGCTTGATCAAGATCGGCAAAACCCAGCGTCAAATAGCCTATGAACTCGGCATCAGTGAGCATACGGTTAAAACCCACATTGGGCGAATGTATCTTCGACTTGGGGCAGTCAATGCGGCTGATCTGGTAAGAATTATGTTTGAAAATGAAATCGAATAAGTGCTGCCGCCTGAGATGAGGGGGGCATCCCAAACGGCAGCGCGCATATTTTATCAGATAATAATTATTTTATCAATCACAGAAACGATTCTCGCAAAACCGAAAAGAGCGCCAATAAAATTTCGGAAAGGAATAACACTGCCATGATGTAAGCGATAATTTGCCAGGGTTTCGTTCCTTGAGCCTCGGCTTTAAACTTACCTTGAAATATATCCACTACCGCGTTAACTGTGGCTTCAACGCGCGGACTAACTTTGAGTGAATAATCTGCAAACCCGGTTGGTGTTTGCAAGTACACTTTTTGGTGATCAGTCCCCTCTTTTGCAACCACACCTTGGAGCAATTGCTCAGATGAAACAAGGACAGTGTCCTGGTCTGTCAATACAGCTGTTTCAAATTCTGCCAAACCCATAGAGTGAATGGGAGCCTCACCCAGTTTTGCCTGTACGGCGCTGATTACTTGCTCGGTAAAGTGACTCGAATATCCAAGCAAAATTACGGAACGGTCGCCGCTGAACCCTTTTTCCTGTTCTCGAATAAGTTTATTGTCTTCTTTAATTTTTTGCCAATGGTAGATCGCAAAAATTGTGAACTCAAGAGTCAATAAACTCTTGGATAAAATTTCTGTCCCAAAAGTAGTGCCACGTTGTTCAAGAAAACCGTACAGCAAGGTGTTCGCTAAGTTGATGGCGGAGACCATGCTGCCAATCACCGTTCCAAAAATCGCGATATACAGATATGCTCTACGGGTAACCGAGGCACTGTTTTCATTGCGCCAATCGGGGGAAGGGTTATCGAGTTTGTGCCAATTGATCAGCCATAATGGAAGCGCTGTAATCAGGGTCGCCAGAGAATTGGAAAAACCGTTTCTAAAAGTCTCACTGAATATCTTTGTTCCGAAGACAAAGGATGCGAAAATCGATACAAATAAGCCGATTCCAACCAATGTCGCGATGAAACCGATCATCGCAAGCAGGGCAGCGTAAAAACGCGAAATTCCACGGTTTTCAGGGGACAAGAATTTTTGTTTGATTTCAACGTTCAACCATCTATGATAGTAATACCACAAGACTCCGACCGGCAGACCAACCGAAAGAGGCCCCGCGATTTGAGTGATGAAATTTTTTCCGATTTCAGGGTCCGCTAACGCCAGGCGGATGAACGGATGGACAAACAAACTTGCCGTTGTAAGAGTAACCGTTATTCCAACGGTTGAAAGGATAAAAAGGAATACCAGGCGCACCATTGTGGTTACGGTCGCGTCAATTTTTTGACGCCGGGTCCAAAACCAAGCCCAGAGGGGAAAACCAATCAACAACAAAGCCAGGCTGTTGATAAATGCTTCATTGCCGGATGGGCTGAGAGCGGTGGTTTGACCGATTACGATGAAGTGCAGAATTTTTTGAGTGCCGATCAAAATAAAGAACAAACCATAAAGTACCCAAACGTAATCGTGGATTCGAAAAATTTCATGGAAATGCTTACGAATCTCCGAATCTTCACCCCGATTGAAAAGGCGTAAGAGATAGTAACCGATAAGCCCATTTACTGCCATGGCGATAAAATTATCGATTGTTGACTGGGTTCCGCCTACAAAAGCCGCTATCGGGTCGACCCCAAAAATTGACAAAAGACCCCGATTGATTAAGGCTAATAAGTTCTGGGCGATAGGGATGAATAGAATCAGAAACGCTGAATAGTAGAAAATTCCACGGACGTAAGAGGATTTTTCTTCATGAATATTTTCATTCTTTTTGATCCAGAGCCAATGTCCTAAAAACACCGGAACGCCTACCAACACCAATGCGAGGGACATCGAAAGCATATCGGTGCCCGGAACTGAAAAACTCGTCCGAAATATTGTGCGCATCAGGTTAATGACACCCCAGATCACGATTTCAAGGCTGATGAGAACAATGAGATAAGTGTAAATTCGCCGAATAATTTTCATCGCGACCCCGCTCAGTTTTTAGGCTCGTACCAATGCCACGCCCAATAATAGTAAGGCATAAGCCTGATTTTCCATTCTCCATCCTGCAATTCCAATTGAGCATAATCCTTTGAGGTACCCCCAGAATTAAATGGATCACTGGATGAGTAAAGAATTCCGAGCTCAACCGAGGCATTATTCCCCGATTTCTGAACATTTCCGATTTCCACACCTACAAAACTTGGGTCAATCTCGTGATTGATGAAGGAGAGACGGAAGGTGTCCAGGGATGGTTTTAGCGGGTGATCGGCCAGATAAGTGAAGGCACGGTCGTAATCATATTTGTGGAGGGCAACGATATAGTTGTGAACCACTCCGTCCGGCTCGTTGTTGGTAACATACTCCAACGAATCCGCCCGGGTGAAAAAAACCACCAAGGCGATGATCACTAGCGCCAAAATACCAATCAAAATAGAAAATAGAAAGCGGTCGTTTTTCATATGAGTCACCTTTTATATTATTGTACAACTTTCTTTTCCGGTTAAAACAGTGGAGGATGTTTCATGTGAAACATCCTCCACGCTGCCTGTTCTGCGAGTAATCTTATTTATCAAGCTGGCTGTAAACAAAATACGAGTACGCGAAAGTGAAAATTACTGTTCCAAATACCGCGACCATCATAATCGGAAAGGCATACTGACTGGCGAACATACTTAGGAGCAGTAAAACCCCCGTAGCGATAAACAATTTTCCACCAATGGAGTGGGTTTTATCCCAGACAAGATCATTGGCAAGCGTCCAGGGGGTTCTGATTCCAATGAAATAGTTCCGCTTTGCTTTTGAGATTAAATATCCTGAGCCGATGAAGATGAGCCCAATGCCCGGCATGATCATCTCGCTCATATTGAAACGGGCGCCGAGATTCCAGGCGATGGTAAGTCCATAGACATAAACCATGAATCCATTAATCAACGTGATAAAGAGGTTGAAAGTTGAGCGGAATGATTCGATATTATGTTTGAGTGGATCGATGAGCGGAACCAGAAAGAAGAGGAACAGCGTCCCCGCTAAAACCATTGGCAGAAGAAAAACCCCCCAGAATTTTGACATTGTACCGTCCACCTGATCGTTGATATTCCAATGAGATGCCATCACTTCAGGCAGCGCGCTCCAAAACAAGCCTGCCGCCACAAACGAGATGACCAGTATGGTTAAGTTGATGATTAAAGTGGTTTTTGTTTTCATTTCTTACTCCTTTTGTTTCATGTGAAACAATTATTTCTCTAAATTAATGTTTTTCTCGGCTAATGAGGCTATTCCGGCGATGCCGCCCAGGTTCATGGTGTCGATGGCGGAACTTGGCACAATTACCATGGCGCCTTTTTCTTTGAGCCCCTCAAATAACATGTTCATTGCCCGCAGGTGGAGCGCGGTGGGGTTGGTTTTATAAACTTCTGAGGCTCTCGAAAAAGATTCTGCGATTTGTTCTTCTGATTCACCCAGGATAACGCGAGCCTGTCGTTCTCTTTCAGCTTGAGCCTGACGTGACATCGCATTCTCCAAGTCCTGGGGGATGACAATATCCCGGATTTCGACCGATTGAGCGGTTATTCCCCAGGGTGTGGTTCTTTCATCGATAATCTTCTGTAATTCGAGGTCAATTGAACTTCGTCCTGTAAGAATATCTGCCAGCATCATTCTGCCGATAATATCGCGCAATGCGGTTTGGGCAGCCCAGGCAATCGCGGTTTTATAGTCTTCGACTTCTAAAACAGCTTTCTCTGCGTCCCAAACCACCCAAAAAAGAACCGCGTCTACGTCAACTGGAACCGTATCTTTAGTCAGTGTCTTTTCCGCCGCGAATGGGGTTACCATAACCCGGTGATCCACCCAGGAGGGTACACTTTCAATCACCGGGGTAATCCAAAAAATGCCAGGACCCTTTAAGCCTATAAATTTACCAAAGCGTAATACCACCGCCTTTTCCCACTGACTTGCGACCTTAATTCCGAATAAGAGCGTTGTTGCAATAAGACTGACAACCAATGTGAATATTCCAACAATCCAGTCACTTACCTTTCCGTCCATCAGTATCGCTCCTAAAATCGCGATAAGTATGAGCATGCCGAAAATCAGGCCGGCAACTCCGGGCACGTGTTGATCGTTTTTATTGTTAAGTTTGGTCGCGAGCAAGTTAACTTTTTCCATGGTGATACCTTTCTAAGAACTAATTTTTCCAAGCAGTTCTAATATCTGTTCTTTTGAGTAGCCAAGTTGTTGGCCTTTATTCAAAAAATCTTGAATTAAATCCAACATCATTTCTGTTTTAATCGATCCATTCTCCTTTTCTGGAATGCGGTCTGAAATATATGTTCCGCGTCCTTGCTGGGTCGAAATCAGTCCGGCCTGGTCCAGAATTCGATACGAACGTGACACAGTATTAAAATTGATTCGCAACTCCTGGGCTACAGCTCTGACGGTAGGCAGCTGATCTCCGGGTTTTAGCTCGTTGGTGGAAATCATGTATTGAATCTGATCAACAATCTGTTGATAAATCGGAATATCTGAGCGAAAGTCGATGTTGAGCCTTTTCATAATTGTATCATTGTATCTTTGTATTATTGTATACCATATTCGACTATCGGTCAAGCGGAATAACCAAAAATTCCGCCGCGTGGTAGAATGTATTTAAGAACAATAACAAATGTTATTTCAAGGAGATTAAGCATATGGAAACAACTACTGGAACTTTTACCTTGAAAAAAGGTTTAGCGCAACAGCTTAAGGGTGGCGTTATTATGGATGTCGTGACCCCGGAGCAGGCTCGGATAGCGGAAGACGCGGGCGCGGTTGCGGTAATGGCGCTTGAGCGGGTCCCGGCCGATATTCGTACCCAGGGAGGCGTAGCTCGCATGAGCGATCCCGAGTTAATTTTACGAATTAAAGAGGCCGTCACAATTCCTGTAATGGCTAAATGCCGTATTGGTCACTTTGTTGAAGCCCAGGTACTTGAATCGCTGGAAGTTGATTATATTGACGAGTCAGAGGTGCTTACCCCGGCCGATGAAGAACATCACATTTACAAACACGATTTTAAAGTGCCGTTTGTTTGTGGCTGTCGTAATTTAGGTGAAGCCTTGCGCCGAATAGGTGAAGGTGCCGCGATGATTCGAACCAAAGGTGAAGCTGGTACAGGCGATGTTGTTGAAGCGGTTCGTCATGCCAGAACAGTCTTCGGTGAAATTCGGCGGATTCAGAACATGCCGGTGGAAGAACTGATGGCATACGCCAAGTTAATAGGCGCGCCTTACGAGCTGGTAAAGGAAACCCGCGATCTTGGAAGAACCCCCGTGGTAAATTTTGCCGCTGGTGGAATCGCGACCCCCTCCGATGCCGCATTGATGATGCAATTAGGCGTTGACGGCGTTTTTGTGGGATCTGGCATTTTCAAAAGCGGAGACCCTGCCAAACGAGCCGCCGCGATTGTAAAAGCTACTACCCACTTCCGAGATCCAGGTATCATCGCCGAAGTAAGCAAAAATTTGGGCGAGCCAATGGTTGGCCGGAACATTTCTCAAATGGATGAATCTGAGAAAATCGCGGGTAGAGGCTGGTAAGCACCTAATCTATGAAGATCGGCGTATTAGCTCTTCAAGGTGATTTTGCAGAGCATGTCACCGCGTTAAGAAAAATAAATATTGAACCCGTGGAGATCAGGTTACCGGCTCAGCTGGAAAAGGTCAGTGGCCTGATTCTCCCTGGTGGAGAATCGACAACGATCGGTAAATTGGCGGTTGCATATGGGTTAATGGAGCCGTTGAGGTCCTTTGCCAAGGTAAAACCCGTCTGGGGTACTTGCGCCGGAGCGATATTCCTCTCTCGGGACGCGAAAAGTGACCAACCGCTTTTGTCGGTCATGAACATCACAGTAAAACGGAATGCGTTCGGCGCGCAGGTTGATTCTTTTGAGGCGGATCTGGATATCCCAGAGGTAATCAATAAAGGCGAAGATAGTAGTCCAATCCACGCGATTTTTATTCGTGCTCCAATTATTGAAACAATTGGCGGCGAAGCGCGTGTGCTTGCCCGCGTGAGTGATGGAAGGATTGTGGCTGTACGAGAAAACAATTTATTGGCGACATCTTTCCACCCCGAGTTGACCGGGGATCTTCGCTTTCATCGGTATTTTGCCAAAATGTGCACGGAAACTGATTAAGATCCGAGCCGAATGACGGTCCACGAAATCAGTTTATTGGATATTCCACGAATTGCCGGTTTGGGATCAAGGGAGGATTTAAATGGAATCGGAAGATTTATCCATGGAAACAATCGGCATATCTCGGAGTTAATTTCCGCTTCTTTTCCATTTACCAAGAATTTTGGAGCTTTTATCGAGGAAGGAGAAAACACCTTTGCTTTAGGTATCAGCCTAAATAAAGAGCGGTTATACGGAAATCTAACTTTCATCTCTCCCGTTGAATTGATCGATGAACCGATTGCTCAAAAAGCGCTTGAGTATGTCCTCTCGATCGCAGGCAGTCAAAAAATTGTTGCTATATCCGCGGAATCAGCCAATCTTGAAGTACAAGGCGGGCTTAAAAAAGTTGGTTTTTCAAGCTACTACACCCAAAAAATTTGGCGGATGGATACGAACAGGCTTGAACGCACCGCTGGAAGGTGGATTCCATTAGACCAGTCGGCCAAATCTGAATTGTTGCACCTATATTCACAAGTTACCCCGCCCATGATCCAATTTTTAGAACCATTTCCGCCCAATGAAGGCCGTTTATTGCGTTACGCGGAAGATCATTCCTTTGCCTTGATTTCCTCTGGAGCACATGGTAAATTAATCACTCCATATTTTCTGCCGGATATTGAACACGGAAGTCAAAAATTGTTAAATTTGATCAATTCTCTTACAATAAACAAGGATCAGGAAATTTATATTCTAACGAAATCAACAATGGGTTGGATTGACAACTCAGTTGAAAACATAGGAGCGTTGATGGTTGAGGAACAAAAAGTCTGCTTTAAACGTCTTGTGAGCCCAATACCGCAGGATGTTCTTAGTAATAACGTTCCGGCTCGCGAAACCAGGATGGTTCCCTCCTCTTTTGAAAAAAATTCAATAGAATATGTTGAGCAAGTTAAACATTTCCGGGTCAAACAATGACTCAAAAACGAATTACAGACGATCTTGAAATTTTGTTAGGCATTCTGCCTCATGGGGTGGTTTTAGCGGTTCAAAAAGCAGACCGCTTCGATAAATTACTTGAAATCATCATCGATTTGGGTCGCTTTCCTACCGCGCGTTATGTGGACGGTGAGATCCAATTGACCAATGAGGAAGTAACCCGCGAACAAATTGACGCGATCGTGGAGAAAATCGGCGTTTTTGACGCAGACAACCGGGCAGGGCTTGAACGCACCTTGCACAGAATCTCAGCTATTCGAAACCGGCGTGGAATTGTGGTTGGGCTTACTTTAAGAGTCGGCCGGGCAGTTTACGGTTATATCGATGTAATCAAGGATTTAATCGAAACAGATCGGTCGATTTTAATTTTGGGAAAACCCGGAGTTGGGAAAACTACAATCTTACGTGAAGCCGCCAGAATATTATCCGATTCCAAACGGGTCATCATTGTTGATACCTCCAACGAAATCGGCGGGGATGGCGACGTTCCTCACCCGGCGGTAGGTAACGCTCGTAGAATGCAGGTGAAAGTACCAACCCTCCAACATGAAGTGATGATTGAGGCCGTTGAAAATCACAACCCGGAGGTTATAGTCATCGATGAAATTGGACGAGAACTGGAAGCTCAGGCAGCTCGGACAATTGCTGAACGAGGAGTGCAGCTGATTGGCACCGCACACGGAAAAACCCTGGAGAACCTTTTGCTCAATCCAACCCTTTCGGATCTGGTCGGCGGGATTGAGTCGGTTACTTTGTCTGACGAGGAAGCCAAGCGACGAGGAACGCAAAAAACCGTCTTGGAACGCCGGGCTCCACCCACATTTGATGTTTTAATCGAAATTCAATCCAGGGATGAGTTTATTATCCATAAAAATATTACTGAGGCGGTGGATAAGCTTTTGCGTGGAATTCCCCTCACCGCGGAAAAACGAATTATCGATCAAGACGGTAAGATCCACATCAAAGAATCGGAACCGATTCTTTCAGAAATCGAACAATCACGCACCAAGCCTAAATCGGAGCAGGAATCAAAGGGATTTAAACCAAATAAATCGACACAAACATTTTGGCAGGAAAAACCAGAACCCACACCTAGTGATCGTAAAATGGATATTACCCAAGATGTTTCCACACACCTTTCGGCAAAACCTTTGAGGCTCCGCAAAATTTTCCCCTATGGGGTAGCCCGAAACAGATTGCTTCAAGCGGCCAAGATCGTTGGTGTTCCGGTACAGATTGTTCGGATTCTTGATGAAGCGGATAGTTTAATTACATTGCGATCCTATTATCGAGATCATCAAGCTACAATCGCCGAGGCGGAATCCCGGGGCTTACCCATTTATGTATTACGATCGAATACCGTTGCTCAGATCGAACAATTTATGCTTGGTTTGTTCGAGTATGCCGTCCCAGACCAGCCTTCTGAAAATCTGGATGAGGTGAACATGGTTACCAGGTCGGCAATCCAGGCCATTAGGGACGGAGAGCGTTATATCGACCTGCCGCCAGCCCCCGCTAACGTTCGCAGAGTTCAGCATGAATTAGCTCAACAAGCCGAATTAATTTCTCACTCTATTGGCAAAGAACCGCGCCGATACGTGCGAATTTATCGGGATTAAGGCTCAAAGCGCATGTTTATCACTCTGGAAGGTCCCGATGGATCAGGAAAAACAAGCCACGTAAAACCACTCGGTGAATGGCTTGAAAGCCTTGGGAAACAAGTTTTTGTAACCCGCGAACCAGGTGGCACCTCGATCAGTGAACAGATCCGAGATGTAATCCACAATCTAAACAATACTGAAATGCACCCAAGGACAGAAGCGTTGTTGTATCAAGCTGCCCGGGCTCAAAATGTTGAGCAAGCGCTTAAGCCCAAACTGGCGCAGGGTATGATTGTGATTTGTGACCGGTTCTACGATTCAACCCTGGCTTATCAAGGCTATGGACACCGTACAATCCCACTCGACCAACTTCGTACAATTATTGAATTCGCTACGGGTGGTTTAAAACCCGACCTCACCATTCTCATCGACTTGGATGTGGAGGAAGGCTTAAAAAGAAAGACAGCCCAGGCGGAATGGAATCGGTTGGATGCCTATGATCTTGCCTTTCACGAGCGCGTTCGGGCAGGTTATTTGGAATTGGCGAAAGAGGAACCTTCTCGTTGGGTCATTATTCAAGGTAAGGATAGCTGGGAGAACATTCAGCGACAGATCAAGCAAGTTGTTTCCAGCCGCCTGGCAAGTTAGCCAACAGCCCCGTCATCAGAATCAACATTTGAATCACCCAAACTGTTTGTAATTTCATCCGGTGATTGTCCCGATTCCAGACGATCAATTACCTCGTTAAATTCGAGAGGGAGATCGCCTTCCATATCTGACCCTATTTCTCGCATCATTTTTCCCAATAATTTCGGGTTATCGTCAATTTGACCTAATAATGCTGGGTCGGTCAGGGCAGAAAAATCCGTTCCTTTTTGTTTGACGCGTACCCGGGTTAGTTTGCGTTTATTCTTCATGCTGCCACAAAAAACACAAACCACGGTTTTTTTTCCATATTCACTGTAAGAGAAAAACCGCTCAAACTTTTTGCCGCAATCCAGACAAATAAATTCGTAAATTGGCATATTATTGTCTAAAAATTAATAAGATCGTAACTCCGACGAGTGCTAACACTGTACCGATGACCACTTTCCATCCAAATCGTTCATGAAAGAAATAATAGCTAATCGGCAGCATGAAAATCGGGGAGAGCCCCATTAAGGTAGAGGCAACGGCTACCTCGCGGGTTTTCTGAACCGCGTAGAGTGATAGAGAAACCCCAATAACTGGCCCCATCATTGCCCCAAAGAAGACCCATAGAAAAGATTTTGGTTTTTGAAAGACCGCGCGAAAGGTTATTCCGACCTCTTTGCCAAAAACGGCCGCGATCCATAGAAACAAAAAAGCGGCAAGCATCCTGATTACATTTCCAGCGATCGCTGGAAAGCCTTCAGTCATTCCCATTTTTGAGAAAATTAATCCGGTGGACTGTCCGACAGCTGCCAGCAAGCCATAGATTACCCCTTTTTTGGTGATCTTGAATCGCTCATCTTCCAACTGTGATCCAGATTTTAACAAAACAACCCAACCGATTCCGACAACTGTAATAACCACACCGCTGATCTGAATCCAGGTAAGCGTTTCGCCTAAGAACCAGGCGATGATGGTACTGAAAACAGGATGAAGGCTTAGGAGGAGTAACCCGATACGGGGACCAACAATTTGGTAAGAACTAAAAAGAAAATGGTCTCCCAAAGCGTACCCAAGGATACCTGAGAGCAGGAAAAATCCCCAACGCTCGGCTTCGGCATGAATTGGCAGAGCAAGACCGAGTGAAAAATAATTGATCAATAACAAGGCCAAAAATGCCAAGGTGATGCGGATTCGATTGATGATATTCGAAGAATAATCTTTTCCCGCCATCGTGAATCCGATAGCGGAAAGAGACCAGAATACCCCGGTCACTAATGCAGAGATTTCGCCGATATATGCCATTTAATAGCCTTTCGCAAAACAACCGGAGTTCTCCGGTTGTCAGCGCATGAATTTGATCGGCTCTATTGTAATAGGTTCTTTCGGAAATGGATAATCTTTTCTGTTTCAGAAAAGCCAAGTGCCTGGTGAGCTTTGATGCTCTGTTCATTCCATTCCCAGGTATCGGAGGCAGCTTCAGTTATCCCCATCTCACCGCACCAGGAAAAAAAGGCATGCATCAATACTCCGCCCGCTCCTTTTCCGCGCTCAGATTCAATGACGAACCAGCCCTCCACATATCCTACCCGATTGGTGTGGCAGCCTTCAGCAGATTCGCGAATATTTCCTTCCAAAAATCCAATCACCTGCCCAAGATCATTAAGACACAAGAATACTGGAGTCTTGGATGGCGTCTCCAGGAAGGAAAGCGCTTCGGCTTCATGATCCTCCCTCGAGTGATTAGGCCAAAGATCCAGGCGCATTTTTACCCACAACTCAAGGTGCTTGGTGGAGGCGCGTACGGTTGAAAATTCAGGCAATTTCATTTGAAAAAGAGCCTGGAGTAATCCAGGCTCTGTATTTTACGCTCGTTTGCTTAGTTGGTGGTCCAATTGCAAGATAGCGGTTTCATGAGCTTCGATGCGGTTCATGCTGTCAATTACCGCCTGGGCGTTCTTTTCTTCCTCTACCTGTTCATTGATGAACCAATGTAACATTACTTGTGCCGGGAGGTCGTTTTCCACCACGGCGAGATTGTAAAGATCGTGGATTGATTTTGTGATAAATTGTTCGTGTGCTAAAACAGCCTGGAAAGCAGCCATTGAGGTTTTCCAATCATTCTGGGGCGCTTCAATAGCGCCTAAAACGATATGACCGCCCCTGTCCGTCAGGTGTTCAAACAATTTCATCGCGTGTTCATGTTCTTCAGTGGATTGAAGATGCATCCAATGTGCCGCGCCGGGAAGACCGGTTCGATCGAAATAGGCGGCCATGGATAAATAAAGATAAGACGAGGCGAGTTCTTTAACAATCTGCTCGTTTATCGCGTTAACCATTTTTTGTGTGATCATATTCCTCCGTTTTTAGTGTGTTTAGATTGATTATAACTTAATGTCAGTTTTGAATTTTACCCAACCAATCCGTGAGCTGATTCTGCTTGAGATAAGAAAGCTCAATATTGTATGTCAAAAACTCATTTCGGGCAGCAATGCTTAATTCTTCCAACGCGGCGATACTAGCGAGCTGGGTGATGCTCGCCTTGCTTGTTTCCGGAAGGATATTAACAATCTTGCCAAAGCCCTGTGTTCGCATGACCCTGCCAACAGATTGGATGAGGAGAATCGTTCCGATTAAATTTACGTCAAAAACGCGGTGAAGATCCCACTCATCGACGTTGAGCAAGTTTGATGGTAAATTGACGTTGGCGGTATTGATTAGAAAATCGATCTGACCATACAGGTCAATCACATCATTGATAAGGGCTTGCGCATCCAGTTTCTTTGCCACGTCATGGATGTGGAGAGAAATCTCGCCGCCGGATTTTATTATCTCTCCGGCAACGACCTCGAGGTTGATTGGTGTAATATCATTCGCGGCAACGCGATACCCTTTCCCGGCAAGCTCTCGGGCGAGGAACGCGCCGGCGCCTTTACCCGCGCCTGTAATTAAAACGACCTTACGATTAGTTTTATGATTCATTGTCTTCAACAACTACTTTCGCGCCTTGCTGACTAATTCCTAATTCAAAAATTCTTGAAGACATACCGGCTGTAAGAAATGCATCTTGCATCGATAAACCCACAGAAGGCGATTCCGCGGATGAGAACGCAATCAGGCTCGGACCCGCACCGGAGAGGGCAACCGCCTTGGCCCCGTTTTTAATGGCAGCGTCCATCGCATCCAGGGCGCCCGGAATGAGGGCAAGCCGATACGGTTGGTGAATTCGATCCTCCATCGTTGCGCCGAGCAGACTTAAATCGCCGTTTCTCAACGCCTCGGTAACTAAAATTGCCCGACTGATATTAAAGATCGCGTCCCCTCGAGAAATCGACTCAGGCAAGATTCTTCGAGCCTCCAAGGTGGGAAACTCAAAATTTGGTAAAACGACCGTGCAATGGATGGGGACCGACGGATTAAACGAGTTCAATCGAACGGGGATTACACAATCCTCTTTTACCAGTGAGGCGACCAAACCCCCCAACATGGCAGGGGCAACATTATCAGGATGTCCTTCGGTTTTAATCGCTATCTTTAGCAGCTCTTCTGTCGAAAATGGTGAGCCAAGCAAAGCATTTCCACCCAAATATCCAGTTAGAAGGGCTGCGGACGAAGATCCTAATCCAGAACCCATGGGTATCCGGTTATGGCAGCGAATATTTAAACCGGGGATTGGTTTTCTGGCATGTGAAAAAATCTGGATGAGGGCGGCTACGATAGTATTGGTTTCATCTTCAGGCAGTTTTCCACTACCCTCCCCTAAAATAGAACATTGAATCCCAGACTCTGGGACGATCGAAAATTCAGTCTCATTCCACAAATTCAATGCCAAGCCGATCGCGTCAAAACCCGGCCCCAAATTGGCGGTTGTAGCGGGGACTTTTACGATTACTTTCATGGAAAATTAACCGCCGATCAGTTCTTCAAGCTCAGCCAAGTTCGCGTTGATTACTTTCGGCGCGGTAAATCCACTGGTAACGATGTCCGGATCTTTCATGCCATGGCCCGTACAGACCGCAACTACTGTTTTACCGGTTGGGTCAATCATGCCTTGCTGGATTTGTTTGTAAAGACCAGCCAAACCCGCAACAGAAGCTGGTTCAACCCAAATCCCCTCCAGCGAGGCGAGTCGCTTGTGCATGCTGAGAATTTCCTGATCACTTACTGCGATAATTTTTCCTCCGGATTGTTCAGCTGCCTCAAGCGCCTGTTCGCCGCGAGCAGGTTTGCCGATTCGGATGGCGGTAGCGATGGTTTCGGGTTTTTCAACCGGATGGCCCAGGACCAAAGGAGCCGCACCTTCCGCCTGAACCCCTAAAATTTGAGGCAAACCGGTATTGTTAAGCTGGTTATATTGCTTGAATCCAGCCCAGTATGCGGTAATATTTCCAGCGTTGCCAACGGGGATACAAAGCAATTCTGGGGCAGAACCCAGGGTGTCACAGATTTCAAAAGCGCTGGTTTTTTGACCTTCAATTCGATAGGGATTGATGGAATTGACCAGACAGATCGGGAGTTTTTCAGAGATTTGAACAACCATGCTTAAAGCGTCATCGAAAGAACCGTCAATTTGAATGACCTGTGCGCCATAAGCAATCGCTCCAGCTAATTTTCCGGCCGCAACCTTTCCTTGTGGAATGAGCACAATGGAGCGGATCTTTGCTCGGGCGGCATAGGCTGCCGCTGAAGCGGCAGTATTGCCTGTGCTGGCACAGATGACCGTCTTCGAGTCCCTGCCAACCGCTTCCGAAACTGCGGCGGTCATTCCTCGATCTTTAAACGAACCTGTAGGGTTGAGTCCTTCATATTTGATGAACAAATTGAATTCTCTCCCAAAAAATTCGGAAAGGTTTTTGGCGGGGATTAATGGCGTATTGCCCTCGTGGAGCGTGATATTCGCGGTGTGTTTGGGTAATGAAAGGAGGGAGCGATATTTGTCTAATAAGCCGGTATAAGTCATTTTAAGATCCTGAAGATGATTTAGCCAAGTTTAACATATTATTGTTGTACAATCGGGTATCAGTCAATTTGGAGAGACCATGTTTGAATTTTCAAAGATTAATGAATACCTTTATATCGGAAGCACGCCCGAAGCGGAAGATTATTTTCGGTTGAAAGATGAAGGGATTAATCTTGTGATCAACATGCGATTTTGGGTGAATCCTCACCCCAAGGAATCCCTGGATGGAATGAAATTTATCTGGCTTCGCTCTTTTGACAACCCAATTTTGAAAATTCCGATGAAAAATTTGATTCGCGGGGTCCATGAATCTCAAGAAATCATTCGAAATGGCGGAAAAATCCTCTCTCACTGTGCCCGCGGCCGGCATCGCAGTGTGGCGATGGGCGCGGCAATTCTGATCTCCCAGGGATATAGCATGAACGAATCGATTGCCCTGATTAGAAAAGGACGCCCCATTGTTGACCCGGAAATATTTTACATTAAGGAGCGAATCGTTCGCTTTAATGAACTTTGGTCAAACGGAAAAGTTTAGACCGCGTACTTTACCACAGTAACACCTTCCCCGCCCTCATTTGGGTGACCTTCCTCAAAGGATGCCACATATTCGTGGCTTTGGAGGAATTTTCTGACCTCTTGGCGCAATTTCCCGGTACCTTTGCCGTGGATGATGCGTGAAAAGGGCACCCCTGCCATGTAGGCTTTGTCAATGTAATCTGATAGCATTTCAATCGCGTCATCAGACGCCTGACCGCGAAGGTCCAACTCAACACCCGTATTGGCGTTGATAGACCTGCCTGACGAGGTAGAGGAACCCTCCTGTGATAAATTCTCTGCCATCTTCTTAATCCGGCGTTCTCTTCCATTTCCGCTCGCATCCTCAGCGGTTTGGGTATCATTCAAGCGGGTAAGTTCTTTCAATTTGGCTCGAATTCTCATATTCCCGATCTGAACTTCCGCGTCATCCAAAGTTAAAGCAGTGATGATTCCAGTTTTTCCCAGGTTACGAATCATAATTTTGTCGCCCAACTTTATCTCGCTAAAGTCGCTGGATTCTTCCTGCGCCAACTCTCGTTTTCTCACAGCAGGTTTTTGGACAGACTGGATAGCTTGTTCAACTTTGCCTTCAAGTTTGCTTATCTCTTCTACAGGTTTTAATAATTTGCGATAGTCTCCTCGCAGCCGGGTGATATTTTTCTTTAAAATTTCAAGCTCCAACTCAAGTTCAGCCTTGGCGGCCTGAATGGCGGAGAGGCGCTCGTCTTCAATCGCTTCCAGCCTTTGAGCGAGGTCCCGGTTTAATTCATCTGTGCGCTGACGATTTTTGATAACTTTTTCTCTTTCCTTACTGATCCGGTTACGTTCCTTGCGGATGTCATCCAGAAGTTTATCGGCGCGTAAATTGCTTGGATCAACTCCCTGCCTGGCATCTTCAATGATTTTTTGGGAGAGTCCTAATTTGCTTGCAATCGCGAAAGCATTGGATCGTCCAGGCAGCCCGATTGTCAGTTTGTAGGTGGGCTTGAGAGTGGCCACGTCAAATTCCAATGAGGCGTTTACCACCGAGGGTGTATTATGCGCAAAAGTCTTTAGCTCGGGATAGTGAGTCGCTACAAGGGTTGTTATCTTTTTTTCAAGGAGGAATTTCACAATGGACATGGCCAATGCTGAACCTTCCTGAGGATCGGTACCCGCTCCGAGTTCATCGAAAATTACCAAAGATCCGATATCAGCATTTTCCAGAATACTGACGATATTGGTCATGTGACCGCTAAAAGTACTGAGTGATTGTTCAATGGATTGTTCATCGCCAATATCAGCGAAAACCTCATTAAAGATTGGCAGCTGTGAGCCACTGGCGGCAGGAATATGCATACCGCTCTGAGCCATTACTACCAATAACCCTACGGTTTTCAGCGTTACAGTTTTTCCACCGGTATTTGGTCCGGTGATTATCATGGCGCAGATACCATCCCCAAAATGGATGTTGTTGGAGATGGCGGTTTTTTGGTCAAGGAGTGGGTGCCTGGCCTTATCCAGCTTGATCGAGGCGCCGGTATTGTTTTGAGTTGAATCGACTATGATCGGCTCAGCAGCTTCAAGTTGATAGGAATATTTGGCTTTAGCGAGGGTAAGATCGATATAAGCAAGCGCGTTCAGAGACAGCAGAATATCGGAACCAAATAATCCGATCTGGGCGGATATCTCGGAGAGGATTTTTCGAATTTCATCTTGCTCAGCCAGCTCTAATTCTCGCAAGGAATTATTCATCTCTACTACCGCCAAAGGCTCAATAAACAAGGTGGCTCCGCTGGCGGAAGTATCGTGGACGATTGATTTGATCTGGCCTTTGAATTCGGATTTGAGCGGAATTACATACCTGCCGTCCCGCTGGGTGATAATGCCCTCTTGTAACATTGGGGCGGTTTTTGAATCTCCCAGAAATTGTTGAAGCCGTGAGAGTAACCGGTTTCGTGCTATTTGCAAATCGGAACGGATGGTTCGTAATTTTGGCGAGGCATGATCGAGCACTTCCCCCTTGTCGGAAATCATTCTCGTAATTGTGTCAATTAAACCAGCTGGGATAAAGATTGAAAGAGAATGCTCGGAAAGAAAAGGATAGGAGGGATTGAGGCGTTCTTCTACATCTCCTTTGTTTTTAGTTATGAAAAATGAACGGATTTCGCGGAATGAAATTAAGGTGTACTTAATATCAAGTAATTCTTGCTCATTTAATACACCTCCGCGTTGAGAAAGCTGGACCTGCTTTCGAATATCTCGTGCGCCACCAACACTCAGATCGTGGATCGAGAGCAGTTTTTTGGCTTCGCTGGTCTCATTTTGCCAACGATTGATTTCATCAATTTTGAGGGATGGGTGGATGGCCAACGCAAGATCTTTCGAAGCGGAAAATTGACAATGAGCAGCCAGCCCATCAAGAATTTTAGAAAATTCCAGTACTTTTAATGTTTTTGGTTGCATGTTTTTTTCAAAAAGATACCACTCCTGAGAGCGGTATCCATAAAATTAATTTTGATTGTTTTCCGCGTCGATGGCAAGCTTCGACATGACTTCAGCAATCGGTTTGAGACGCAGCCACCACTGATTGGAAGGTCGCTGAAATTCAAAATCGACCATTCTGTCAAAATCACGCATATCGTGGAAATAAATCTTACCCGCCTGAAGTCCAATAAAAGTGCATTCGGTTGATTTTTCATCGACGTTCTTAATGAGATGGTCCAGGCTCAAGCGAACCAGCCGGGAGGCTTGAATGCGATCGAAAGGTGATGGGTCGCCGCCTTGTTGGAGATGTCCCAGGACCGCGGGACGTACGTCAAAAGCGGATTTGCCTTCCTCCTCAAAGAGTGAACAAATAAAATCGGTCGTGTAAATCGGATTTGCGTACTCGGCGCGGATGAAAAGCCCCAGACCTTTTCCGGTATCAAAGCCGCGATTTAAGGTGGCTATGTCATCAGATAATTGTTTTAAAGTGATACCTTCCTCATTAATGTAAACCCGCTCAGCTCCGGTAGCCAATCCGCTCATTAATCCCAAATAACCGCAAGAATGGCCCATAACTTCAACCACAAAAACCCTGCGGCTGGCGACAGCAGATTGTTTGATCTTATCAACCGCGTCAACAATGTTGTTAAGGGCGGTATCCGCTCCAAGTGAGAATTCAGTTCCGGGTAGATTATTGGATATTGAGGCTGGAATACAAACCATGGGTAAATTGAAGGCGGGGAAATTTTTTCTTTCTTCCATTAAAGTTTGCGCGCCTCGATAGGCTGCCCAACCTCCGATAATAATCAGGGCGTCGAACTGATTATCCTCGATTGATCGAGCAATTCCGTAGAAATCACTATGCGCGGGCACTTTCCGGCTGGTTCCCAAAACAGAGCCTCCCTGAGATGCCCAACCTGAAACACTCATCCATTGCATTTCTCGAACTTGATTTTTGGCGAAGCCATCAAAACCATTTGAAATCCCAAAGATTCTGTGACCTTTTTCCAGGCCTAATCGAACCGCGGTTCTTCCAGCCGTATTCATTCCCGCAGCTGGCGCGCCGGCATTCAAAATACCTATACGCAAGCGGCGCATGCTTGGGTCGGGATTATGGGGGAGAGCTCTCACCATGGTTTTTAGGGTGCTGAACGCTTCCATGAAGCTGGTACTGCGCAAGCTAATTGCTTTGTCATAATCCCTGTTCTCAATTGCCTCGGCAACAGCGCGGGTTTTATCGACACATTCCATCAAAGGTAAATGAACAATCGTATTTGATTTAATTCCGATTAACAGAGGTTGGTCGTTCGATTTTAAACTCAGAAGTGTTTTCACCGCGTCATACCCTAACATGGTAGCTAGGTTGCGATCGAAAGCGGAAGGTCTGCCGCCACGTTGGACATGTCCTAATTCAGTTACTCTTACTTCTTCGCCAAGACGTTTTTCAAGCAATTCCTGAACTTGATTTGAGCTGATGGAATTACCTTGCCGGTCTCTGGCACCTTCGGCCAACACAACAATATGATCCCTTCTTCCTGCTTTAGTGCCGGCTTTTAATCTTTCGATCAGTACATCTTCCCAATTATCAACATCGGGCGGATTTTCAGGAATAAGCACCCAATCGGCACCGGTAGCCAACGCGCCATAAAGAGCCAAATAGCCGCAATTTCGCCCCATCACTTTAACTACAAAGGTGCGTTGATGACTTGCGGCCGTGCTGGAAATCGCGTCAATGGCCTCGGTAATTCGGTGGAGGGCACTGTCTGTACCTATGGTCATATCACTACCATAGAAGTCGTTATCTATTGAGCCGACCATACCTACCGCGTTAAGGCTGGGATGCATGGTCGCCTGGTTCGGCTTAATCTTTCCAGTTTTTACTAACTCATCCAGTAAAGAAGGCCATTCTTCGTGGAAAACATTCGCGCCTGTAAGCGAACCATCGCCACCGATAACGATTAAGCCATCGACTCCATGGTCGATTAAATTTTTAGCGGCGGAGAGCCTGCCCGCCCGGGTTTTAAATTCTTCACTTCTGGCTGTTCCAATGATCGTTCCGCCCTTGTGGAGGATGCCAGCGACATCATTCCAGCATAATCTCTTAATGCTGTCGCCCCCCGCGATCAAGCCCTGGTATCCTTCGTAAACAGCGAAAACCTCAACCCCAGAATCGATTCCAGTTCTAACCACAGAACGAACAGCGGCATTCATACCCTGAGCGTCACCTCCGCTGGTTAAGACCGCTATGCGTTTTTTGTTTTCCATCAATCCTAACTTTCCTGCCTATTTCAACATAGGCATTTTTATTCCTGTCCGTTTCGCGGTATCAATAGCGATATCGTATCCAGCGTCGGCATGGCGGACTACCCCCAGACCGGGGTCAGTGGTCAATACTCGCTGTAACCTTTCGGCAGCTTCCGGAGTTCCATCGGCAACAATGACCTGTCCGGCATGTTGGCTAAATCCAATCCCAACCCCACCGCCATGATGGAAAGAAACCCAGGTTGCTCCGCCGGCGATGTTAATCATCGCGTTAAGAATAGCCCAATCCGATATCGCGTCCGACCCATCCCGCATGGCTTCCGTTTCTCTGTTGGGACTGGCTACTGATCCGCTATCCAGGTGATCACGCCCAATTACGATCGGAGCTTTTAATTCACCCCTGGCAACCATATCATTGAACATCAATCCCGCTTTGGCCCGGTCACCATAACCCAGCCAACAAATTCGGGCTGGTAGGCCTTGAAATGGCACTTTTTCACGAGCCATTTTAAGCCAACGGTGGAGATGCTTGTTATCAGGAAATAATTTTATCAAAGCCTGATCGGTTTTATAAATGTCTTCCTTGTCTCCCGATAACGCCACCCAGCGGAATGGGCCACTCCCTTCGCAAAACAAGGGGCGAATATAAGCGGGTACAAAACCTGGAAACTCGAACGCGTTTGAAACTCCCATGGAGAAAGCTTGTTGGCGGATATTGTTGCCGTAATCGAACACCTCGGAACCCATTTGCTGGAATTTCAACATTGCTTTCACGTGTTTTGCCATTGATTGCATGGCCATTTGTTTAAATGTTTCCGGGTCCTTCTCGCGTAATTCATACGCGGCAGTTAGGCTTAGCCCACTTGGAATGTAATAGAGGGCTTCATGGGCGGAGGTTTGATCAGTAACAACATCAGGGACCATGCCTTTTTCAGCCAACTCATGATAAACATCCGCGGCATTGGCTACCAAACCAATTGAGACAGGTTTACCTGCCTTCTTGTGGTCTTCAACCAAGGTCATTGCCTCTTCAAGATTGTCAACAACCAAATCAACATAGCCAATCGCCCGCCTTCTTTCAGCCCGATCAGGGTCGACCTCAACAATCAAGCCAACACCTTCATTCATTGTGATCGCGAGAGGTTGGGCGCCACCCATTCCGCCTAGGCCGGCGGTGAGTACAAATTTACCTTTGAGAGTGCCCCACCCTTTTTTTCTCGCTAACGCGCCAAATGTTTCGTAAGTCCCTTGTAAAATGCCTTGGGTCCCGATATAAATCCACGAACCGGCAGTCATTTGACCGTACATGATTAAACCCTGCTTGGCAAGTTTGTCAAAATGCTCCCAGGTTGCCCAATGAGGCACAAGATTGGAGTTGGCAATCAACACCCGCGGAGCGTCTCTATGCGATTTAAAGATCGCGACAGGCTTACCTGATTGAATTAGGAGGGTTTCATCTTCATCAAGTTCACGCAGTGATTTTAAAATCGCGTCAAAAGATTCCCAATCTCGTGCCGCTTTTCCGCGCCCGCCATAAACTACCAAATCTTCAGGTTTTTCCGCGACCTCAGGGTCGAGATTATTCTGGATCATCCGATAAGCCGCTTCGATCAGCCAATTTTTACAAGAAAGCACGGTGCCTGTAGGCGCCTTGATAACCTTGTTCATAGTCATTTAAGTTACTCCTTTGGTATCGAGTTAAGAAAATTATAAGACTTTAAAACCAACACGGCCACAATATCTGTGGCCGTTTAAGGAGGAGGAGAAGAATTTTACAAAAAGCTCGCGAAGTTGGTGGCTCTTAACTTGGCGACTAATTCTGACTGGGCATCACACCAAACTTGTTTGATCGGACAATCCTGATCAAACGCGCAAACATTTTCGTGAAGGACACACTCATTCAAGGCAATCGGACCGTCTATCGACTCAACAACATCAAGAAGGGTGATATCTTCCGGTTTCTTTGCTAAAACAACACCGCCCTTGGCTCCGCGGGTGGTTTGAATAATTCCCGCGATCGAAAGCTGAGAGATGATCTTGGCAAGAAATGAAGACGGAATCCTCTCTTGTTTGGCTATTCCGGCGGTGGATGCGCGCTCATCTGGTTTCATCTTTACTAAATGAAGGACTGCCCGGACGGCATAATCGGCTTGTTTTGTAATTTGCATGCTGCCTCAAATCTTGTTGTCTAATTTTAGATAAATATACTCTTTTTTAGGAATTTTAAATCATGTTTAGGATAAAACAAGTGAAAAATATCCTATTATAAATATGACAAAACTATCTAAATAACAATTAATATTCAATAATGAGCTAAAAAGGGGTGAAATTACACACTATTTTGTGCAATTTTCCAAACTGAGCAGAATGCGGCCAACAGTTGAATCTTCTTTGGAAATTTTATCGAGGATTAAAACACATTCTGAATTGAAAAAGGTTGTCTTATCCTGATAATAATCAAGGTCAGTATAAACATATTTAAAACCGGCGTTGAATAGGTCGTATGGGTCAGGGGAGGCTTTTAGAGCCCTCCATTCAGGCAAGTTCTCTCCCATTGTGATGGACGAGCGGGTGGGGATGCCGAGAATCGTGACCCCGCGCGGATACACTGGATCAAAAACCAGGCTATTCTGATCAAGGGTATTCCAATGGCGATAAAACATGGTTGTATCCACATCTTCCAAAAAGATGGCGCTTACAGGCCTTGGCATGGCAGTAACCTGTGCTCCAAAAATTGCGACACCACTGAAAATTGCCGCCAACCCAAGCCCCAAAACAGTACTTTTAAGGTTTTCAGATTTGGATTTTGCCCAATTCCAAACGAGAGGAACGGCCAACAATTTAATGACGCTCAAAAAATGAGCTTGCATGCGAGAAATCGCGGTCGGTCCCGCGTTGCCGGTATATTCAAAAAAAATCATCGCCAGACTCGCGAAGAGGCTGATTATCCAGGCGGATGTGAACCAGTCGTCAGAATCCAAGCTACTGAAAATATGTTTCACGACAAAAGGCAAAGCCAGAATAATTAAACCGACCTCGCCAAGAATTGGGAACCAATGTTTGGGGTTTAAAAGGCTAAGGCTGCCAAGGTGGGCGGACAAGAAGGCAGGTGGTACGAGAGAAAAACCGACCCGGAAATAAGTTTCCTTGTTTGCGGGATCAGGCGGTGTAAACAACCCCAGGAAAATCTCAGTAAGCATACCACCCTGAAACAAAGCGAAGAGACCGGCGATAAAAAAGGCCGTGAAATATACCATCGTTTCCTGATCTAAGAGGGTCTTCCTGATGGATTTTGCGCGGATCATTTTTAGCAGAAGCGCACCGATGAATCCGAGGTATAGAAAAACATAAGTGACTTCATTGGCTAACGCAAGGGAGGCAAGCGGAATCGCCAGGAAGGGCATCGCACGCCATGTCGGTTTTTTATTACCGGTGAGAAGCAAAAGAAGCAACACAAGCAAAATGGCGCTGGTACCCCAACCATTGTGAAACATACTGAAAGAAGGATCTAATCCAGAGCCATAAACAAACGGAAGATCAATTTCACCTGTACCTTCGATCTTCCAGGCTTTAAATAAAGCGGTTTTTAAGTTAGGTCCTGAATCAGCTCCTGAACCGATTAGGATGACACTGGAAGAAATATGATTGAGCCAGCTGGCCGGCAAGAACAATAAAATCCAACGCGCACCGCCCGCGAAAGCAATGACCAGCGTAGAGAAAAATTGTGCGATTCGGCTGTGAGTTAACCGGTAAGCCAAAATTCCACCGTAAATCAGCGTGAGGGATAGAGTAATACCGCGGGCAAGGTCAAGCGCGGTCCAAGGGGTTGCTCCCGCGGTTTTTGTAATGGCGGCGCCAAAAAGAAGCAAAAAATAGTGATACCCAAACATGAGGGTTGGGTCAAAAGCGAAATGGGGGGGTATATCACCAGCCGCCATCACCGAGAGCGGTGGGAGATTTTGGTGATCATCAAAGAAACCAAATCCGCGGCCGATCAGCGTAAAAAGAATCGCAAGAATTCCAAAGAGAATGATGGCGACAACGGAGGATCGATCCGGGTATTTTAGATTCTTGAAATTTTTTCTATGGAATAAAAACGCGATGATGACCCAGCCAAGGGCAATTCCCCAGAAAAGAACATCTGTCGAAATGAACCTTCCGAGGAGATTGGCGCTGAAGATATTTAAGACCAAACCAAAACCGATCGCGAGCACTGCGCGTTCAGAACTGTTTGTGCTAAAAAATTTTTGAAGAATGAGCTCGCCGCTTAACCACCATAAAACCAATAAGATGAACAAGGACAGGAAATTTAATTCATTCAATAAGTACATGTTTCACCTACTGCCGGCAAGCGGATTCAAGAGTACTCAGATATTGCCTGATGATTTGATCCAGTGAAAATTTTTGCGCGTATGTCAAGCTTGCGCTTTGAGCGGAAGTTAAATATTCGCGATCTTCAATAAATTTATTGATATTTTCCGCCAGGGCATTAACGTCGCCAACCGGAATCAGAATTCCGTTTTTCCCGTTTACAAGTTCAGGGTTTCCGCCGGCCTGGCTTAGAATCATCGCCAATCCCATTGCCAACGCTTGAACTCCTACAACCGATAATCCCTCTGAGCTGGATGGGAGAAGCAGCACATCGTGCTCCGCGAAGGCACCTAGAACCTGTTCAGGTGTAACCCAACCATAAAAAGTAATTTGAGCTGATATACCTAGTTTTTCGGCAAGATGTCGAGTGGGCAGCAATAATGGCCCATCTCCCATTACAGAAAGAGTCCAATTTTTTCCGGCTAATGTTCCCAAGGCATTGATCAAGTCGAAAGGATTTTTTTGTTCAGTCAATCGTCCGGCAAAAATCAGTTTTACCGGAGAAGAAGGATTTGAATTTCTAATCAGACGGGGAAGTGAATCAAGATCAACCCCATTGTGGATCACATCGATGGGTACCTTGTAATGTTCGAGAGCCAGCTTTTTGGTAAATTCGCTTACCGCTACTACCCGATTAGCTTTCTGCCAAATAGGCGGCGTAAATGGATATATCCAATGAAACCAACGCGAAGTTTTATCTGGCACCGCGCCGGGTACATCCCCAAGGTGAGCGGTCAAAACATACGGAACGCCGCTGAATAGTGAGAGGAAGAAGGCTACCGCACCGGCTGGCACAGCAAAATGGGCATGGATTACGTCAGGCTTCCAGTCTCGGATTGTTTTTATGCCTAAAAAAAAGGCGCTGAGGTCGTAATTGAGCATTTCCCAGATACTGACGTGAAAGGCAGCTTTTCTAGGTTTGCCAGCCCGTAAAATCGAAAAATCTTCAGATACGCTCTGATCAATATCCCCATTCAGACGCGAAGTAATAATGATGACCGAATGACCCGCTTTCAAAAAGCCTGCTACAAGATCCTGCGCGACCCTGCCCCCGCCCCCTCCGATAGGGGGATATTCATGGATGAGTGTCAGGATTTTCATAAACTTTTATCGATTTCCGCGTTTGCTTGACCCTGAACAAGGGTTGAGAGCCAAAAAGCACCAGGCAGGGTTGTTAATATTGTAATAAACCTGGTAATCAGCGCAAGTGTAGACGCCTGCTCAATATTAAAGCCTATGGATGAAAACAAAGTAGTGTAGGTTACTTCCCGTAATCCATAACCGTTGATAGAGATCGGCAGCACGGATAGAAAATAAGAGATGGTTTGTACCCCGATCACCTGCCAGAATGTAACATCCATTCCCAATTGCCTTGCCAAAAGAAAAGTCCCTGCCATCGGTAGTAGATTGGATGGCCAGGCGGCAAGAAAAGGCAAAATAAAATCTTTGGGCTTGCTTGCCCAGACTTGGAAGGCATTCATTACCTTGGGAAAGTACTTCTTAAAAAGATTCTTAAGCCCAGGTATAAAAGTAAACGAAAAGAGGGAATTGCTGACAGATCGAAGGAGATTGAGGAGTGTTTCGCCAAAAATTAGGAACGGAAAGGGCAATAAACAAGTCATGGCCGACATGTTAACAATCCGATCGAGGACTACTGAACCCACAGACAAATTTTTACTCTTGGAGTACGGTTGAATGGCGATCATTCTGAAACCATCACCACCGATGGTGGATGGTAAAAAGTTGGAGGCAAAAGAACCGCCTAATGAAATCGTTAAAGCTTTAAGGTAGGGTACAGCCACACCTTTTGACCATAATAGAAAACACCATCTTAAAACGTTAAATCCATAGGAGCCAAAAATTAATAGGATCGCCAGGAGGATTGCCCACCAGTGGATATGAGTGAGTTTTTCTAGGACTAACTGCCAATCTTGATTTTTAATTACCCATACAAAAAGAATCGTGCTGATGATTGTGCCAAACAGCCTTATATAAAAACCGACCTTATTTTTCATAGGGTTTAGGAAACAATCTCCTCAAGGATGGAAAGCACCTTCTGGTTACTGTTAGCTGTGGACCGTTTTGGGAGTACAAGGGTGTACAAGGGCACTTTGCTTAAAAAATCACCCAGATTTTTTCTTTCGCGATCATACCATTGACGATACCAGCTCTCAGAAAAAACGCCGGCTTTTTTGACAAGGTGGATAAAATGTCTGGCTTCATAGAAATTCATTTCCACGAGTTCATCCACAACCGCATCCAAATCGTGATTTTTCACCAGGCTGGGGGTATTTACATCGTTCCTGGTAAGCAGAATTAATCCCCCGGGGTCAGCGGTATCCGCGATGGAAATATTTGGCCAAAGCCGGCTGAATTCCATTCGAACCGGCCATTTGATGCCTTCGTTTGAGGTCTCGCGAACGAAACCAAAAATAGTAAGCGCGATTCTTTCTTTGAGGGTTAATTTGTTTTTGATTTGTGGTACCCATCGCAGAAGATCTCGATAGAGATGGGCGCGGGTGACATAAGTTCTTGTTTTTCCTTCCGAGAGAAAAACATAATCGTCGGCGTGAATATTCCAACCCTGATTTGAAGATAGGATTAATGATGTCATGGTGGTTTTGCCAGCTCCACCCTTACCGGAAAATAAAAGGCTTTTTCCGTTTTTTGCTACCGCCCCTGAATGAAGTAGGACTGACCCTTTTTGCGCGGTTAGGTAGCGTAATGAGGTGTGCAAGAGCATGTGGTGTGCGATTGGGATGCCGATATTATTCCCAGCAGTGTTAATTCTAATCTGGTCATCATCTAAGGCGATGGTATATCCAAATTTTGCAAAAACCTTATGTTGATACATCACCATTTCGGGGGTTCGATTCCATAGGTTGGTGTAAGTGAAGTTAACCGTTGGAAGATCCGCTGGTTTTGCTTCAACTTGATGATATTCGTATTCATCGTCAAAAAAGCTTTTTTGAAAAGCTGAGGCACAGCGGGTTTCTACCGCGACAATATCGTGAAAATTAAAAATGCTTTTGTTCAGAAAGGTCAATTACAGTCTCCCGGATTTGTTCTGGGAATTAAGAATTCCAATTTGGTTTCGTCCGCTTCCAAAATTGAGGTGGGTTCTGGTTCTTGTCGAACGACCAAGGGTTCATAATAGCACAAAATTTTTGAGGCGACGAGAGAATTCCAAAGATTATTTTCTTCAAAAAACTGTCCTTCTGTTTTTTGGACTGTATTCAGCTTGGCACTTACGATGGCCGAGAACCTTTGTGTGCTGATGTCTTGATTGAACCGTTCCAGATAAGCGGAATTGCCAGACATGACCATCTCCATCAGGGTTACCGCTTCATAGTCATGCACCAGGGGAACGTCGATCATCCCATAAGTAATCAAGTGGCGTTCGTTGATAAAAAGTACTTCACCGGTCTTGGCTTTTTGTTCAGCCAGATTTTTAATGATTCTTACTCCACTCTGGTTGTAATCTTCATGGAATTCTGGATATGCGCGAAGGTTCGGTATGGTAAAGATCAGAGGTGATATGAGTGCCATGACCACGATCGCCCAGCTGAAAGGCGCGTTTATATCAGGTAGATTGTTCGCGCTGGAAAGGTAAATAAGCGGAATAAAAACAAGGAATAAGGCGAAGCCATCCATATTATGCAGATCCGCACCCCCGCCAATCTTGACACTGACGAGTAAACCGCCCAGAAAGAAAACCAGCAAGGTAAAAAGGGCAAATAAATTTTGAGTCTTGTTGAATTTTGAATTTAATACAAGAATTCTGAGCGCGTAAAGAAAAGGCAATGCGTAAATGCCGATCCATATAAGTACCCCGAGCGGATTCGAATCGCTTGGGAACAATCGATTCCAAAGAAGTGATGAAGTAAAGCTCGAACCGGCAGCTTCCAGGCTTTGCTGATTGCCGGAGAGATACAAATAAATATATTGGCTGGTGAGCGCGGATATCAAGCCAACCGCTCCCCAAATAAATGGCAGCCGAATCAATTCAACGAATGTCTTGTTTGAACGGGTTTGGTCGAGGATGTAAAGCAGCGAAACCATTACCGCCGGAACAGGAATCCAGTTAATCCTGCTGATTCCCGCCCAAATCGACCCAAGCAGAATACCGGTCAGTGTACTGACGGGACGATCGGTAGAATAAAAGAGCAGTGGAAGAAAAATGATGGGCGCGAGATGATAATAGACCCCGATTTTGAGAAAAAATAGAAAAATGAATAAGGTGAGTAACCCTCTAAACAAAAACGAGAACTTTGTTTTTAAAATTTTTTGAACGAGACTCAGGGAAGTGAAAAACAATAATCCTATCCAAAGGAAGAATTGCCAAGCCCGGTGAGTTAAGATATTGGTGTCATCCCACAAGAACGGGATACTTTGCAGAAGATAGCGGCTGGGATGCAGGATGGAGAGCGGGAGTTTTAATCCATAGAGTTCTTCCGCGAAGACCAAGGATCCGTAATAATAGCGACTGGCTTCTGACCACCCCAATGAGAATGGATAGGTATTCACATCACCAAGGCGATTGAAGATTTCGTAACTGATCCCCGCGGAAAGGCTAAATATTGCGAAACAGGCTCCCCAATTTTGGCGAGTAGCGATTTTGGTCAGCCAAATTCCCGCCCACAGAACCCACCAAAGAAACCAATAGAAAAGGATCGTTACTAATTCTGGATCAATGGTTGAATTTTTAATTGTTTCACCCACCCGAAGTTGAATCTTAACCACTGGGATAAGGAATAGAATTCCCAAGGCGATTAAACCAGCAATAAAGCGGGTAATTTTTTTGTTTTCAATTTCAGCAACCTGGTGTGAGAGATGATCGACAGCCTGTACAAATGTCTTTGGCGGCTTGATGATCAGATTGATCCCTATCAGGCAAAGTGAGATCACGCTGATATACACCACCAATGTAATTAACCAAACCGAGCGCCATAAAATAATCTTGAGTTCTGTCCATCTTTGGATGGAGGCAAACAATACCACGAGGTTGACGATTATTGTCAATCCAAAGTTGGTAATCCAGAATTGCTTGCCGTTTTGGAATGTCAATTTTCCTTACCCGTCGAATCTGATAACTTTCCGATGATGCCCGGGAGATACAGGGCTCCGGGAGTGCTGACAAGAATCATGTAAAGGCGATGAATGATGGCTACCGATAAACTTACCGGATAGCTGACGCCGCCGATTTCTGAAAGCAGATAGGTTGTTGTCAATTCTGCCACCCCATACCCATTGATGGATATCGGCACGAGGGTCACAAAATAAGCCAAGCTTGCCAGTCCAATCACTTTCCATAACTCAAGATATTCTCCGGCGCCGATAATGAGTGTGTAATACGCGCCATAAGAACAAAGCATGTGCAGTGAGGCAAACCCCAACGCTCCGGCGATCGCGTATGGTTTTTTAAACCAGAGGGAAAAGGAAAAGAAAGTCTTCTTGAGGAAGGACAATATTTTTTGGGCAAAAGACGGCAAGACAAAAGAACCGAGCGTCGCTCCAACTGATACCAACTGGATCAAACCCAAAGGTGCCGCGAGGGACATTCCAATCATGTTGGTTACCCTGTCTGCCGCGATTGAAGCAAGGATGAGAGCATTGTCATAACCATATTGGGTCGCGCCAGCCAGCTTAACAACATCTCCGCCAATTGTGGTTGGTAAAAAATTATTGGAGAACAAACCCATAAAAACCAAACTGAGGGTTTCTTTGAAGCTGATGTCAACCCCGCCGGTCCTCAGATAAACGTACCAACGCAAGGTGATAAAAATTCGAGAACCGATTACCAATATCGCGGCTCCTGCCAGGCTCCACCTCGAAATATTTTTAACCGCCGCCCAATCCTCAGGATGGGTGTTATTGATCAATAAAAAGAAAAGCAAAGCAATCGCGAGAAGTGTCCCCACAGTTTTCAGGATGGTTTTGCGATGTTTTTTAAGAAAGACCATATCCATTTACGATTTCTTGAAAATTTGACGGATTGTGTAGGTTGGTTTTTGCTGAGATTCGTGATATGTGCGGACGAGGAGTTCAGCGATTAAACCCATGAGAATTGCCTGCGAACCGATCATTGCCGCCAGCGTGGCGATGATAAAGATGGGTGAGGTGAGAATGTCAACTTGTACCAGCATTTTACGAATGACGAGGAAGAGGAAACCGATAATCGATAATCCAAAAAGGATGGTGCCCAGGCCGCCGAAGAGATAAATTGGTTTTTTGGATGCTTCAGTGAGGAATTTAACCGCGATGAGATCCAGAATCACTTTAACCGTACGCTCGAGTCCATACTTGCTTTTTCCAAATTTTCGCGCGTGGTGTTTTACGGGGACTTCGATGATTTTAGCGCCAACTGAATTGGCATACACCGGAATAAATCGGTGCATTTCGCCATAAAGTTTAAAACCAGTTATCACCTCACGCCGATATACCTTTAGCGTGCATCCATAATCATGAAGATGAACACCGGTGACCGTTGAGATTAACCAATTGGCTATGTGCGATGGAAAATTGCGAGTAAGCGCGTTGTCTTCACGGAATTTACGCCAACCGGATACCACGTCGTAGCCTTCATCCAACTTATCCAGCATCATCGGAATATCACTCGGGTCGTTTTGCAGGTCAGCGTCGAGGAAGGTAATGATATCTCCGCTGGAATGATCGATCCCAGCAGATATCGCGGTTGTTTGACCAAAATTGCGGCGGAACTCGATCACGACTACGTGATCCTGGTCAGCCTCTTGTATCTCTTTGAGTTTGCTTACGCTGCTATCCTTGGAACCGTCATCAACGTAAAGTACTTCCCAATCCATTTTTAATCCGCTCATCGCGTTTTTGACCGCCTCATGTAACAAATCCAGGCTTTCCTCTTCGTTATAAACTGGGATTACGATCGATAACTTCATTGATTCCTCCGGTACAACAACATTTCAGAATTTGGACGACAATTCTGTGGTTCTGAACGATAGATAAGCTCAAATCCGCTTATATTTCCTGATAATGCCGCCAAATCCTCAAAATTTTTGGCTTCTAACAAAAGGTAGTCCGATTCGTTTAACCATTTTTTAGCAAGATTTTCGTTCCACCAGCCATACTTTAGTAAAGCATCATCTTCATCGCTTATTCGGTACGAATATCCAGAATGTAATTGGGCCGGGTAAATTTCAGTTTCGGTTAAGTGGAGAAGGGTAACCGGTGAATAACCTGCCCAATAAATCGAGGCACCCTCTGAAATCCGGACGGATAACTCCCTTCCGATAGAATCGTACCGCTCAATTACTGGATATTCACAATCATAGGTATTATATCCGCCAGCCAACAGGTTGGAAGGAGTTAGTAAGGCAGCGACACCCATCAGAATTAAGACCATTGCTCCAATCGGATTTAGTTTTTTTCCCTTCCTCACCCAGAACGCAAGGATTAAAAGCCCACTGACGGCTGCCATGATCACGAAGGAAATTAACGCGGGCAAAAAGCTATTGGTTAATTTAATCAACGCCTCAAACTCGAGATTAAATTTATTGGCAATAACCTGCCATAACGCCGCGTTGGCGGTAGGGATTTGAAATTCAAGAATTGTCTGATAAAGATTTTTTTCAAAGGTCTTGGAAAAAAGGTCCTCCGCGCTGTAAGCGATTCCTGAAAAAATAACCATCAAAACTGGCAAACCTGCGCCAGCCCGCCAACCGGTTTTAAAATCCAGTCGGGGTATTGCCAAAGCGATGAGGATGTACCCGATACCCTCAAAAAATGAAATATACGTCGGAAAACAGAAAACACAATAATCGTTGAATAAGGCCGCCCACATATGAATAAGAAAAAGGCTGACCATACTGATCAACAAAAACCAATAGGTTTTCCACAATTTTTCTTCTTTTAATTTCTTGAAATCAATCAACATGAAGGAGGCTAGTGTGCCTGCCAAGGCGATAAGGTGAAATCTGAATGCCAGGAAAAAACTCGCGACCCGAAAAGCGAAAGGTGTATCAGGCTGCCAGGTAGGGATGGTCTTCGGGGCGGCCCAATTTGAAAGAAAGGAAAAAGGCAGCCACTTTGCCCAGATTTGAAGAATTTGTGGCCAGAAAATGGCGTGACCACCAATAAAAAATACCGAGATTCCGAGGCCCACCAAAAGGGCGGATTTGAAACCTTTTTCCCAGAACACGTAAGCAAGAACGATCGGAAGGATCGGAAGCAAATTGATCCGAACCATGACTGCCAACCCCGCCAGGATGCCCGCTGTGAACAAAGTCCCTGGCCGTTGCTGGGAGCCTAAGAGAAAATAAAACATCCAGATCAGGAGAAAGGCGATCAACCCCTGTGAGGTTGCTACCGACACCATTTTGATTTGGGCAGAATTTAGTACAAAAAGCACCAACAAGCAAGCCGCCACTAAATCACCGGCGAATTTTCTGAGGGTCAATCCTAAACCGATGAAAGTTAATAAACCAAGCCCGATAGCCATGGCTCTGCCAGATAATAAACTGGGAGAAAAAATTTGCTGAAACCATCCTGGTAAATAAAACGCGAAAGGCATTTGGTTTGTCCAGGGTCCATATTCCTGGAAAGGCTGATAAACCCCTGTACTAAAAAGCCAGCCTTTAAATAGATATAAACCCTCATCCAACACCGAAACCTGGGTTTGGGCGTAATGGATGAGTTGATAGCCATAAAAAAGGAAAGCAAACGCGGCAAGGAAGCATGCCGCGCGCTTGTTGATGTTTGGATGACTAAAATGGTTGGATGTCCGCATTAGAAGACAGGCGGGGGAACGACCGCCGGATTATAAGCCTATTTGGAAATTAATCGCAAGTCCGCTTCTACCATCATCTCCACCAGTTCTTTAAAACTGGTTCCCGGTTCCCAGCCAAGTTGATGTTTGGCTTTGGAAGGGTCAGAAATCAAAAGATCGACTTCCGCCGGACGGTAAAAACGTTCGTCACGAATCACATAGTCCTGGTAATTTAAACCTACGTGGCTAAAAGCAAGTTCACAAAATTCGCGAACAGAATGGGTTTCACCCATCCCAATCACAAAATTGTCAGGTTTTTCTTGTTGGAGCATCAACCACATCGCTTCAACATAATCCCCCGCGTATCCCCAGTCGCGGCGGGCTTCTAAATTTCCAAGGCGCAGCTCATTCTGCAATCCATTTTTTATTCTGGCTACGGTATAGGAAATCTTGCGGGTAACAAACTCTAATCCTCGCCGAGGGCTCTCATGATTGAACAGAATTCCGGAGGTGGCGAATAGATCGTAGGATTCACGATAATTGATGGTTATCCAATGTCCGTATACCTTGGCAACCCCGTAAGGAGAACGAGGATAGAATGGTGTCGTTTCTTTTTGAGGAACCTCAAGCACCTTACCAAACATCTCACTTGATGAAGCCTGGTAATAACGGATTTTGGGATTAACTAACCGAATCGCTTCCAACAGACGAGTAACACCTAATGCGGTCACTTCTGAGGTAAGCAAAGGTTGATTCCACGAAGTTGGCACGAAAGATTGCGCGGCGAGGTTGTAAACCTCATCCGGTTGATATTTTTCCAGCATTGACACCATTGAGGATTGGTCTAATAAATCACCCTGGGCAATCTCGATACTGTCTTGAATACCTTCCAAGCGCTCAAGGGTAACAGTACTGGAGCGTCGGACCATCCCGACCACTCTATAACCCTTTTTGAGTAAAAGCTCAGCCAGATAGGAACCATCCTGACCGTTAATACCAGTAATAATGGCAACAGGCATGCGATCTCCTTAATATTCCAAGTAAGAGATTATTATAACCTCATTAATATTCTAATTTTTCTCATCAAAATATCACCAAATGCGATCAAAAACGCCAAAATGAAGGCGATCAGGATCGTATTCCGAATACCAAAATCGTATCCAAAACCCGTATAGCGCCAGGAATACCAGTGTGTAAATAACGCGAGCGAACTTAATTCGATCCATACAATTTTTCGGGACCACTGGCCTTTAAAAAACATTCCGCTATGGAGAACCAGGCTAGCCAGTAATAAAAAGAAAGGTAAAAGGATTGTCCGGTATCTTGGGTTGTCCCATTGATCTCCACCACCACGAGTGGCAGCCAACAAGATCCAGAAGACTGAAAAGGAGAATATCCAGAGCCATTTAAACCTTTCTTTTCTGGATTCTGGCAGGACTCGGTCAAATGGCGCCGTCAGGATCATCGGAAGCAAGACATACCATCCCACCGAGCGGAAAAAACCGACAATCTTCCAAAAAATCTCACCTGGCTCAAATAAAATTGCCGGTAATACAGGTTGGATTGTTCCATATACAATTACGAACGGAAGTACGAAACCCGAAGGCAATGATCCCACCACCACCTGAACGATACCAGAGCTTTGTTTTAATAAATGGGCGTTATACAAGGTAGTTCTGCGTGCCCATTCACCAACGATCCCTAATCCGGAACTTTCACCAAGTTTTTGCCAACTAAATACCAAAAACACCAGGCTAACGATCAGGAAAAGCGAAAAAACACCAATAACGACGAAAACCGTGCGCAATTCAAGTTTCGTCCCGAATCTGTCGATGATTAACCAGCCCGCAAGCAGTATTAGCAGTAATAAGGCAATTCCTGGTGAAATGAGGAGTGATCCAATCAGGGCGATTCCAGCCCAAAGGATAGCGGAGTATTTCTCAGAAACCGTTCGGGTGATTGCGTATGCGGTCATTGCGCTAAAAGTGATTAAGAGCGGTTCGCGCATTTGGGACGCGCCTAATAATATGGATTCCGGATAGAGCGCGTAAGCAAGCGCTGCCATTAAAGCGATTTTTTCTGTAAATAATCGCGAAACCGCTGAAAACATAAAAAAAATTCCACTAGCCCCGATAAGAGAAATAAAGAATTGAGGTATAAGAGGTTGATATGACCCGCCAAAAATCCGGTAAAGAAATGCCATAAACCACAACATGCCACCGTACTGATCGGCGGAGCTTTTTTGACTAAAGGCGACCATCAGAGGTTGATCCGAAGCCGCTAATTCATAAGCTTGTAAATCGCGGTGATAGGCATCATAAAACAGATAGCCAGCCTGCTGGGGTTGACTGCCGCCTTCAATGGTCGGCAGGATGGAGGAGGCCAGGCTTCCAAATCCGAATCGGAGCGCTAAAGCCAGGAAAAATAATCCCCAGATAACCCATCTATGGATGCGCATTTTTTCTCCAGTTCAGAAATTGGGTACCCCAAACCAGAACGAGAATTACAATCAAACTTTGAGCGGGGGCGAGAAAACGTGGGTTATCCCCATGCTCCGCGAAAGTTTGCAGGATTGAGGTGATCAAAATAAAAATTATCGCGAATATTGCAAATCGGGAAGGTTTAATAATCTGCCGAACTTTTGGATGGAGGTGTAATATTGAGCCGGCAAGAAAGAGCCCGTTAAGCAGTATTAAGAACATTCTTTGAACGTACATCGCAATCTCAAGCACGGATCTTAAACCCGGATGAGATAGTTGGGTTGGGTCCCAGAAAACACCAACTTTCCAAAACCATAACCAGCCTTTTACAAGATTGGCCAAATATTTTTCCGGATATAAGCGAATCAACTCGTTTGAAATAGTTCCCATTTCCCTGCCCAGAGCGTAGTAGTTGAGTTTGGTTATCTCCATCAATTCTGGGATCGCGTCCCAAATGGTATTCACCGCTGTCCCAGTTTCGGAGATCTTGATCTCTCGATACTTGAGAAAGACCTCGGTAATTTGGGAATAATTTTGTGGGGCTAATTCAAAAAATGAGCTGGTATGGTTAACGATGTGGTAACCCCCGATCGCGTCTAAGCCTACAACATTGAATCGGCTGTATATGAACCAAACCCAAGTGGCAAGCGCGATGGTCATTGGGGCAACAAGCAAGAAAACAGAAGCAAACGAGCGGAGGAAAGCCCGTCTGTCACGCCATTCAAACAGAAAGAGACCGGCAATAAATGGAAAAATTAGGAATTGGGGCCGCACGGATGCCATCACCAGGGATAAAAGACCAAGGATAAGTATCAGCAAAGTGTTTTTTAAATCGCGTTTTTCAGTGTGTTCTAATAGTTGATAGAGGAAGGTAAGACAAACAAAAAATAGAAAAGTACTCACCGCTTCAGTTAGCATGGAGGCTTCGAAAAAGATCTGTCCCAAATTGAGTGAATGGGCAGCAGATCCAATAAGTGAGGCGACTCCAGAATTGGTGAGACGGAAGATTAAAAAGAAAATTAAGATCGAAACAATTATTCCCATACCCAATTGAATCAAATAAAGATTTTGTTCGGTCTCAGTAAGTATGATAAAGAATGGATAACCAGGAGCTCGGGTGCCATTGTACTTGGCAAATCCGAGATTGTTACGCAAATTATTGGCGAGATGGATATAGGTCGGGGTATCATTCCCGTGAACGAGCGGGTAATTAAGCCATAACCAAACTCTGGGTATTATCGCGATAATTGTGGCAAAAATCAAAAATAGGCGATTTTTTCCATCAAGCAGGCCGGCGCGCATTTATTCCGCCGCTTTTAAAATCTTACGAGCTCTTTCGACCCAGCTGTAATTTTGAGCGGAAATTAAGGCCGCGGTTGAATAGCGCTCACAAGCATCGGTATCCACCAAAAGACGATTAATTTCACGGGTCCAACTCTCAGCATCGTCCGGCGGGCAAAGCACGGCATTTTCTTTGTTTAACACTTCTCGAAAAACAGGCAGGTCAGAACTGATGATGGGTCTGCCGGTGGCAAGATATTCAAACATCTTCATCGGGCTGGAAATCCTTTCGGAATTTCCCATTCCGCTGGAGATGCTGATGCTGGTTCCATAAGGCATGATTAAAATTTCAGCGGCAGCTTGGTACAACGGCAACTGGGCATTGGGCACAAATCCGGCAAAAACCACATTTTCAAGCCCCGCAGCTTCCAACCTCCAATGTTCTATGTCTTTTTTATTTCCACCAACCCACAAAAACTGAACACCTTGATTCTGAAAATTCCTTGCCAGTTCAAGGAAAAGCTCCCCCCCGCGTCCTTTGTAAAGATGTCCGGCGCACAATACAGTTTTTTCCTGTTTGAGCCCAAGTTGTTGCCGGGCTTCGGGCGGAGCGGGTAATTTGGCAAATCGCTCGAGTTCCACCCCATTGGGAGCAATCACCGCATTAAGATCACTTACCCCCTTGCCATAATTGTCAATCAATAACTCATGCAGCGCTTTGGTAATCACGCTGACAGCCTTTTTTCCTTTGAGGTCTCTAAAATACCGGAACCAAAAAGGTCCACCTCTTCCTGAGGGTAGGTCATGCATTTCGAGAACGACCGAAATGTCGAATAACAAGCCTAATACCGCTGTTTGAATCGGCCACACATAAAGGAGGTCAGGATTTTGTTTTTTAGCATGTCTTACCGCGGTGTAAAAGAAAAGTTTTCGAGAGGAGCATGGTAAAAAAGTAATCAAAAACTCTTTTTCCAGTCCGTAATGCTCAGAAAGAAAGGACCATTCACGCTCCTTAGTGCGGGAATTGTCCAAGGGAACGATCAGGCTTACTTCGTGGCCAAGCGCGGCAAGCGCCTGGACAGCTTTCATGGTTTGAACGCTGTTGGCGGTGGTCGATGGGATTGCTGATCCTGAGATCGCGATGATCTTCATAGCTTTTCCTTACGCGAGTGAAGAATTTCTGTTTCGAGAAATTTTTGTAAAAGCTTTAAGCATAATCAGACTGATGCTTATCACAAAATAAAAAGACATCAAGCTTGCCTGTATGATGATACCAAAACTCTGTAGAAGAAGGTAACTTAAAATCAACTTAATGGTGCCAATCACGGCAGTAATCAATAGGGGATAAACTGGCTCCCCCAAAGCTAAAAGGAGAGGTCGATTCCAGAAAAATGTGTTTGCGAATCCATATCCAATGAACAAAATTAGGGCAGGCTCCCAAGCCGGGAGGAATTCCACTCCATAGAACCACCCAATCAATGGCTTGCCAAACAGCCATAATCCCAAGCCAAAAAGCAGAGTCAATGCTCCGGATAGAGCCGTGAGACGCTTAAGCAATGAAATTAATTTACCCCACGCCTGATCGGCGGCGTGCCTGGCGATTTCAGGATAGCTGGTTTTAATGAGCGGATCGACCGGCATGAGCATGAATCCGATCAGAGAAACCGCCAATTTATAATAACCACCATAGAGTGGGCTGAGGAAAAAATTTACCCAGAGGATATCACTGTCCCGAACGAGTAAATTCACAGTAGCTGAAAAATTGCTGGAGAAGGCAAAACCCCAAAACTCCTTTTTGGGAGGTAAATACCCAAAACCTGTTTTCCACCATCCAGCGCCAAATAAAATGTCAGCTTGCCTGATTGCCATAAACGCGTAACCCAGACCGAGGATCATTTTGCCAACAATGTACCCAACAATGATCATCAATAAGGGGTCGGATGTAAAAAAAGCCAAACCAATGAAGGCGGTGGTGATGATATTCTGAGTCAAATTAACCGCCGCCATGAATTTGAATTTTCCAGCAAGTTGTAATAGACCAGAGGCCGACTCAAAGATAAAACCGGCTGGGATGATTAAACCGTAAAGGAGAAACCATTTTGCAAGCGTTGGGTCTTTGGCAAAATATGTCGCGGCCAGGCTTGAGCTTACAACAACAAGCGCATATGAGAGCAGTGAAACGGTGAATTCCGTAAGAGCCGCGGTCTTGAAAACCGCCGCCGCTCCGTTTTTATTTTGTTGGGATAAAAACTGGCTTCCATACTTAACTACCAATTCGCCGATTCTAAAGGATAGTAATTTATCGGCGAGAGAGGCAAAGGTGGTAATTGCTGCAAGGATACCAAGCCCCTCAACGCCTAAAACCCGGGCACTGAGGATGCTTGAAAGGATCCCCAAAAGGATGCCCAGCGTGTTGCTTGAAAAAAGATATGCGCTGTTTTTAACGATCCGCTGAAAGAGCGGATCGTTCTTCCATTTACTTTCGAAAAAGCGCGGAAATCTCACAATGTGATGACCTGATTTGCCCAATGTCTTTCTTGCATGTACCAATCAACCAACGCTTGAGTACCTCTGCGCATGTCGAACTCGGGTTTCCAGCCAAGGATCTCCCTGGCTTTGCTTACATCAGCCCAATTGGTATACATATCAGCGGGATTTGGGGCTTCATGAAGGACAACCGCCTTTTTGCCAGTAATATCTTCGATCAGGGTAACCAAGCCATTGATTGAGATAACCTCGTGCCCGCCAAGATTAAAAATGTTATATCCAGATGGCTTAAGCGCTGCGATGATGCCGTTGACAATGTCATCAATGTAAGTAAATCCGCGAGACTGATTTCCGTCTCCAAAAATATGAACTGGCCGACCCTCAATGATCCATTGTACAAAGCGGAAGAGAGCCAGATCCGGTCTGCCGGCTGGTCCATAAACTGTGAAGAAACGCAATACGTTGACATCCATCCCATAAAGGTGATGATAGGAATGGGCAATGGCTTCAGCGCCTTTTTTACTGGCAGCGTATGGTTGTAGCGGCTCGCTGCTGGATGCTGTTTCTGGGGTCGGGTATGGAGGGTTTGACCCATAAATACTGGAAGTGGACGCGAGAACAAAAGTCCCATTACCAGTTTGTTTGGAGATCTCAAGCATGTTCAAGGTACCAGTCACATTCGAATCCAAAAAGAGCCATGGATTTTCAACGGAGAGTCGAACTCCAGCCCGGGCCGCCAGGTTGATTACCCCATCGAAGGATTGACCCTCAAAATGGGTAATAATTGATCTGTCCGAGATATCTTTCTGAACAAAGCTGAAAAGGTTGTTTGGCAGCAATTTTTGGAGCCGGTATTCCTTAATCCGAGGATCATAGGCGTCATTCATATTGTCAATTCCGGTAACGGAATGACCGAGTGACATCAGAACTTCGCTGGTTTTTGCGCCAATAAATCCAGCGGCACCTGTAACAAGGTAATTTGCCATAATTTAATTCCTTTCTGGTAAAGTCCCTAAAGACGGATTACATTCTTAATCTCATCGGAGAGGAATTTTCCGGTCGCGTTACGGGTATCAAAAATAAACTGGGCATTTTTGATGATATCAGGGTAGTTGTACTCGGAATGATCTGTAACAATCATAACCGCGTCGGCGTCTTTTAACTTGGCTTTAAAATCCGCCTGAACAATGCTTTCCATCCGCCAACCTTCGCTTTCATGATGGATCTGCGGGATAAAAGGATCGTGATATTCCACCAAGGCGCCCTTCTGTCTTAACAAAGCAATCACATCAAGGGCGGGAGATTCACGAACATCGTCGATATTGGGTTTATAGGCTACACCTAACACCAACACCTTGTTATTTTTTAGGGTCTTACCCTGATCGTTCATCGCGTTCAGTAAGCGATCAACAACATAACGGGGCATATTGGTGTTGATTTCAGAAGCAAGCTCAATGAACTTGGCATTGTAATTGAATGATTTCATCTTCCAGGATAAGTAAAGCGGATCAATCGGAATACAGTGTCCGCCCAAGCCAGGCCCAGGCGTGAATTTCATAAAACCAAAAGGCTTAGAGGCGGCGGCGTTAATTACTTCCCACACGTCTACCCCCAAACGTTCGCACATGATGGCTAATTCATTTACCATACCGATGTTAATCATGCGAAAAGTGTTTTCGAGAAGCTTAGCCATTTCAGCCGCCTCAGGTGAAGATACCGGCACAATTGTTTCGATGGCGCCAGCATACCAGGTTTGAGCGACCTCAACACAATTTTTGGTCATTCCACCCAATACTTTGGGCGTATTGTATGTGGTCCAATCTTCTCGCCCTGGGTCAACGCGCTCCGGACTGAAACAAATAAAGAGATTCTCACCGATCACGAGATCTGGGTGATCTTTCAACAACATGGGTACCAAAAGCTCTCGGGTCGTTCCGGGATAAGTTGTGGATTCAAGGACAATTACCATGCCGGGGTGAACATATTTTGCCAACTCTTCGGTTGCCGAGAGAATAAAAGACATATCAGGATCGCCGGTTTGGCGCAAAGGGGTCGGAACACAGATACTTACCGCGTCCATTTCCGCCAGGGCGGAAAAATCAGAGGTCATGTCTAAATTTCCTGCCCGATGAAGCCGATTAACTGTATCTGAGGATACATCTTGAATGTACGATACCCCTTTTTTAAAGGTATCAACTTTTCGACGGTCAGGATCGATCCCCAAAACATTAAAACCCTTTTCTGCGAACACAACAGCCAGAGGCATTCCAACATAACCCATACCAAGGATACCGATCCTGGCTGTTTTGCGGTTAAGTTTTTCGATCATATTGTCATTGATGGACATAATGCTTTCCTTTTTAATTAGTATCATTAATAATGATGATTATAGCATTCTAAGCTGTTTCGGGGCAGGGTGTTCCTGAGACTGGGAAGAGGAAAGATCGTTATCTTCACGAGTTAAATGAGCTTCAGCGATATGTAATAATTTCGGTAAATTGGCAAAATCCGCCAAAATGGTTTGCTTGAGGTTTGGTTGATGAAGCGCGGCGGCAGGGTGAAACATTGGGATTACAAAATAATCTCCAATCTGCTTCATCTTTCCATGTACCTGGGAAATCTTGACTCCCGGAAAAAACTTTGCCATCGAGAATCGGCCGAGGGTTATGATGATTTTTGGTTTTATGCTATCGATCTGGGCATCCAGAAATTTACCGCAGGCGCTTATCTCTTCGGGAAGCGGATCGCGGTTCATTGGCGGTCGGCACTTAACCACATTACATATAAAAACATCTTCGCGGGTAAGTCCGGCTTGGGCTAACAATTCGGTTAAAAAATTTCCAGCCTGACCAACAAACGGTTTACCTTGCAGGTCTTCGTTCTTTCCGGGACCTTCACCAATCAGCATGATGTCCGCGTCAGCTGGTCCTTCACCTGGAACCGCAAGGGTTCTGGTGCGGTGAAGAGCGCAGTCTGTACAGACGGAAATGCTTTGAGCGATTTCTTCCAAATTTTGGCTCACGCTTTGATCTCCAAGGTTAACAACAGGGCATCCTCATTGTTGTCTTTATAATATTTTTTTCGAGTGCCTACGATTTCAAATCCAAAGGAGTTGTACAGGGATTTTGCTTCCTCATTTCCTGCACGAACTTCCAGAAAAGCAAAGGTTGCTCCTTCGGAACGGCTTGATTGTAACGTCTTTTGGATCAATGCTCTGGCATAACCCTTTCCACGAAAAGAGCGGTCGATGGCAATGGTGGCAATGTGGCATTCGTCGATAATTATCCAAAAGACAATATATCCGATTATTTGGTCAGCTTCCTGAATTACCCAACAACGGGCTTTTGGGTTTTTTAGTTCAATTGTAAAGGCTTCGACCGGCCAGGGCGTGGAAAAACTCTCCCGATCAATTTGATGGACTCGGGGAAGATCTTCAAATGTCATTTGGCGGATTAAGCTCATTTCAAATCCGGTAAAGGATTGGCAATATGCAAATAATTTGGGGTAAGATCAAATGCGTTATCTCCCCCGCCGGCGCGTAATTTATAGTAAGCAAGATAAGCCAGAACTGCCGCTCTCCTGATCGAGAAAATCGGACCTAGCAATTCAATCAAAGGATTCTCAATGATTGTATTTCGTTCTGCATCTGAAAAATCGCCGCAAAGATAACACTTCTGTTCAAGGGAGGGCACCAATTCTTCAACAGTTATAATCTTCTGCTCCGAACCGGCACGCCACAAGCTCTTCCCTTTCTTGTTGGGAACATAATGATTACAGGCATGTCTTCCTCGCCCGGCAGGCAAAGTACAGATTAATGGGTTTAAGGTATCAATTCGGATTCCATTTGCCAAAATATCCAGCGAATTTATTCCCACAACGGGGATGTTTCTTGAAAAAGCCAGCCCTTTTACAAAACTGATTCCGACGCGGAGGCTGGTAAAAGAGCCAGGCCCAATGGCTACCCCAATCGCGTCAATTTCTTCAATCGAACTTCCACTACTCTTGAGAAGTTGTACCACTGCGGGAGCAAGCTCGACCGTATGCATTTGTCGGCTAAACCAATTTTGCTCAGCGATGACCTTATGACCGTCAAAAAGTGAAAGTCCTATCTGGGGGGTTGATGTGTCAATGGCTAATAACATAAATTATCTCGCGAAGGACATTTTTCGAAATTTTTCGAGCAAGTTTTGATATTCATCGCCAATCGCGGAAAAAATCATCGTGCGACGGGTTTCATCAAGATGATCGAGTTGAACCCACAGGCGTTTTATCGGAAGAATTTCCTCAATTTTGTCCGCCCATTCCACTGCCACCGCGCCGTAATTCAACATATTGTCAATATCCAATTCTTCGGCCTCAAGTAAGGATTCCAAGCGATAGGTATCTAAATGAAAAAGTTTTTTATGGTCAGGGCTTGTGTATTCATTTACCAGTTGAAAGGTAGGGCTGAGGACAGTATCAAATGAACCCCAACCAGCGGCCAGACCTTTCACAAAAGTTGTTTTGCCCGATCCCAGCTCACCGGCCAGGCAAATTAACATTCCCGCCTGGATAATCTTTCCTAAGCGCATTCCCAGTCGAGTAGTTTGTTCGGCACTCAGGCTGATAAATTCAAGACTATTGGAAGAGATGACCGGCATTTGATTATTCCAGTCCTAATCTTAATCCAATCTCATGAGCGATATCGATTGATGAATTTGGCATTGCCACGCGTTTGCATGCCTCAACATATGGCTGACGTAAGGATGGATCCCTCACCCATTGTTCTAGCGTTGAAACAACCAATTTTGGGGTGGGTGCCCATACTCCAGCGCCTTCTTCAACCGTGTATGAGACATTGCCATCTTCCTGTCCGGGTAACCGGGCATACATGATGATTGGAAGTTGGGCATTCATGGCTTCAGCAATGGTACCTGGCCCGGCTTTGGTTACTAGAACATCCGCGGCTCGCATAAAGTCAGGTAATTCTTTTGTAAAACCATAAATGAAAGCAGGAATTTTCCAGTGGGCAGACTCGAGACTTTTCTTTAAACGCTCGTTCCTCCCGGCAACGATCGCAATACCGAGATCCAAGCCTGAATCCGAAATCGCCCGAGCAGTTTGCCCTAAAGGACCCATCCCGTCGCCTCCGCCGACAGCAAGAATCATCAATTTGTCCTTTGGCCAGCCTAATTTTTCGCGAAGGGCTGACTTGTCGCCCAGGGGAGCACAATATTTTCGGGCAATTGGTTGACCAACTACCTTAATCCTTTCGGGATCGATACCGTCGTTGATCGCTTTACTTTTGGCTTTCTGGGTGGGGACGAGAATTACATCGCTGCGGTTGTCATACCAAAATGAATGAGTCGTTACCATGTCGGTTACCACAGTCACGAATGGCGGACGAGATTGCCCTAAGGCTCGCAGAATCCAGGAGACGGCCAGAGGGTGAACAGAAACAACCAGGTCACTTGGATGATTGTTGATGATATTTCTCGCGGTCCGAGCTGCGACTGGCCACATGGTGGTAGTGATTGCCCTGGCACGAACTCTCCCATCCGTCATCTTAAAACTCGCCCCCCAAAGATTTGGTGCCATAACCATGTAAGGGTACCAATCTGGCATTCGGTTAAGCGGAAGCGGAGCGTAATCTTTGAAAATATCCACCATTTCCCAATCGAAACGGTCGGGATATTCAATTTCGAGGGCTTCAATGATCGCCTCCGAGGCAGAGCGATGGCCACCGCCAGTATCGGAGAAAAGAAACAAAATCCGGGGTTTTCTGACCTTCTCACTCATTACTATCTCCAGACTCAGATATTGTTGGAATACTGATGATCACTTTGATCTTTTTTAGCAATTCTCTCCGGGTAAGCAGAACGCGGTGCAAGCAGGTATTGCATTCCAAACCAATGTCGGCGCCGATCCGATAAACAGTCCAATCAGTTCCGCCACAAGGGTGCTTCTTTTTTAAGCGTACTACCGCGCCGGGTTGTAATTCACTTAACATCAAAAAAATTATACCCCCAAGGGTTGGGTAATAAGGAAGTGGCTAAGGTGATAAAATATTGTTGAACGATTAATACGGAGGATCGAAACATGGCAGAAAAATACTATCCAATCAATATAGCGGGCATCGAAAGAAATCTTCCCTTATTTCAGATTGCGCCAGGACTCAAGATAGCGGTCTTGAATATTCTTGGTGATACGGAGTTGGTTCAGGCTTGCGGCAAGGCATTGAATGAGAAACTGACTGAAATTGAATACGATGTAATTGTTACCGCGGAAGCGAAATCGATTCCGATCGCGCACGCGTTATCGGTTGAATCTAAAAAACCTTACATTGTTTTGCGAAAATCTTATAAACCCTACATGGGGGATGTAATCACCGCCGAAACTTTATCGATCACAACCGGACAACCGCAGATTTTAATTCTGGATGAAAAAGATCGAAACCTGTTGAGCGGCAAGCGAGTCATCATTTTAGATGATGTCATCAGCACTGGCTCGACTTTGCAGGGAATGAGGATGATTCTTGAAAAGGCTGAAGCTGAGGTGGTCAAGGAGGTAGCCATCCTGACCGAGGGAGAAAAATCGAAGTGGCGGCACATCATTTCCCTGGGTCACCTCCCCCTCTTCACAGATTAATTAAAACCAAAAACAAGAGCCTTTTGGCTCTTGTTTTATTTAAGCTCAATAACTTCGACGCCCGATAACCGGCTTTGGATTTTTTTTAGGACAGTTTGAAAATGTTCTGGGTTTTTTACGAAATTAATTTCATCCGTTGGAATGGTCAAGATCGGGCACAGACAGAATTCCTGAACCCATTGAGCGTAAAGGTCATTAAGTCTCTCGAGATATTCAGGCTCGATGGATTTTTCATAGGTTCTGCCGCGTTTTCGGATTCGTTTCAGCAAGGTATCTACCGATGCTTGCAAGTAAACCACAAGGTCGGGTTTGGGAATCAGATCAAGGGTAGTCTCATACAATGCCCGATAAGTGCCATAATCACGTTTGCTGATATGATCTTGAAGATACAAATTTTTCGCGAAGATTTCCGCGTCTTCAAATATCGATCGGTCTTGGATGACCGAGGTTGAATGTGCACGAATCGCTTGTTGATCTTTGAGGCGATGGATTAGAAAGAATATCTGTGAATGAAAAGCCCAATCATCCATCGAGGCGTAAAAATCTGCCAGGTAAGGATTGGTCTTGACAGGTTCAAAAAACGGATCCCATCCCAAGCCCTCGCAAAGTAGCTTGACCAGAGATGATTTGCCAACCCCGATATTTCCCGCGACAGCGATGAAATTTTTCTTTTTCTCCATGCGCCCTACGGTATCTCGCCTGCCAGCTCCATGTCGATTACGGATTGAAAAACGCTAAGAGGCTGGGCACCAACGATCATAATTCCGTTAATGAAAAAGGTAGGCGTTGAACTTACTCCCAACCTGGAGGCATATTCATAATCGGCGGTGATTTCGGGAATGTATTGGTCGCTCGCCAGACATTCCTCAAATTTTCCCAAATCTAAACCGAGTTCACTGGCGTAAGCCGAATAAGTTTCTGGCGAGAGATCCATCTTTTCGCTGAAGAGCAGCTCGTGATATTCCCAGAATTTACCTTGCGCGTTGGCGCAATTGGCAGCTTCAGAGGCTGGTTCCGCCTGGGGATGAATGCTGTAAAGGGGATAGTCCCGATATATAAAGCGAATTTGGTCGGGATAGGCTTTTAGAAGAGAATCAAAAGTATCTGCATGCCAGCGCTGGCAAAAAGGGCATTGGTAATCACTGAATTCGATGATTGTGATCGGGGCGTTTGCCGGACCGACTGCCGGATCGTCATCCGCGGAAACATTTACGCGCAGAAAGGTTTCGGCTGCGGCTGGTTGCGGTTGAACAGCCACGGTTTGAGAAGGCTCTCTTCCCCAAATGAGCCATGCTGAACCAAAACCTAATATGAAGAAGACAGGTAAAAGGAAGAAAGACGCGCCCAGTACAATGGGTCTTGGTTTGCTGCGGGCGAGGTGTTCTGATTTTTTCTGATTTTCCATGCGGGATTCTCCTCCGGGTTCAATGATTATAACCCGGTAATCGGCTTGAGATTTTGAACATAATTTTTGACCGGTTTCCACCTCAGGAGGAGAAGGAGGATGATTACGCTGCCATAAATTACAGGGAGGAAAATGTTTCCGGAAAATGTTGTAAGGCTGCCCTTCGATGCAAAAAGGAAATGAAAGGCTACCGTAATCCCAATCAGGTAAACCAAGCGGTGGATTTTTTTCCAGGTCTTTCCGAGTTTGACCTGCCAGTAGGTAAAAGATGTTAAAGCCAATGGCAAGAGCATGATGTAAGAGGCGGCCCCAAGCCAGATAAACTGCTTGTTCAAACTATCAGCCAATAAAAAAACAAAATCAAAACCATAGTCAATGACTACGAATACGAAAACGTGAATGGTCGCATAAAGGAATGCGTAATTCCCCAATGCTTTTCGGCGGGAGATGAAGAATTTATAACCACTTAGATTAGCCAGAGGAGTGCAAGCCAGGCTGAGGGTAAGAAAATTTAAAGCCGTAAAACCGGCGAATTTTTCAACCGATTGTATTGGATTAACGCCAAAAGCCCCATTAAGCAAACCTAATCCAACCACAATGATGGGAATAATGCCACCAATGTGCACCAGAAAGCGCAGGAGTGTGGAGAAAGTTTTTTGGTTAATAGTATTTTCCCAGATCCATGCCCTGATACAAGTAAGCTACTTCTGATTCATAGCCATTAAACATAAGGGTTGGCTTTCGCGAGAGCTCTCCGATCTTCCTTTCCGTTGATTGAGACCAGCGGGGGTGATCCACTTCAGGATTTACATTGGCGTAAAAACCGTATTCATTTGGCGCGATCAAATTCCAAAGAGTATCGGGTTGCTCGGAAACCACTTCTATCCGAACAATAGATTTGATGGATTTAAAACCATATTTCCAGGGAACAACCAGACGGATACCGCCACCATTTTGGGCTGGTAATTCTCCGCCATAAAGACCCGTTGCCAGCAGGGTAAGAGGATGAAGGGCTTCATCCATGCGCAACCCTTCCTGATATGGCCAGGGATAAAGACGATTTGCCAATCCAGGCATTTTTCCTGGTTCCATCACCGATTGAAAGCGCACAAATTTCGCGGCACTAGTCGGCTCAACCGTACGCAGAAGGTCTGCCAGAGAGAATCCCTGCCAGGGAATAACCATGCTCCAACCCTCTACGCAGCGCAGACGATAAACACGATCTTCGACTGGAAATTTCTTTGTGAGTTCATCAACGGAAAGCGTGATCGGATTGTTAACCAATCCATCGACTGTAATCTCCCATGGAGTGATAGGGAAATTTTTTGCGAGCTTGGCGACTTCTTCCTTATCCGTTGAAAATTCGTAGAAATTGTTGTAGCCAGTTATTTGGGAGAGTTGATTAACCTGACCTCCGAGCTCGTCAGTCAGAGCTGCGTACCCTGGGTCGCCTAGAACTTCCTCTTCCGCCGTAACAACGGTTTCCGCTGCGCCGCAGGAAGCAAGAGCTAAAGTACCCGTGAGGATACCTGCCGAACGCATGAAAGAGCGCCGAGCGGTGTAAACATTTTTTGGTGTAATCTCAGAAGAAGGAATCTGATTTTTGATGGTTGTTGTCATGGTTTTTCCTTTTAAAACAAAGATTATCATATTTATCGGATTAAAATATTAGAATTTGATAAGTATTTCGCTCCTTTTGTGTTATACTAATGGCTTAGTTTAATAAAACGCTTGGAATTGTTTTGAGAACCTATTAAACGCCTGAAGTGATCGGGCTTTTTTTATGTGATGAAGTTGATACTGGGCTGTTCTTGCCGCGAGGGAAGAATGGGTAGTTAGTAAAATTTTCAATAGAGTCATCAAAACGGATCCATGCGACATGGATTGGTCGGATAGATAACAAGGAGTTTTGATGACAACCGATTTTGTTTCTTTTAACTTGCGTCCTGAGTTGGCGCAGGTGATTGTTGAACTTGGATACGAGGAACCCACCCCGATTCAGGTTGAAATGATCCCATTGATGATGACCGGCGTAGATGTAATCGGTCAGGCGCAAACTGGCACGGGGAAAACCGCCGCATTTGCGTTACCCATTCTGAACAATTTACAACCTGGTGGAAAAGCACCTAAAGTTTTGGTTATGGCGCCTACGCGCGAACTCGCCTTGCAAGTGGCTGACGCGATCGGCATTTATGGCAAAGCGATGAATGTGCGCGTGACCACGGTTTATGGCGGCGCGCCTTATCAAAGGCAGATCAACGAATTACGCCGCGGAGTTGATATTGTGGTCGGAACCCCGGGCCGGCTGATTGATTTGATTGAAAAAAATGTTCTTCAACTGTCAGAAATTAAGACGGTTGTATTGGATGAAGCCGATGAAATGCTTTCGATGGGCTTTGTCGAGGACATTGAAACGATTCTGGCTGAAACCCCAACTGAGCATCAGACCGCTCTTTTTTCGGCTACCATGCCTACCCCGATTCGAAGACTGGCCGATAAATATATGGTATCACCTCAATCGGTGACCATAAAAAAATCCCAGGTAACCACCGAAACTGTTGAGCAGCGAGTCTACATGGTCAACGAGTTTGATAAAACCGCTGCCCTTACCCGCCTTTTTGAAATGGAAGACATCAAGTCCGCCTTGATATTTGTTCGTACGCGGATTGGTACCGGTGAACTGGCAAACGAGCTGAGTAACCGTGGATTTTCCTCTGAGGCCCTCAATGGAGATCTAAGTCAGGATGCTCGTGAAAGAACTCTGAATCGTTTCCGCTCCGGGCAACTTAAAGTACTGGTGGCTACTGATGTGGCAGCCCGCGGTTTGGACATTGAGGATATTTCCCATGTATTCAACTATGACCTGCCAGATGACCATGAAGTATACGTACATCGAATCGGTAGAACCGGCAGGGCAGGAAAAAGCGGAATCGCAATTTCCCTCGCCACGATTTATGAGCGCCGAAAATTGCGCGATATTGAAAGATTTGCCAATACAAAATTGATCGTCTCCCAGGTTCCTACAAAAGAACAGATTATAGAAAAACGTGAGAACGAACTTGTACAGATGCTCGAAGTTTGGCTTGCTCGCGGTCGCAGCAAGAATGAGCGTCAAATTGTCGAGAAAATGGTGCAGGAAAACGGCGCAGATCCGATTGAAATCGCGGCCGTCGCGCTTAAAATCCTGCGCAGTGGAGACAAACAACGTCCCATCGCGGAGATTTCTCCCTTACCTGAAATGACCGATCGACGTGATCGCGGACAACGTAGTTTCCGTAATGAACGTTCAGAGAGAAGTGGACGAGATCGCGGTCAACAACAGCGTTCCTCTAGCCGGGACGAAAAATCTCATGACCATTATCAAAACCCAAAACACGAACATTTTCCGGGCGCTAAATTTGGTCCAAAGTCTCATGAATTGGGCATGGTTCGGGTCAAGCTGACCATTGGACGAGAACATGGCGTAAGACCGAATGACATCGTAGGCGCGCTCGCATATTTTGCGGAAATTCCCGGAAAAAGAATTGGGAAGATCTACATCGAAGATTCAAACACACTGGTTGATGTACCTGAAGAATTTATTGGACAGGTAATGAATAAGAAAGCAAATTACATTATTCGGAAGCAGAAATTTTCAGTGGAAACAATCAGATAAATAAAAAAATTCCGGCATTTGCCGGAATTTTTTATTAACCATAACGGTTCATAAATTTTTCCATCCGATGAAGCGCTTCTTCAATTTGGTCGTAAGCTGTCGCGTAGCAAGCACGGACAAAACCGCTGCCACCTTCCCCAAAAGCGTCTCCGGGCACCACCGCTACTTTTTCTTCTCTCAACAACCTCTCAGCGAATGTTTCACTATCCATTCCACTTGCGCTGATATTTGGAAAGGCATAAAACGCGCCACGCGGTTCAAAAGTAGTCAGGCTTAATCTATTTAATCCGCCGACAAGCAATTTGCGCCGTCGGTCATATTCTGCGACCATTTCGTCCACATAGGTATCAGAACTTAAAGCAATGATGGCAGCATCCTGAGCGGTGGTTGGCGCAGACATGATGGTGTACTGGTGAACCCGATTAATGCCAGTGATGATTTCAGCCGGCGCGGCGGCGTAACCTACCCGCCAACCAGTCATCGCGTGACTCTTTGAAAATCCACCGAGAAGCACCGTTCGTTTTTTAATTTCATCACCGAGTGATGGAAAGCAAACATGCTTAAAGCCATAAACCAGACGGTCGTAGATCTCATCAGAAACGACTAAAAGATCATGCTCGATCGCGATATTTGCGATCTCGACTAATGTTTCACGCTCCGCTACCGCGCCGGTTGGATTACTTGGATAACCAATAAAAATCACTTTTGTGCGCGGAGTAATGGCGGCGCGAATAGCGTCAGGGTCGACCACAAAATTATTTTCCATTTTGCTCGGGATCTCAACCGGAACGCCACCCGCCAGAAGGACTTCTGCCTGGTATGCTACGAAACAAGGCGTTGGGATAATGACTTCATCCCCGGGATCTAACAAGGCTGTAAATGTGCAATATAAAGCTTCAGAGACACCAACTGTAACGATAATCTCAGAGACCGGGTCGTAATCCACATTGTAAAGGCGCTTCAAATTTTTCGCGATTCCCTGCCTTAATTCAAGCTTTCCGGCATTGGAGGTGTAATGGGTCTCTCCCGCCTTCAATGAATTTATGCCAGCCTGCAAGATGGGTTGCGGGGTAGTGAAATCTGGTTCGCCGATACCAAGCGAGATAACGTCCTTCATTGTCGCAACAATATCAAAGAATTTTCGGATACCGGATGGTTTTAGATTTGCCACGCGGTTAGATAAAACTGTTTTCGATTCGGTCATGCCTTCCTCCACGGGTGTTAAATATTTAAGATCGAGTTATCGCCAATATTGATCGTTTTTGGTGTCCCGTCGACTTTTGTGTTTCTGCCGATAAATGAGCCCTGAAGGGCGGTATTTCTAACTTCTGATCCCTCATCCACGATACTATTGGAAATGATTGTGTTTTCAATGACACAGTTGGCACCAATGGAAACATGCGGGCCGATGATGGAATTTGAGACTCTCGCGTTCGGATGAACAAAGACCGGGGAAATTACCCGTACATTCGGAATTTGTGCGGCTTTGCTGGAATTGTCCTTGCCATGGTCGAGCATAAAACGGTTGGTTTCCAAGGTCGCTTCAATCGTTCCAGTATCCAACCAAACCTCTACAGGCTGGATTGTCATTTTGCTGCCACCCTTAAGCATCAGGTTGATAGCGTCTGCCAGAAAAAACTCACCTTTTAGTTGAATATTTTCCTCAAGTTGCCGGTCTACTGCTTTTACCAAATCAGCGCCATTTTTGAAGTAGTAACAACCTACAACAACCAAATTGTTTTCCAATTCGGTGGGTTTTTCTATTAATTTCTGAATATTTTGATCGGCGTCTACAACCGCCACGCCAAATCTGCGCGGGTCAGGAACAGGTTTAACCCAAGCCACACCGTCATATTGGAAAGTAGAAAGGAAGCTGAAATCGGTATCAAGAAGGGTGTCGGAAAAAATCACAATCGTCGGACCTTCGATCAGTTTCCGGCTTAGCCAGATGGCGTGACTTTGGCCTTTCATCTCATCTTGAACGATGTAATTGGCTTTAATACTGGGATAGTGTTTTTCTACGTAAACCGGGATTTGCTCTCCCAAATACGGGCTGATGATGAATACAAATTCGATATCAAAATCAGCGGGGATAGATTGAAACATATCCATTAAGTGATCAAACGAGGGCTTGCCAGCCACACCCACCAATGGTTTCGGTTTGCTCCAGGTGTGTGGGCGCATCCGTGTGCCCCAGCCAGCCATTGGGATCACAATCTTCAAGGTTCGTTTCAAGGTTCTCTCCTCAGAGGTTGTTGGTTACAAAACTATTGTAACCCTACTTGATAGATTAGCGGTAAAAAATAATCCCAAGGATCGCTGCTGCGACCACTATGAAGACTGGGCTGATCTCTGATATAACCAACACGATGAAGGTCACCAGCGCGATTGCGATCTTATCGAGATTGTTCGTCAGGCCGGCTCCCCAACCAAGGTTTTGAATATTAAAAACAGTCTTCGCCATATCATAGGTTGTCCAGAGTAACATACCCACTACAACTGGCTTAACCGCGGTTAGCATTGATTTAACCAAAGGCAGTTCCCGGTGATTGAAGAAATAAGCCACCAGCAGAAGCATCAGGATCGTAGTCGGTAAAACAGTACCCGCCGCGGCGCTGATCGCGCCAGGTGTTCCGGCTAATTTGTAACCAACGAAGGCTGAGACCTGGGGAGAGATTGGGCCAGGAAGGGAATTGCCGAGGGCAACTGCATTAGCGAACTCTTCGGTAGTAACCCACGGTTGAGGAATGGAGGAACCAGGGGGAAACCACTCCGCTGAAGTAGTTTCCCGCTGCATCAATGCCAGCGAAGCTGGACCGCCGCCCCAGGAAAAAATTGCGACCTTCGAGAATAACAAAAAGATTTGCCAGAGAAGTTGATAATTCATCTTTTCGAACCTTGGTCATCCACCTTTTACCTGGATTAGCCTGCTTGATCCAGAGTGCTTACCAGCTCTTCAAGTTTAGTTTCCATCAACGAGATATTTTGTTGAATCGTCTCAACGCCAAAGTCGAATTTTGCGCCGGCAGTCTCAAATAACTTTGGCAGCCCCACCGATGAACCAAGTTTTAAGGCATTGGTGTAATTTTCCACCGCCTTGGCATAATTGGTAAGGGAATTTGCCCAAACTTGAACCGCGCCCATCTGTGCCATGCCATATTCTATGTAATAAAAGGGGCTATCAAAGATATGAAGTTGGCGGTGCCAATAGGTTTGCTTTACCATTTCTTCGCCACTGTAATCGATGGCGCCCATGAAGCGATTCCACAATTCCGCCCATTTAAGTTCGCATTGTTCGCCATCAACGCTTATTTCGGGATTTTCATAAATCCAGTGTTGGAAGCTATCGACCACTGACATATATGGCCAAAAGCGCAAGCTTTCCTCAATCTGATTGATAAATGCCCTGGCAGCGTCTTTATCATTGTAGAAGCCGCCTGTTTTAGCGTTGACAAACGGTGTGGTTAGAAATTCCATGGCCATGGAAGCTACCTCCGCGAACTCGGCGGGCAAAAAATTTTCCGAGCGATCCTGAAAATATTCCAGTTTCCCGCGTAATACTTCGTGAATTGCGTGACCGGCTTCATGTAAAAGGGTCGAAACATCATTCTGTGTTCCAGAGGCGCTCATGAAGATGAAAGGAGTTCTCTCCACAGCAAATCCAAGCGAATATGCCCCCGGAGCTTTATTCTTGCGCGATTCGAGATCCAGGCGACCATCGACGCGCATTTGATCGAAATATTCCGCAAAGACCGGGTTAACATGTCTTAAAACTTCGCGTCCCTTGCTAATCAGTTCGGCTGTATCCGAAAATGGTTTTAAGGCTGTGTCGCCATACGGGTCAGCAAAAATATCCCATGGCCGAATGGCTGGGATACCCATGCGTTGTGCGCGCCTTGCGAATAATCTCTTTGCCGCCGGAACAATGACCTTTTCAATGGAATCATGGAACGTTTTACAGTCGGCTGGTGAGTAATCAAAACGATATTTTTTCTGCCAGACGTAATCTCGATAGTTATCAAAACCCTTATTTTTAGCAATCTCGACCCGGAGCTTAACCATTTTTGACCAGAGAGCATTAATCTCATCCCGCTTTTTAAGCCTGTCTCCGGTTACTACCCGCCAGGCTTTTTCTCGTACGCTTCGATCGGGATTAAATTGGAAAACACTCATTTCAGAAGTGGTAAGTTCTTTTCCCTCCCACTGATGGGTTAGCCCGCCGATGATTTTATTGTATTCATAAGCTAACTTTTGCTCTTCAACCAACAAGGGTAAATTTTCTTCACAAAACAACTCATTCTCAGCCTGGATCTTTTTCATTGGGATGTCAAAATTTTTTGGCTTTATTCCCGAAGAGAGTAATTTTTTCTGGAGTTTTTCGTCCAAAGTTCTGAACTTAGGCTGAATTTGTTCGATAAATTCGTTGAATCTCGCTTCGATATCAGAGTCGTTGGTATATTGGGTTGTTTTGATATAGAGCCGGGTAAACATCTCGTCGATAACACTCAAAAGGTCAGAATATTCCTTTAACCAGCGATCGATGTTATCAGAGTTGATTTCAAAATCGAGCAGATGTTCGCCAATTGGAGCAATGTCTTCCCATTTCCATGACAGAAAATCCTGTGTCCCATTTGTATGTACGTTTTTCATCATGTCCTCTTTCATTTGATGATGGTCAATTTAGCAATCCCAGCGTCCAGCTTTTTTATTCCATTATTGGGAAAAGCAACGCTGACGATCTCGTCCTTGTTCATTATGACACTATCGATAACCATTCCCTCACCGAATACAGCGTGTTTGACTCGCATACCGGCTTTGAATTTGGTAGCGGCCCTCAGCGACTGGCTTGGTGGTGTTCTCCGTTCAACCTCCCAAATTTTTTGAGCTGGGCGCTGGTATCCGGAATTAAAAAATTGGGTTTGTTTTTGTTCACTCGTAAAACTCCCCTCGGTCAGGTCTATCGGAATGTCTCTCAGAAAACGTGACTCATTTGTATCTTCAAAAAATCCGCGAGTCCCTCTTCTAAAAGCCCTTGATATGAAAAGTCGTTCCTTCGCGCGGGTGATGCCTACGTAGAACAACCGACGCTCTTCTTCCATCTCCTCCGGTTCGTCAAACGCCCGGCTGTGCGGGAGGACGCCATCATCTAAGCCGATGATAAAGACGTTTTTGAATTCCAGGCCCTTGGCTGCGTGCAGGGTAAGCAGTGTGGGCACGTTGCCTTCCTTAATTGTGTCCTGATCGGAAACCAACGCTATATTCTCCAGAAATTCGCCAAGATCTGATGTTTCGTTTTCCAAAACAAGATTGCGAAATTCAAGAACGTTTTCCCAGCGCTCTTCGCCACCCTCATCATCCTCTTTGAGATATGCTTCATAATCTATGTCTTTGATAAGGCTGTCGAAAAGTTCGGTAAGGGTGGACTTTTCGGCCAGGTCACTCCACCGCTTTATTAACCTTCCAAATTCTGAAAGGCTGTTGTAAGCCTTACCAGTGAACTTGGGTTTAAATTGGGAATCTGGATCTTGTCCAAGATCCAAAATGACCTCTCCGGGACTCAGAAAGTGATCTTCGGCTGTTTCAATCAAATTTTCAAGCGTTTTTGCGCCTATTCCGCGAGCGGGAACATTAATTACCCTCTGTAGCGATACCTGATCGTGTCGATTGTGGATTAGTCGAAGGTATGAGAGCAGATCCTTGATTTCTTTACGCCCATAAAACCTTTGGGCTCCAACTAATTTGTAGGGTAATCCGGCGTGAATAAAAGCGTCTTCCAAATTACGCGACATGGCGTTCGTACGGTACATGATCGCGAAATCACCCGGATCTGATTGCCTGCGTGAGACCATTTCACTGATCTTGCTTACAATAGAAGCCGCTTCCTCTTTCTCGTCGGAGTAATGCACCAGGTGAATTTTCTCACCGGTACCGAGATCAGAAAAAAGCCGCTTTCGCACTCGATTAAAATTTCGGTTGATGACCGCCGTAGCGACATCCAGGATATTTTGTTTTGAACGATAGTTCTGTTCGAGGAGAATGATCTTTAAATCGTTGAAATCTTTTTGGAGGCGGGTGACATTATGGTAATCCGCGCCGCGCCAGCGATAGATAGATTGGTCTGGGTCGCCGACACAGAATAAATTCCGATGAACACCAGCCAATAGTTTAATCAGAATGTATTGAACCTGATTGGTGTCTTGAAACTCGTCCACGAGAACATGGTGAAATTTTGAGGCATATTTTTCCAAAACCTGTGGCTGGCGTTGGAAAAGTTGGGTTGTCATAATGAGCAGATCATCAAAATCAACAGCGTTTGATGAAATAAGCTCCTGCTGATACCGCTCAAAAATCTTCTTAATCGTTCTCGACTTATCATCATTTGCTACGAAGGTTTCCGGGAGGACAAGATCATTTTTTGCCTTGGAAATAAGCGCGTGGATGTTGTAGGGGCGAAAAATCTTTTCATCGAGGTTAAGATTTTTGATAATTTGGCGAATTAAAACCATTTGGTCATCGGCGTCATAGATTACAAAGTTTCGATCGACTTGCAGATGCTCGGTTTCCATGCGTAAAACGCGCACACAAAAGGAATGAAAAGTGCCTACGACCAAACCAGCGGACATGGCGGAACCAAGCAGGCGATCGATGCGTGAAACCATTTCCTTGGCGGCTTTATTGGTAAATGTGACGGCGAGAATCTGATATGGGCGGATACACTGTTCGTAGATGAGATAGGCAATCCGGCGAGTAAGTACATTTGTTTTACCGGAACCTGGACCGGCTAACACAAGTGTAGGTCCGTCAGGAGCCGATACCGCCTCCTTTTGGGCAGTGTTCAGATTTGATAAAAGTTCCATTCGGTCGCTTTCCAATAATAATGTGAGCGGCTTGTTTGCCGAAATATTTATAAAATAAGAATAAGGTCAGGTAAAGCCTATGCACAAATGCAATACAACTATACCCTACAAACCATGCATAGGGTTGAAAATTGCAAATAATTCATTTATGATTAATTGCACGTTCGACCAGGAATTAATCGCTTTTGCGGTTTAAGGTATAATTTTTTTATGATTGCGTTATACTTTCGCAAATCTGAGAGGTTCTAAACCAAAATCTAACAATAAAGGATCCTAATCATAAGATGCCCGATGCGCTATTAGAGATTCAAGATTTGGAAACCCAATTTAAAACACCCGATGGAATTGTGCACGCCGTAAATGGAGTGTCTTTCAAACTCGCGGAGGGGGAAACACTCGCCGTTGTCGGAGAATCCGGTTGCGGAAAAAGTGTGACCATGTTATCCGTCCTGAGGTTGATACCACAACCCCCGGGAAAGATTATCGCGGGAAAAGCCTGGTATCAGGGCAAGGATTTGTTATCAATTTCGGATGAAGAAATCCGGAAGGTTCGTGGTGGACAGATCGCGATGGTGTTTCAGGACCCGATGACCTCATTGAATCCTGTAATGACCATTGGCAAACAACTGGCTGAGCCTTTGATGCTGCATTTGGGAATGAATAAACAACAAGCAGCGGATCGCTCGGTGGAGCTGATGGAAATGGTTGGGATTTCTGAGGCGAAATCCCATCTTAAAGATTACCCACATCAATTCTCTGGCGGTATGCGCCAGCGGGTAATGATTGCCATGGCATTAAGTTGTAATCCGCAGATTTTGATTGCTGACGAACCTACCACTGCTTTGGATGTAACCATTCAAGCCCAGATAGTGGAGTTGGTAAAACGCCTTCGCCAAGAATTAGGCATGAGCATCGTTTGGATTACCCACGATCTTGGAATTGTGGCCGGCATTGCTCATAGGGTGTTGGTGATGTATGGCGGGTATATTATTGAGGAAGCCGATGTAAAAGAATTGTTCGCAAATCCATCGCACCCATATACCTTAGGTTTAATTGGCAGCCTACCACGCGTGGATGGTAACCAGAAGGATAGATTATTCTCAATCGAGGGCATGCCCCCGGTTCTTTACAGCAAACCCAATGCATGTCCGTTTGCTCCCCGTTGTAAATACGCCATTGATCGTTGTTGGAAAGAAAACCCAGCCCTGGTAGAAATTAATGCTGGTCATAAATTGGCGTGCTTTGTAGACGTGAAAACCGGGAGGGCAAGATAATGGATGCAAGCAATGAAGTTTTACTCAAGGTTGATGGGTTAGTTAAACATTTTCCCATTTATCGTGGTGTTTTTCAACGTCAGGTCGGCGCGGTACACGCAGTGGATGGGGTCACATTCAATGTATATAAAGGGGAAACCCTCGGACTCGTAGGAGAATCTGGCTGTGGAAAATCGACCGCCGGCAGAACTATTTTGCAATTATACAAACCCACTGCCGGACATGTCTATTTTAATGATATTGATCTAAGCAACTTAAAAGCGGAAGAGCTTAGAAAAACCAGGCGAAAAATCCAGATGATCTTTCAGGACCCATATGCGAGCTTGAACCCGCGCATGACGGTAGAAGAGATTATTGGAGAGCCTCTTTTGGTACATGATGATGCCTCCGGAAAAGAGATTAAGGAAAAAGTAGCGGAGCTCTTATTACAGGTTAATTTAAACCCAGCATTCGGTTCACGGTATCCGCACGAATTTTCTGGCGGGCAAAGACAACGAATCGGTATTGCTCGTGCGCTGGCTTTGCAACCTGAATTCATCGTTTGCGATGAACCGATTTCCGCCTTGGATGTATCCATTCAGGCTCAGGTGGTAAATCTGTTGGAAGACCTGCAAGAAAAATACGGATTAACTTATTTATTTATCGCTCACGATCTTTCGATGGTGAGACATATCAGTACTCGCGTAGCGGTGATGTATTTGGGTGTCATTGTTGAATTGGCAAATCGAGAGGTGCTCTATTCTGAGCCGCTCCACCCATATTCCAAGGCATTATTATCAGCGGTTCCCATCGCTGATCCTATTCTTGAAGAAAAGCGTCAACGAATAATTTTGGAAGGCGACGTGCCTTCACCGGTGAATCCCCCATCAGGATGTCGGTTCCGAACGCGTTGTCCTATCGCAAAACCCGGGTTATGTGATGTTAGCCAACCCGAGTTCCGAGAGGTTCGCCCTGGTCATTTTGTGGCGTGCCATCTCGTAGATTAATCTTGGTATCAGAGAAGTAAAGGAAAAGACCTTGCTTTCTATACAAAATTCTCAAAGTTCTATATTCAAAAGGAGAAGAAACATGCGTAAGTTATTTACTGTTTTTAGCATGCTCATCGTAACGAGTATGCTGCTCGCAGCTTGTGCCGCTCCTGCCGCTCCTGCCGCTCCGGCTGCTGAAGCTCCGGCCGCTGAAGCGCCCGCTGCTGAAGCACCTGCTGCTGAAGCGCCGGCTGCTGAAGCGCCTGCCGCTGAGATGCCCGCTGCAGAAGGTCCGAAATCAAAAGATCCTACGACCTTTGTTCTTGCAGAAGCCGATGTGAGCATCGACACCCTCGATCCAGCTCTGGCTTACGATACCGCCAGCGGTGAGCTCATCCAGAATACCTACGAAACCCTGGTATTCTACGATGGCGAAGCCACTGACAAATTCGTTCCTCAATTGGCTGAATCCTGGACCGTCTCAGAAGATGGCACCGTTTGGACCTTCAAGATTCGACAAGGCGT
>DATMWA010000069.1:0-43289 GCA_035562755.1 Anaerolineales bacterium
TGTAATTTCGACCATTGCGATGCAGGAGGAGGAGGTTTTCTCCACTTGCAGCGTGACTTTCCCGAGCTATGGCAGAGTGTTCGGCATAGTTGTCGAAAATCTCCTGATGGTAGGCAAAGATTTCATCATACACTTGTATAAATTGATTTCGATAAGCCACAGAGACGTGTTTAAGGTTCTCGAAGATCCAACACTTATTTTTAAATTCCCACTCAAGACCCAATCCCAAAAAGCGGTAATCAGATGTAACGTAAGGGTAAAAAGGAAATTGCCTGCAACTTAAAGATCGAAATTCGCGTTGGCAGCGAGGCGCTCCAAGGCACTGCATAAAAAGGAGATTTTCCGGTAGATTAAGCTCATGATGCTTTTCGGTATCCTGATAGTCAAACCACAGATCAGTATTGGCTTTGAAATATGCTTCTTCCTGAGGATAAACAGCTGGAAGAGCATAATGAATGTCACAACAAAACGGGACACCATTTGGATTATTGGGGCGGCATTTTTCGCCGCAATCTATCGGGCTGATTGGCAAATTAAATTTTGCATAAAGGGATTTGAGATCACTTAAAGGGGAGACAGGAAAGGGTAATTTGACCATTCGATAAATTTTTCTTACAATCAGGCTGTTCAGACAAAGGAGATTGTATGGATAAAATTATTTATTATGGACACGCGACCATTGGATTGGAGCTTGATGGCCATTTGTGTATTATAGACCCGTTTTTTGATGGAAACCCAATGGCGCCAATAAGTTGGCAGGATGTTAAACCTGAGTTTTTATTAATCACCCACGGGCATGGTGATCACATTGGTGATACCCAGGAAATTTATAAGCAATGTGAGCCGATGGTCATCGCTAATTTTGAGATCATTGAGTATCTCATTTCTCAAGGTGTCACAAAGGTTCACTCTCAGCATATTGGCGGGGCGTATAACCATGTTTTTGGCAAAGTTAAATTGACCAACGCCTTGCACGGCTCTATGCTGCCAGATGGTTCCAACGGTGGAAATCCAGCTGGTTTTTTGATTACAGCCCGTTCAGGGAAAAAGATCTATGTCGCCGGTGATACCGGCCTGTTTGGTGATATGGGGTTAATAGGAGAGGAGGGGATTGATATCGCCCTGTTGCCGATTGGTGATAATTACACCATGGGACCAGATGACGCGCTGCGCGCGGTGAAATTGCTTAAACCAAAAATTGTGATTCCGGTTCATTACAACACCTGGCCGATCATCGCTCAGGATCCATTTAAATGGGCGAATGAGGTAGAGAATAAAACAGAAACAAAAGTGGTCGTATTGGCTCCCGGAGCAACCTTGGATCTTTAATAAAGGTATAATCCAGCTTGCGATTTTTGAAACCAACGAAGATGGAAACCTTATGGCAGAAAAACATACATTTCAATCGATTATCCTAAAACTGCAGGAATACTGGGCTGAGAAGGGTTGCGTTATTTGGCAGCCTTATTACACTCAGGTGGGCGCGGGTACCATGAATCCGGCAACTTTTTTGCGTGTATTGGGGCCGGATGCTTGGAATGTCGCGTACGTTGAGCCTTCGGTTAGACCGGATGACGGACGCTATGGTGAAAACCCAAATCGGTTGCAAATGCATTACCAATTTCAGGTAATTTTAAAACCTGATCCTGGCAATCCACAAGAACTTTATCTTGATTCACTCAAGGCTATTGGCATTAATCCGCGTGAACATGACATTCGCTTTGTGGAGGACAATTGGGAACAGCCGGCAATATCAGCCTGGGGTTTGGGCTGGGAGGTATGGCTTGACGGTCAGGAAATTACCCAATTTACCTATTTTCAACAAGTAGGTGGTATTGCCCTCGATCCCGTCGCGGTGGAAATTACCTATGGCTTGGACAGGATCCTCATCGCATTAAACGGCGCCCCCTCTATTTGGGGTGAACCGTGGTCGGATTCTCTCAAATACGGTGACATCCGCCGAAGGGAGGAATTTGAGCATAGCAAATATTACTACGAAGTCGCGGGGGTTGAACACGCCCGGCAAATGTACGAATTGTTCGCCCAGGAATGTCTTGCCTGCCTGGATGCGGGGCTGGTTCTCCCCGCCCATGATTATGTTCTCAAGTGTTCACATACCTTTAACATCATGGATGCCCGCGGCGCGGTAGGTGTTACTGAGCGACAGGCTTACTTCCGTCGAATGAGAGAGATGGCGAAAAAAGTCGCCGAGGCCTACCTTGCCCAACAGATGGACCAGGTCCGCAGTGGTAAAGGCAACCTGCTGACAGACACAAGCGGGATCGATAAAAAAGCCGAGCGTCGAACCCCGCTTACCTATACAACAAATCAGACCTTTGTGTTTGAAATTGGTGTGGAAGAGTTGCCAGCGGAAGATGTGGATAGCGCGGCTTCACAATTGAAAGACAAAATGAGCAAGTTGTTTGATTCTTCCTTGCTTGAATATGATACTGTCCGAATTTTTGCTACCCCTCGGCGAATCAGCGCGTTGGTAACTGGTTTGCAAACCCGTCAGGCTGATAAGCGTGAGGTGGTTAAGGGTCCACCCGCGGACAAGGCTTTCGATCAGGATGGCAATCCAACTCCCGCGGCGATAGGATTCGCGAAAAAGAATGGGGTGGAAGCAAGTGAACTTTCCATCGAAAATATCGATAATGGTAACTATGTTGTCGCCAATGTTTTCAAATCTGGGTTGAGCACAGAGGCTGTGTTGGCAGACGCGCTGCCGAAATTAATCGGGGAGATTAAATTCGAGCGATCAATGAAATGGAATTCTTCCGGGATCGCTTTTTCTCGACCGATTCGCTGGATTTTGGCATTATTTGGGGCGAATGTGATTGAATTTAGCTACGCGAATGTATCTTCGGGTAGTTTTACTCACGGCCTACGACCCTATGGATCGCCAATTCTGCAAATTACCAAGGCGGATGACTATGAAGAGCAGTTGCGAAATCATGGTATTGTGCTCGAAAAAGATCAGCGCAAAGCGGTAATCCGCCAATTGGTGGAAGATAGTGTAAAGAAAGTTAATGGCAGGGTAACAATCGACGAGGCTTTATTAGATGAGGTTACCAACCTGGTTGAAAAACCCGCCGCGATTCTGGGACAGTTCGACTCCGAATTTTTAAACCTTCCCCGGGATGTTTTGGTCTCGACCATGAAAAAGCATCAACGTTATTTTCCTGTGGAAAAATTGGAACCTGATTCAGGTGTGCTCTTGCCCTATTTTATCGCTATTCGTAATGGCGATGAGGAGCATCTGGATATTGTCACCCACGGGAATGAACATGTCCTTGGCGCCAGATTTGCTGACGCGAATTATTTCGTCCGTGAAGATCTGAAACACCCCTTGGAATATTATCGGAATGGCCTGGAGAAATTGACATTTCATACCAAACTTGGGTCTATGTTGGCAAAATCTGACCGAATTGTTCGACTGGCGCCTAAGGTGGCGGAAATTCTTGAACTGAGCCCCGAAAAAATAAAACTGGTAGAACGAGCGGCATTTCTGAGCAAGGCGGATTTAACTACTCAGATGGTAACAGAAATGACTTCATTGCAAGGTTTGGTTGGCCGAGAATACGCATCCCGTTCCGGTGAGGCTGTGGATGTCTGTACCGCGATAGGGGAACAATACAAAACTGTTCCAGCGTCTGAAATTGGGATAACCATCGCGCTGGCGGATCGGATCGATTCGCTGGTAGGTTTGATCGGGGCGGGTGTTGTTCCCAGCGGCGCCAAGGATCCCTTTGGTTTGCGGCGGACGGCAATCGGCATTGTCCAACCTTTATTGGAGCTTGGTTACCACGTTGACCTATCTGCCTTAATTCATCTCTCTGCTCAGGATCAACCACTTGATGTTAAATTGGAACAGGAGCGGGCAACCCTGGATTTCATCACCGGACGATTGAAAGCCGCCCTGCTTGAGATGGGATACCGTTATGACGCAGTGGAAGCGGTTCTCGAGCGGGCTTTTACCGATCCTGCCCTGTCCTTGGCTTATGTTCGCCAATTGGTGGCCGAAAACGCGAAGTTGGATTGGGAAGAAACTTTGGACGCATACGCCCGCTGTGTGCGAATCATTCGCTCTGCGACTTTTGATGAGAATGAGATTAAGCCAGAATTATTACAGGAGCCGACTGAAAAGGAATTATTTGAGACCATAGCATTGATCAACCCAACTGCTTTGGGTGATATCTCCGGGTTGTTCCTGACCTTGCGGTCCTTAACTCCCAAAATTACTGCTTTTTTCGATCACGTTCTGGTAATGGTTGATGATGGAGCAATTAAGGCCAATCGTTTGAACTTATTGAAGAAGATTGCCGATTTGGCACTACCCTTCTGTGATTTGTCCAAGATGGAAGGTTTTTAACCACTTGATCAGAAAAATTAACAACGCCCTTTTTATGAGGGCGTTGTTTGATTCATGGAAAGCTTTGATTTTATAATGGTTCTATGACTGCTGTCGATGAAATTAAAGCACGTTTGAGCATTACTGAACTCGTGGAGTCCTCGGGCGTAAAATTACGCCGGAGCGGACGAACCATGACTGGATTTTGCCCATTCCACTCAAATACCCGCACACCTGCCTTTGTCGTGTGGCCAGAAACTGGCACCTGGCGTTGTTTTGGTGAATGTAACGAGGGCGGGGATATTTTCAAATTTTACATGAAGAAGGAAAACGTAGATTTCAAGGAAGCGGTAAAACAGCTTGCGGAACGAACCGGTGTCAAGTTGAGTCAGTTTTCCGAAAGGGATGAACGCTCAAAGGAGGAATTTGGATATCTGCGTGGAATTCTTGACGAGGCGTCCTTATTCTTTCGACATCAATTAACCCAAACAGATTCCGGAAAGCCAGCACTCAAGTACTTGATTGAAAAGAGAAATCTGACCCGAGAGACGATTGAGCGGTTTGGATTGGGTTACGCTCCCAACGACTGGTCGACTTTATTACGCTATTTTGAAGAGAAAAATATTTCTACTGAAGATCTCCTCACCGTTGGTTTGGTAAATGAACGCGAGAGTGGCGGATATTACGATAAATTTCGGAATCGGGTGATGATTCCCATTCTGGACGAAAATGGTAAAATGACCGGATTTGGGGCAAGAATTTTAGATCCCAATGATCTCCCCAAGTTTATGAATTCTCCCCAAACACCTGTGTTTGACAAGAGCAGTCTTCTGTTTGGAATGGATCAAGCAAAACGCTCTATCCGCGGGCAGGATCAGGCGGTCATTGTGGAGGGATATCTGGATGTAATTGCCCTTCATCAGGCAGGTTTTACCAATGTTGTTTCGCCAATGGGTACGGCAATCACCGAGAGCCAAATGCGTCAGGTAAAAAAATACACCAAGCGGGTGGTTCTCGCGCTTGACCCAGATTCCGCTGGACAAAAAGCGGTTTTTCGAGGATTGGAATCTGCCAGAGAGGCGATGAGTGAGGAAGAAACTAATGTTTTTGATCCTCGAGGCTTGTTAAAACATGAGTCACGGTTAAACGCTGATATTCGAGTCGCCAACATGCCAGAAGGATTGGATCCCGATGAGGTGGTAGAACAGAACCCTGAATTGTGGAAAACTCTGGTTTCCAACGCAAAACCAATCGTAGAGTATGTATTTGAAAGCCTGATTGCCAATAAGAATGTGAATGACCCTAAAGAAAAAAGCGCTATCGTTTCAGAGATTCTTCCTTTGATAGAGGAAGTTCAAGATACAATCGAGAGGGATACTTACCGCCAGATGGTAGCTAGAAGGTTGCGCATCGATGAACACACCATGATGAGCATACGAAGCGCGACGCCCGCCAAGCGGCGAACCTGGCGGGAAACAAATTCGCGAAAAAATCGGCAGGTTCAGGAAAATGCGCTTATAGTTAATACTACCAACAAACAATTCGAGTTATTGTGCCTTAACATCTTGCTCCGAAATCCGGAATTATTACCCAAGGTAGACCGGACACTTCAGCAGGCAAACTTGAGCGGGATAAGTCCGGATGACTTTATGGACACCCAAATCCAGATATTGCTTCGACTATTGAAAAGTTCCTTTGAACAAGATGAATCTGATCAGGCACATTATGTGTTATCAAGGTTGGATGAAACCACTCGAGATGTGTATGAGGAGGTGATGATGGTCAAGCCGGTTGAAGGAACGGCTGACCGTTTAATAAGTGAGATTGTGCGCGTGGTTATCCAAATCCGGCAGTTACGCCTGCGGGAATATATGACCATGATTACTATGCAGATGGATGACCCAGAATCGGAGAATGACCTGTCTCTGCTCGGAAAACGATTGAAGGAGATCAGCACCGAGTTGCTCAGTTTGGACAGGGCGAGAAAGAGCCTAATCGAAATCAGAAGATCGTAAAGATGAAGAAACAGAGACAACCAGAAATGCCCTTTGCTGATCCGCCTTCAGTAGAAGGCGAGGTTGAAGACATCCCAGGAGAATTGGATGAGCTTGACCTTTCGCCGGATGATATGGCGGAAATAGCCAACGTAACGTTACCCCCCAGGGTGAAGGTTTCTTTAACGGATGAACTAACCGAAGATCCCGTAAAGCTTTATTTGAAGGAAATTGGGCAGGTAAAGCTTTTGGATGGAGATGGTGAATTTAGAATTTCAACTTTGATAGAAGGCCATCGACTTTTTCACGCTTTAAATTTAAGAGCCAGTAAAGAACTTGAAGGAAAAGCCCAGAACGTTGTTACTTTATTGATTCATGAATTAGAAAACAACTGGACCCTCTCCAACGATTTGATTGAAGTTTGGAAAAAGGAAGTAGAAAACAACACAAAAAAATACACAGGTTTTGATAATATCTATCCGCCCAAATATCCAGATCACTCACTTATCCTCGCCTCATCTCGTTTGTTGCATGATGGTTGGAAGGTGGAATCTCCTTCTTACCTTCGAGCCTTTTTAGACAATGGACTCTGGGGTAAGAACGATTTGTGGAATACGGTTGCGGCAAACTTGTACAATTATTTTGTTTGCCTTTTCCTTCTTCCACCTCAACACGCCGCTGAATTACGCTTGATGGTGGAGATAGCCCCCTTCGCCAAACCTGACTTTTCAAAATTAATTTCACTAGAGACCGACGAAACTTTATATAAAGAACATGTGGAGCGGATTGAATTACTGGCTGAAAACGCGAATGAATCGATCATCAGAGCCAATCTTCGTTTGGTTGTGAGTGTTGCCAAACGATATTTGGGCAGAGGTATCAATTTTCTGGATTTGATACAGGAGGGTAATCTTGGATTATTGCGCGCGGTACACAAGTTCGATCCTCGCCGCGGTTTTAAATTCAGTACTTACGCTACCTGGTGGATTCGACAATCAATCAATCGCTCAATCGCTGAGCAGGCACGAACCATCCGAATTCCAGTCCATTTATTTGAATCGATCACCAGAATTTTAAAGATCCAACGTCAATTGATGCAAAAGTACGGGCGGGAACCGAACAATCAGGAGCTCGCCTTAGAAGTCGGCTTTCTCACTGAGGCGGATGTCGATGAAATCAGGCGCGCGGTGGAAAACGGCGAAGATTTAGAGCTGGATTTAAAAAAGCGCTGGGATCAGGCGACTGAAAAGATTTATAAAATTTTGCGGGCAGCCGAAGAGCCGGTTTCTCTGGAAGGTCCGGTCGGGGATGAGGATTCATCTCAACTGGGGGATTTTATTCAGGATGAGGATGCGTCCGAACCAATGGACGCGGCGGCAAGGGAAATGCTGAGAGAACAAGTTCAGCATGTATTAACGGCACTCAGTGAACGTGAACGGCAGGTATTGGAACTTCGCTTTGGGTTGATCGATGGAAAAGATCACACTTTGGAAGAAGTGAGCCGTTATTTTAGTGTTACCCGGGAAAGAATCCGCCAAATTGAGGCAAAGGCTTTGCGAAAACTTCGCAATCCAAACAAAAGTAAGCTCCTGCGAGATTTTCTTAGCGATTAAGCCAAATTTACAACGGGTTGGGTAAGGGGAAGTTTTCCCTGCATACTCCAAGGACCTGTCCATGTAATGGTTACCGGCAGGATTTTCCCGCGTAAGTCCGCTTCCGATTCGACAAAGACTAATTTATTGGTTGGAGTACGTCCGCGCCAACGACCTTTTACTTCTTCCTCAAAGAGGACATCTACTTTTTCGCCCAGCAATCGGGTGTTGATTTCGGCAACGATAGACTCTTGCAACTCTTCCAATTTCCGGAAACGAGCTCTTTTCTCTTCATCGCTTACATCATCCACCATTCTTCGGGATGATACGGTTCCCTCCCTGGGGGAATAACGGGCGAGGTGGGCAACATCCAATTTTAGGTCAGCCAAAACCTTGTAAGTTTCCATAAACTGTTCTTCGGTTTCACCCGGAAAGCCAACGATGATGTCGGTCGCGATCGAACATTCCGGAATTCTATCTCGTATTTTATTTACAATTTCACGATAATCTTTTTGTGTATAGCCGCGCCGCATATTGGTCAAGACGGTATCATCCCCCGCTTGAATCGGTAACTCGATATGAGGCATCACCTTTGGCAGGGTGGCGATCGCTTCAATTAACCCGTCATCAAAATAATTTGGATGGCTGGTGAGGAAGCGAACCCGTTCGATCCCGTCGACCTCGCTTACAAGTTTCAAGAGTTGGGCGAGATTTGGTCCATCTGGAACGTCTTTCCCATAACGATCTACGATCTGACCAAGCAGGGTAATTTCGACCACCCCTTGGGCAGCCAATGACCTGGCTTCCATAATGATATCGCCCATAGGCCTGGAGCGTTCGATCCCTCTCTTATAGGGAATGATGCAGTAGGTACAGGCATGTGAACAACCATAAACAATTGGAATAAACGCCGATACCAAGGTACCGCGCTCTTCAACCGGTAAGATTAACTCTTCATCCATGGTGAGAAAACGCCGGGTAGTTTCAGCGTCTTCAAAAGAGCGTATTTGTCCTTGGGTTAGAAAAGAAATTAATGGACCGGGGTCGGATGGGGGAGAGAAAACATCCACGTAAGGAAAGGCTTTTTTAAGTCTTTCGTAACCTTTTACTCCAACCAGGCAGCCCATCAGGTTGATGACCAGATTTGGATTTTTTAATTTAAGCGGTTTAAAGGATGATAACCTGCCAGTAGCTTTATCTTCCGCTGATTGGCGGACTACGCATGTATTCATCACGATTACATCGGCATCCTCGGCGATGTGGGTTTGCTTGTATCCCAAATGTTCCAAGGCTGAGCCCACTCTTTGGGAATCAGCCACATTCATTTGGCAGCCTTCTGTCCAAATATGATAATTCATGATGATCCATCTCCTAATTCGGACTGAAATTATACCAAATAGAAAAGGATAAATAAGTCAATTAATTGACTCATCAGCCTGATGGTGGTAAAATTGTGCTTCGCAAGGCGGGCTCGTAGCTCAATGGCAGAGCAGTGGCCTTTTAAGCCATTTGTTGAGGGTTCGATCCCCTCCGAGCTCATAAAAACAACCGAATTCTTCTCGGTTGTTTTTTATTTCTCAGCGGCTGATTTGCAAATATTGTTTGCCCATGTCACATAAGTCAATCAGTGGGCATTTTTGACATAATGGCTTGCGAGCTTGGCAAATTTCCCTGCCCAGCCGGATGATATTCAAATGACCGGCATAGTACATTTCTGGCTCAAATATTGCCTCAAGGTGGTCATGCGCATCCTCAACGGACATGTTGGCGGGTCTTAATCCAAGCCGCCCGCTGACTCTGTAAATATGGGTATCCACTGGAAAGGCGGGAAGGCCGAGGGCAAAACAAAGCACGATGGCGGCGGTTTTAGGACCAACACCGTGAAAACGGGTCAACCAGGCTTTGGCATCGGCTGGCTTCATGTCCGCCAAGAAATTTAGATCCAAATTGCCGCGTTCTTCGACGATCTGGCTTAATACTTGCTGAATGCGTGGAGCTTTTTGGTTGGCGAGACCGGCAACCCTGATTAACTCGATCACCTCCTGAGTTGGGGCGCTGATTACATCCATCCAATCAGGATATTTTTGGCGCAACGCATTGAAGGCTTTGTCTCGGTTAATATCATTTGTGTTTTGGGAAAGGATCGTCGAGACGAGCTCGTCAATAGCCGGAAGTGGGTTTCTCCAGATCGGCTCTCCGTAAGCATTAATCAGGGCGTTAAAGATCTGCCCGGCGCGTTCCTTGAGAGTTAGTTCCATTTGACTTTTACCGTGGAGGACGGGCGGCCTTCACCCACCTCAATTTTTTGGTAATTAGAAATTTTTAAGTTCGGACCAAAACTTGCCAACTGATTGGACATTTCTGGGGTTAACGCCCCAATCGATTCAAGGATCTGTAATGTGAAGGCGGAACGAGCTCTGCCACCCGCGTCCCCATCACTAATCTTAATCGCGATTCCAATCCCTGGAGATTTTTCAAAAAGCACATTGGGTTTAATCCCTACACTCATGAAACCTTCCGCGCCACCCTTGGCGACGATTTTTCCTTCGGCCGCTTGCATGAGCACCGTATCAAAACGATCAGGACCGGCGACCATGAACGGGAATTCTGTCATGGAGGTAAAGATTGTCTCACAAGCTTCGGCTGTTTCGGTATCGAGATCTTTTGGATCGCACAGACGGGCAAAGGCAAGAGCGGCATTGTACAGCGGGACCGCAAAATTTGGTGCTGAACATCCATCGATACCGAGTTCGATCTCGTTTTGATCAAAATTACACATCTCGGCAAAGGTTCTAAGGATATTCTGTTGGACAGGGTGGTTTAACTCGAGGTAACTATCCAGGGGTAAGCCTTCCAGGCGAGCGTACGCCAACATCCCGGTGTGTTTACCAGAGCAATTGTGATGATACGGATTTGGCTCTATTCCGGCGATCTTGAGTTGATCAGCGCTTGGGATGTGAAGTGGATAATGTACCCCACATTTGAGATCTTTTACGGTTACACCAATTTTCTCCTGAAACTTGCTTAGAAGAGAAGTGTGTTCTGGTGTGCCTGAGTGGCTAGAACACATTAAGGCGATTTCTTCATGGGTCAGTTGGAATTTCAAATGGCCCTTCTGCCGAATAAAAGGCAGTGCCTGAAACGGTTTGGCACTTGAACGGAGAAATGTTACCAATCCGGGATCACCTATTGAATAAATCAGGTTCCCAAAACTATCCACCACAGCCGCCGCCCCGTAATGGATAGATTCAACAATATTTCCTCTGGTTAACTCGTAAACTGGCTCAAAATTCATTTCATTCAGCTCCCTTATCCAGCTGTGCTCATGTATTGTTTAACCCCGTACCGGACGCGTTGCAGATATTTGGTCTGATATTTGTTTGGATAGGTTTCAAGGGCAAAAATACTGTCCGCGAGGGCATCGATCTTTTCCGCGGAAAGGTCTTCACCAAGTACCGGTCCGAGGATTTTTAGCGCCGCCCGCAAGGTTTCTGACTGCTTACGAATATCATCAGGTTTAATCTCACCACCTCGTCCGCTGAGAATGTGATATCCTGGAAAATGATCAGCGAGGTATTCAACGGATACAATCCATTCGTGCAGGTTGGCATTTCCGTAGAAGGCTGGTTGGTTTTTAACGATCGTATCTCCAATAAAGAGAACTTTTTCTGAAGGCACTTCTACCCAGGCAGCTCCCGGATTGCAACCAGGGTGGTGGGTTATCCGAACAGGTGTATCACTCCAATGGATATTCATGTCGCGGGTAAAGGTTATCTCGGGAGGCGCCCATCGGACATTTCCAATTCCGTTTACCGATTCCCAGTCAGAGCCTGTATCTTCGCCTTGTAGTTTGACGTTTCCCGGTCGTGCCTTGATCAGCTCAGCGGTCTTCTCATGCATGATAATCGGGCAGTCCATCAATTTTGCGCCAAGGACCCGATCTAGATGACTGTCCAGGTTAATTAAAATCCGTTCGGCTCCAGTTTTCAAACCCATCAAAGAGGCTCGATACATGCGCACATCCTCCGGAGAAGGCGGCGCGTCAATTTGGATTGTGCCGTACGGTAAAACAATCGCGCCAATGGTACAGCCCGGATAGTCATCTTCTATTAATACACTATGTGAGACCTTTTTCATCTTAACCTCAATTCATGGAATGGTAAGAGTATAAATAGTTTTCTAAAAATGGTAGCAAATTAGAGTCTTTCGTGTAGTACAACGTATAATGAGTTCATGAAAATCGAATGGGAAACAATCAAACTCGTAATTTTTGATTTGGATGGAACGTTGAACGATACCGATGATCAATACATCGAAAGGGTTTCTCAATCCTTAAGCTTTGTCAATAGAGTATTTACAGGTTGGGATCGAAAACATTTTGCCCGTGAGCTAATCATGGGCTTGGAAACTCCCGGTAACGCTATCTTGGGTATTCCTGATCAGATAGGGTTGGATGGGTTATGGGACTCATGGAAAAAGAAGCTGGGTTTTCGCCAGAACATAAAAACTCGTCATTTCAGGTTGATTCGCGGGGTTGAAGAAATGTTAAGTGTCGCCTCTCGAAAAAGAAAACTTGGCCTGGCAAGCGTTCGCGGTGAAGAGGTTCTTAAAGCCTTTGTTGACCAAACTATGTTACGAGAAAATTTCAGCATTATTGTTCATGCCCTCTCAACACCCCGAACCAAACCTGAGCCTGACCCAATTTTATTTGCCGCTCGGGAAATTGGAGTCTTGCCGGAAGAATGTGTAATGGTGGGCGATACTGTGGTGGATATACTCGCGGGCAGAGCTGCGGGGGCAAGAACAGTGGGTGTATTATGTGGCTTTGGGATGGAGGATGAATTGATCCGCGCCGGAGCAGATTTGATTCTGCCTTCCACCGCGGATCTGATTTATTATCTGAAGAATTAAAAAATTCCGTGAACGTGGAGCCAACGGATTAAGCCGAGTGAAGCCACACCTGCTATAACCAAAACCAAGGCCGCGATGGTTGAATACAACGCGGTCTTTTTGTATGCCACAGGCGAAAGGTTTTTCCGTAGTTGAGGAATGTTAGCTACTATCGCCGCGATAACCATAATCCCGGTATGTTCCCATTGTTGGCGGGTAAAACTTCCAAACATTTCGTACCATTGGTAAAGAAATGCGAGCCCGAGAAAGACTTGCATGGTCATTAAATGAGCAAATGAAATGGCCATGATTCGGGCTTTCTTGGAAACCGGTTCGCTGCTGGAAAGTTCCCTGGCGAGAAAATAGATCGCCAGAACGCTGAAGATCACGATCACCCAACGCAGAATTGAGTGGATGGTTAGTAAGATGAACATTTTATTCTCCTTTATCTAGTAATTTTGCATAGTCAAACAACCCTGTTAGAGAGCGAAGGGTAGAAGGACTAATGTCGAGTTTTTGGGTCTTAAAATACCGTATTCTCGATTGGGTGTCAATGGATAATTTTTGCCTGGCGCTGATTTTCAAATCGAGAGAAGAACGATATCCGATAAGCATTAAAAAGTGAGGATCAAACAAGATCGCAGTCCAATCCGCGGGTTGAATGTTGAAAAAGGATTGACCGGGGTAAGAAACAGAAATTTCCCCAGCAGGTTTTTGTTGAAGATAAAGAAATCGGATCATACTGTCATTTAAAGAAACCCGTGTTGGTTTGCCGGGAATGAGCGATACCTCATTTGAGCTTGCCAGTCCCTCCCGGTCGGAGGTGAAAATCGACACAGTATGTTTTTGAGATGAGGAAATCAGGCATTCAGGGGAATTCGCCTCCGATTTATGTGCCAATATGGCGGGTAAAAAATAATAAAATCCGGGCACCTCGACCGAATCATCCATTTTTTTTCGAAGAAATGTCCCAAAAATATTAAGATCATCCTGTTCTTTCAGCGATTCGACTTGGTTCTTTGTCAAGAAAAAACGTGGAGGTTGGGCGGCTTCAGGCTCTCCGCGCCCGACATTTAGAAAAAAATTTACGGGTCTGCCGCCGATTAGCAATTGATTTTGGATAGAAGGATTTTGATTATTAATTTGGCGGACAGTAAAAGGAATTTTTTCTCTAATCAGATACTTTTGGAGCAAAAGACGAGAAATCATTTGTGCCAGCCGCGAGTTGTGCTGATCCTGATCAAATAAATTTACCTCTCCCCAATCCGAACAAAGCGAATATCGATAGGCTTGATGAATTTTTTGAATTACTTCTGGTTCGATGGCAATCGTGATCGGTTGAGGTTTTTGCATGCATGCTCAGGGAGTTGCTTGAATTGTAGGAACCGGCGCCATCAATTCGAACACTTTAAGATCCTGAATCTTGATATTCATTCCGGCCGGGTCCTTGGCTTCTACAAAAAATCCAATGCCGCCAGATTGGTAATACTTATCTGAAACACTGAATTGAATTTGATCGTTTAAAAAGAAACGCATTTCTCCCTTGTATGACCAGACAGCCGCTTTAACTACCCCCGGAGCACCAGGAGGCGCCATGCCGGAAAGTTCCCAATCCTGGAGCGGGATGGTAAGCTGATCCCTGACCTGAGTCGCGCGTACGTACCCGTCACAACGAAGTACAAATCGATTGGCGAATTTTTCATTAGCCGCCAGGAAACTCAAACCATAGGTGTCATTTGGAGAACAACGATTGACCAAGAAAGACACTTCGGCGTAGAAGTTGGTTACAAATAAATTTTTGTTCAACGAATACAAACTAATCGGAGGTTGATTTACCGCGAAATAAAGAGCGTTATCATCCCAGATTATTTTATTGGGGGAATCGGAATCGGGTTCAATTCCGCTCCAATTATTGGCAACGTTAAGTTCCTGATCGCTTAAAAGCGCACCGAGATTGCTCTGAGCGACCGGAGAGGCGGTAGGTGTGGCATGAGGGAAAGAGGTTGGTGTGCTTGTCGCAGGGAACCAATTAACAGGTTGGGTTGGAAGAGCGGTTGGGGATTGGGTTAATGTCGGCAGGACGAGTGGGTTTTCACCTTCGGGAGATTGCAGGCAGCCGGTTGATAAAAGGGCAATGCCAAATAGTGCCATAACCTTTAATATCGGAATGGTAAAAAGGTCACCTAATATTCGTGATTTTATAAACCGTAACATTGCTATACAATAATCTTGCACAAAATTCCTTTTAATTATTTTATCAATAGTGAAGGAGAAATAATGGACGAAAAGTCAGTATTGGTCACCGGAGCATGCGGTGAAATTGGTCAGGCTCTTGTAAAAAGCCTTTGGGAAAGAGGCGGATACAAGATCTACACCACAGATCTGCTCCCCATGCCCGAAGAAATTTCGGGGATGACCGTTGAACATATTCAAGGGGATCTCGTTTTTTTGATTAAGCAATTTTATGATTACGACCTCGATATCATCTTTCATTTAGCAGCATCTTTATCATCCAAAGCCGAAGTCGCGACAGAGATGGCGCATCGGATTAATGTAGAAGGCACAATGCAATTGTTGATGATGGCTGGTTACCGCTCCAAGAAGTATAACAAACCAATTAAATTCATTTTTCCAAGCTCAATCGCTGTTTATGGTTTTTCCAACCCCGAGGAGAAAACAAAAGCTGGCGCGGTAAAGGAGGATGAATTTAACTTTCCACACACCATGTATGGTTGTAACAAATTGTACTGTGAGAAACTGGGATTATATTACAGTCACTATTATGGACAACATCACCTCGATCTGGAACCACCCGAGATGGTTGATTTTCGATCGATACGATTCCCTGGTTTGGTGAGTGCCTTTACGATTCCCAGCGGTGGAACCAGCGACTACGGACCTGTAATGTTGCATCATGCTGCTCAGGGAAAACCATATTCCTGTTTTGTAAGAGAAGATACGATCATTCCGTTTATGGCAATGCCTGATGCGATTCGCTCGATTTTAGAATTGACGGACGCTCCGCAAGAAAACTTAACCCAGACAGTGTACAATGTGCGCGGCTTTAGTCTGTCCGCAGGGGATTTCAAACGTTGGGCGGTGTCATCTTTTCCGAACTCCATGGTCACTTTTGATCCAGTGGCGGGTAGGCAAGGAATTGTAGACTCCTGGCCAGAGGATGTGGATGACCATCAGGCAAACAAAGATTGGGGTTGGAAAGCCGAATTTGATGAGGCAAGATTTTTTAATGAGTATTTTTTGCCAGAAATCAGGAAACGATACCAGACTCGGCAAAGTACAAGGACAAACGAATAAAATTAAGGCGGGGTACAAACCCCGCCTTTTACTTTAATTTACAAAGACAACCTGTTCCCGCTCAGGCCCAACACAGACCATTTTTACTGGAAGGCGGGTATGGTCTGAAATTGCCCGGATGTACTCTTTCGCTGCTTTCGGCACATCATTCCACTTACGAATTGAGCTGAGGTCCTGTTCCCAGCCAGCCAATTGTTCATAGATTGGTTCGTAGCCATTCAAATCGGATGGACCGTTGACCAGGTCAGTAGATTGTTTGGCGCCTTTTTTGTAGGCTGAACAATAATTAATTCTTTCCAAACCAGTAAGAATGTCCATTTTGGTGATGATCAGCTCGGTGAGTCCGTTGATTCTGGCAGAATAATTTAACAATACACCGTCCAACCAGCCAACTCTCCTGGCACGTCCGGTGGTTGTGCCAAATTCGTCCCACGGATTGGCGCCGGTGCCTCGCAATCGTTCGGCTTCCGCACCAAGGACTTCTGTGGGAAATGGTCCTGAACCAACGCGCGTTTGGAAAGATTTGCAGACACCTGTAACGATTGCGTTCTGAGCGGTATTAAGTCCAAGTCCCAAACCAGGAAAAACACCCATCGCGGTTACATTTGAGGAAGTAACAAAAGGATACGTTCCGTGATCGATATCCAGCAGGGTGCCTTGGGCACCTTCTGCCAGGATTGTTTTTCCATCATTAAAAGCCTTTGAGAGTTCAAGTGATGTGTCGGCGATGTACGGGCTTAAGATGGACTGATATTCCAAAAACTTGGAAATTACCAGGTCGGGATTGAGTGGTTCGGCTTGAAGCTGAATGAGTTGAACGTTAATCTGATTCGTAAGACTGCTCAACTTGGCGGGCAGATCGGGGGATATTAAATCAATCATGCGCAGTCCGCGCCTGATTGCCTTGTCTGTGTATGCCGGGCCGATACCCTTGCCCGTAGTGCCGATATTATCCTTGCCGCGGGCGGAGTCAAGGGCTTTATCGAGAGCCTGGTGAGAGGGGAGGATTACATGCGCCCCATAGGATATACGCAATCGATCTGGGTTGACGATAATCCCTTGCCCACGCAGCATATCCATCTCCGCCAATAAGGAAGCCGGGTTGATAACCATGCCATTACCCAGGATAGCTATGGCGTCTTTTTGGATAATTCCTGAAGGTACGAGGTGGAGTTTGAATAAATTATTTCCGACAGTAACCGAGTGACCCGCGTTATCCCCGCCGTTATATCTGGCTACGTAATCTGAGCCGGCCGCGAACCAATCCACGATCCTTCCCTTGCCTTCATCTCCCCATTGGGCACCAACAATAATTTGCAAAGTCATAAAAACTCCTCCTTGAAGGTATTTTTGATTAGATAAAATGCTAAAACTAAGACGGTTATAACAATCGCGATGCCGGAAACCCAAACGGCCGCCTGCTGAATCGCGGGTATTTTCCAATTCGGTTGGATTCTTGAAAGAAAACCATCCAACTTGGATTTTTCCATGGTAAGGAAGCGATCGAATGGTTGGGAAGAAGTCGACTGGGGAAAAACAAGCGAGGTAGGATCGGTAAAATTAAACCTCTCATCGCTCTCCAGATAGGGAGAACCTTCGACAAGTTGATGTTTGAACTGTGAAAGTTCGTAACCGAACAACACTTCGTACGGATTAAGGTTGGACGCGAATTGATCGAAGACTCGGGCGTCATTCATGTCCGAGGCTACCTTTTGAACGGGAAAGGTTTCGCCTGCTTGTGCGAACCGATAAATTTCCTGAGATCCCTCAACATTAAATTGACGCCGGCCCAGTTTGTCCATTGGCATTTCAAAATAAAAGTACAAAGGAATGAGGGCTAAACCAAGGGCGGCAAGGAAAAATACAAAGTGCGGATAGTTATTTTTGAGGACATCTGAGAAGACAAAGTTGATGGTTGCTGCCGCCAAAATGACCAATGGGTACACCAGCGCAATCGTGTATCGCGGATTAACGTGCAGGGAGTTAAGGATTGGTAATTGGGAAAGCCATGGATAGAAAATTCCATTTGAAATGATGAACTCGATGGTAATTTCAAGCGAAATCAGGAAGACACCCAAAGCAACGAAATGAGTACGTGAAAGTTGGACTTGACCGCGAATGATACGAACCGCAAGCAACCCGACGCCGAACAAGATGATGATCCAAACCAAGGGTGTGATTGAAATATCCAATTCCCAAAAAGCCAGCTCGCTGCCGGTAAGAGTCATCAGAATATCCCAAATATTCTTAGGCGGGAAGCCTTTTACCAACCCTAAAGGTCGAAGCGACATCGAGCCAAATAACTGGTAAGGAATGCTGATCAGGGCTTGAGTGATCGTATTTTGATACTGATCTTCGATGTGTCGTGGAAAAAACCGCAGAAAGTGAAAGACGGCTGTTAATTTTGAGGCGCTCAGAGCGGCGGTAAATAACACGCCAATGAGGCAATTTTTTAGGATTGCCAAGCCATTGAATGCTTCGGCTCTCACCAGGTAAAGCAGTGAAATTGAAAGAGAGGCGGAGAGTAAGAAGTAGACAATGAGATAAAAACTCCCATGATGGAGCATTGAGGCAAAAATCAGCCCGATCAGGGCGCCATTAAGCAGCGGTTGGCGATTTCTAAGCATCCCAACAAACAAGAGCGGCAACAATGGTAAAGTGATAAAAGTGAGGTGACCAACGCCGATATGTTGGAAGTAGAAACCATTCGCCAGAAAAAGGATGCCGCTTAGCAAGCTCGCGTAATGGTTAAAGCCAAACAGGTTCGAAAAAAGATAATAAGAGGAAGTGATTCCGATCAACACAAAGGTAAAAATAGAAATGAGAATTGCCAGGTAAGGGTCAAAAAACTGGGTAAAAAACTGTGGAAGCGAGAATTGAATCTGCTGAGGGTTTGGAAAAGAAGGCAAGCCTCCGCCGAAACTGGGTGTATACCACTGGATTGAAAAACCATTTACCTGATAATGAAGAAAAGAATCAATTAATCGAGGCACAAAATACTTATAATCCATGCCAATAGTAGGATAGTATTGGTTGACAGAAGCGATCAGGATTCCCGCGAGGAGGAGAGTTTCCAGGCTAATTAACGCCAGGATGGTTGCGGGACGTAAAGGTTGATTTTTCATCAATATCAGTTTATCTTAAGTTGGAAGGATTGAGTTCAAGTCAGGCGAAACGATGAAAAATTCTAAGAAGAAGGAATCAAAAGATGAGTGGCTCAGCCTTTCGGGAGTGGCTGAAATGATTGGTGTTCACCCCTCCACGGTCCGCGTCTGGTCAGACCACGGCAAGATTCCGGTACATAAGACATCGGGAGGTCATCGCCGTTATCTTACATCGGAGATAGAAAATTGGCGGATTACTTCTTCGATCCACGAAAATCTCAAGCCAAATGAAGTTTTTCAGCTGGCGATACGAAAGATCAGGACCAATATCGCCGATGGGAAGTTAGAACAGGAACCATGGAGCCAGAAAATTGATCAAAATGGCCGTCAGCATTATCGGGAAAGCGGCCGAATTTTAGCCTATTCTCTGATGAATGTGCTTTCTAAAAGCGGGGAAAATTTTGGGGAGGATGCCAAGGCGATCGGTTTTGATTACGCCACTCGGGCGGTTCGATATGGTTTAAGCGGACAGGAGGCGGTGCGTGCCTTCCTGTTCTTCAGCAATAGTATTCTTAATTCAATCCTCTCCGCCAGTCAGAGCGCGAATATGATGATGGATGACGGAATGGTCAAGATGATCGATCTGGTCAATCAATTCATGGATCAGATCTTGCTTGCTCTGGTTGAGCATTATGAACGGTTAAGATTAGAAGAATTAAAGAAAGATCAGTAACAAACACCCCCTGACCAATAAATACTGCCGGCTTCGCGAATTCCTGGGAATGAATACTGCTGGAGGACATATTTGCCATCATTGCGTAAATAGAAAAGCTTGATGTCTCCATCCGATTCGGTGGACGCACCCAAAACCTGAGGAACACCATTGATATAACAGATATCCTCAGGCAAAGCGCCCATGTCCACATCCGCGCCAAAAAAAGCCTGCTGGGACGCGCCGCAGGAAGATAACAGAAACATTAATCCAAATGCAAGTAAAACAATAAATTTTCGCATCCTCACTCCATTTTCCATTGGGCAAATTATCACATATTGTTGAAAAAATTACGCAGATGTTACAATAATATTATGCTAAAAACAAAAATTGCCGCTCCCTTTCTCTTGACTCGTAAGAACCACGCCTTGGAACATGCCACAATCCACGTTCTTACAAAAAAAATTCCGGGCATTAAATTGGCGGGGCATTCCAATCCAACTGGCTTTATTGTGATTGGAAATGTTACTACTGAACAAGTGCTTGAAAGTGCCTTAGAGGCTTTGAGTAAATTACAGAAAGGCGATAGCGCTTTGGCTATTCACCCTGGTTGTGGAACTAATCTCGCCGTAACTGGTTTGGTTCCCAGCATTTTTGCTCTACTTTCAATGAGTGGAACAACCTCAGATAAACAACGCCGAGGAAGATTTTCAGTTTTGTTTGTCTCCATTCTCGCGGGCTTCTTTATTGGTAGTAAATTAGGTCCGATCGTCCAAAAAAATATTACAACGGATCCTGACCTGACTGGTTTACGGATTACTGAAGTCGACCAGATCGCGGAAAATCTTTTTAGAATCAAAACATCTTATTAAATGGCACCAAAACTCATTTACCTCCTGATTGGCGATCATGAACTTCAAATATCACGCTGGGTAAAAAAAGCCTTGTCCGAAAAGGATACCGAGCCATCTATTCTGAGTATGAATATTTTTCGCGGAAATATGGCCGTAACAACCAAGGCTGAGGTGCAATCAAATCTTCAGGCAATCCCTTTTTTATCTCAGTTCCGCTATGTAGCCCTCGACCAAATCTTTTCATTCGGTAGCGGTGGATACAATCTTGCGAATGAAGCAGGTAAGAATGAATTTATCCACGTGTTGGAGAAGACATCCCCGGCGACTATTGTGGTATTAAGCGACTCTGATACCGACCTCGATGATAAAAGGTGCCCGGGATTTAAAAGCGGTTTCATCAAATCATTATTAAATTCAACCGCACTCAAACAGAATATAACCTTCAAGAAAATAATGCTGCCGAAAAAGCCGGCAGATCAGGCGCGTTGGGTTGAAAAAGAAGCCAAAAACCTGGGTGTTGAGATCAGCACCAAAACAGCCTTCGCCCTGCTTGAACGGATTGAAGTTTTTGATCCCAGAGTCATTTCGGGGGAATTGTCCAAGCTGGCAGCATACATTAATTTTGAGGGAAAGATTACCGAAGAGGACTTGGATAAGGCTGGAATCAGAATTTTTTCCGCGGATATTTTTGAATTAACCGGCGCGATTGGTTTGAAAGAAAAACAGCGAGCCTCAAGAACTTATCAGAAACTTTTATTGGAACGAGAACCCGAAGAGGTCTTTCAGATGATCATCCGCCAATTCAGAATGATTCTTGCTGTTAAAGACGCTAACGTAAATGGTAATCCGCTCGCTGAGTTGGCAGTTTTTCAGGATCTGAGAAATGAATGGGTTCGCTCCAAAACACAGGAACAGGCTAAAAAATTTGAGCTGGAAGATCTGAAGCAAATCTACAAGCGATTGCTGGCAATTGATCAGGCGGTAAAAAGTTCGTTGATCGAACTTCCCACCGCCACCGATATGTTAATTGCGGAAGTTAGTTAATCGAAACCAGCTCAGCCTTTCCAATAATTTCGGTGGAAAGTACTTTTTTTTGCTCGTCAAAACGCAGGGTAACCTCAAACTTTTCGTAGCAGTAATTGGCGCCCGTTCCCATCATTCCCTTGCGACAGACAAATCCGCTTGAATCCCCGTTTTCTTCATAGGAGAGATCATTGTTGAGGTCCACCCTGCTTTGGATCAACTCTCCGCAGCGTTTGCACTGAATGGTAACGTTCATGTAATTTTTGCTGGCCGCGTAACCTGTAAAAAATGCCTTCAAACTGCCAAAAAAGCCCATAAGGATTCCCCTAAAATATCAAGATTTATAATCAGCGAGAATCTCGAGAAGTAAACGCCAGACTTTGCCGATGGAAGGGATATGCATTCTCTCGGTTGGTGAGTGAGGATTTTCGATGGTGACACCCATCGAAATCACATCCATCCCGGGATAAATATCTCCGATTACGCTGCACTCTAATCCGGCGTGAATCATTTCTACAATCGGTTCACGTCCGAAAAGTCGTTGGTATGCTTGTTTGCTTACCGCCAATAATTGTGAGTTCATATTGGGTTCCCAACTAACATACTCGGACTCGATGACCGCTTTTCCACCGGCCAATGCTGATATTGAAAAAATTCGGTCGGTGATCTCTTCCAGCTTGGACATCACCACGCTTCGTTGGCTGGTCATGATTTCAATGTGCTCATCCTTAAGCGTGATACTTGCCAGATTGCTTGAAGTTTCAACAAATCCATTAACCTTGGCGGACATCTCATCAACTCCTGAAGGGTAAGCCATCAGAACTTGAATCAAATCGAGGGTCATCTGTTCGCTCAGACCGGTATTCAATGAAGCCGGCGAAATTCGAATTTTGATTTCGGGATCGCTTCCCATAAATTCGTTGACGAAATCTTTTTGGCAGGCGACGATGATCTCATTGACTTCGAAGGTGTTTTCTGTCGGGAAAGCTATAACCGCTTCAGCTGATCGAGGGATGGCATTATGAGCGGTTCCGCCTTTGATGTCGAGGAGTTGGAGATTGCTGATTTTTGAAATCTTGGTTAACACGCGCGCAAGTAATTTAATGGCATTGGCAAAGTGTTTGTGGGCGTCTACCCCGCTATGACCTCCCCTGCATCCACTAATCTGGATGGAGGCTGTATGTTCAAAAATTCGGCGGCTTTTTTCAAGCGGGAACTTGATTTCAGTGGTAACGCCGCCCGCGCTGCCAACCACAAAAGTGCCTTCCTGCTCAGAATCCAAGTTAAGTAAGATTCTGCCATTAAGAAATTCAGGTTTTAGATCTTTGACTCCCCAAAGCCCAACCTCTTCTCGGACTGTGAAAAGTAATTCTAAAGGAGGGTGTGGAATTGCAGGATCCAGAGCGACTGCCAACGCCATGGCGATCGCGGCGCCATTATCGGCACCCAGGGTCGTCTGGTCCGCGTACAACCATTCTCCTTTTTCGACCGATTTGATCGGGTCTTTACTGAAATCATGCTGGCTGTCATCGGTTTTTTCACAGACCATGTCCATGTGTCCCTGGAGGATTATGATCGGCGAGTTCTCGTAACCTTGAGAGGCGGGAATTCGAATGACGAGATTTCCGGCACCGTCTTTCGCGTAAGAAAACCTGTTTTTTACTGCGATCCCAATCAACCAGGCGCAAACCCCCGCTTCATTGTTACTGCAGCGTGGAATTTGGTTCAGTTGGTCAAACAAATCAAGGATTTTTTCTGTAGCCACGGATTTCATTGATGTAATATCCTTTCCAATTCTTCTCGTACGATTTGCGGATTTGCCTTGCCTTGGACTTTGTTCATTACTTGTCCAAATAGATAATGAAAGATATTGATTTTGCCCGAACGGTAAGATTCAACTTCACTCGGATTTTCTTTAATCACCTCAGTGATTAGGTTCGTCAACAAGCCTTGATCGGAAACCTGCCCTAAATTTTTTTCAGAAACAATTGTTCTCGGGCTCTTTCCAGAAGAAAACATTTCCGACAATACGATCTTCGCGGTTGGCTGATTTATGATCCCATCCGCTAACAAACCTAACAACTCCCCAATCTGTAGCGGGGAAACAGGTAAATCAATAAAAGACAAACCCCGGCCAGCCAGGAGGGCGTAAATGTCGCCGGTGATCCAAGCGAAAACCACTCGACTGGATAATGTCGGTGTTGATTTAATAACCGCCTCAAACGCGTCTGACATGTTTTGATCAGACGCAAGCTGCCACGACTCGTTTAGCTTTAATTTGTACTGATGATGAAAACGTTCCGTTTTAACCCAGGGAGGTTCAGGCAAGCTTTCCACCAAGTCATCAAGCCAGATTCTAGTGACTGAAATTTGTGGTAGGTCCGGCTCTGGAAAATACCTGTAATCGTGAGCGTCTTCCTTGGATCGTTGGCTTACGGTTTTTTGAGTTTCCTCATTCCAACCAACCGTCTCTTGTTTAATCTTCTTTCCAGCTTCCAAGAGTTGAATATGGCGTTCAATTTCGTATGCCACTCCACGCTCCAACGCTCGAAATGAATTTAGATTTTTGATTTCGACCTTGGTTCCTAATTGGGGATTATTGGCGAGTCTCACAGAAATATTGGGTTCGATGCGCATTACACCTTTTTCCAAATCACCGCTGTTAACTCCAAGATATCGAACGAGCGCCCGGAGATATTCCGCGTAAAGACGTACTTCTTCAGCCGAACGAAAATCGGGTTCAGTTACGATCTCCAACAAAGGAACACCAGCGCGATTAAGATCAACCAGCGAGTATGAATTTGTGCCCTTACCTAGGTGGGTTAACTTGCCGGTATCTTCTTCAAGGTGAACGCGCCTGATCCGAATCAGTTTTTGGCCATGACTCGTATGCAGAACTATACTTCCATTCTGTCCTATGGGCTCATCGAATTGGGTGATCTGATAACCTTTGGGAATATCAGGATAAAAATAATTTTTACGCGAAAAAACGCTCCGCTCGGCCAAATCACAATTCAGCGCCGCGGCTACCCGGTAACCATACTCAATAGCTTTAGCGTTGACTACGGGTAATGTTCCAGGTTGACCAGTGCATACCGGACAAATAGCAGTATTAGGCGGTGTGGAGGTAAGATCAACAACCGGACACGAGCAGAACATTTTTGATCTTGTTTGTAATTCAATATGAGTTTCAAGGCCGATAACGGGCTCATATCTCATTTTTTCGTGGGGCGAGGTCATAGAAAGTTCAGATCAGATCCATCCAGATCATCTTCGCTTAAATCTTCGTGCAGGTCGTTTTCATCTCTTTCGATGTGCAGCCAAAGTAAAAGGACCTGGCCATCGGCGGTATCAACAGACCGGGCCGCAAGAATGGGTGCCTTGGCTTCAAGCCCCAACTCGTCACGATAGTGCAAGCAAATTGATTGTTTTTGATTCCATCGGCGATAACAACGTTCTACCAACGCTTGCCCATTGAAGGTTCGCAGTCGGGTTAGTGCGGTCACCGAAAAACTGCTGGTTTCATTTAAACCCAATGCCCAACCGTCCTGTACCGGTTCAAAAACGGGGGTTGGGCCTTCAATGATCGTGATCTTGTCATCCATAATTTCACCTTTGTGAACGCTAAAAATATACCATAAAGATAGGCTGCAAAAAGAATCAGGGGGGCTGATTTTAGGATGTTAATCTTAAAATGTCATACAAATTGCATGTTATTTGTGAAAAAACCCACTTACTTTATCCAGTATGTTATACTTTCAAAACTAACCAACTACCTGGAATACGGGAGCTTTTTTATGATTGCTAACGAATATATTTCCATTGCCATTTTCATTGGCGTAACGGCACTCATTGCCGTGATCGCGATTTTGTTGGGGACACTTTTTGGTCCTCAACGCCCGGGTTCTAAGAAAAATATGCCTTACGAATCTGGAATGGACCCAATCGGTCCTGGACAGAGAAGGATCCCGGTTCGGTTCTATTTGATCTCTGTCTTATTCATCCTATTTGATATAGAAGTTGTGTTCCTTGTACCCTGGGCGCTTATTTTTTCTGATTTTGTAGAGCGCGGCCAGGGCGTGTTTTTAATGGTCGAGATGTTGGTTTTCATTCTTATTCTTCTGGTTGGTTATGCCTATGCCTGGAAGAAAGGAGCACTTGAATGGGAGTAGAACAAAAGCTCGGAGATATGGGTGTAGTAACCACCCGCTTGGAAGATGTAATTAACTGGAGCCGAACTGGCGCAATGTGGCCAATGCTTTTTGGTTTGGCATGCTGCGCTATCGAGATGATGTCGGCTCAGGCTGCAAATTATGACATGAGTCGTTTTGGGATGGAATTGATGCGCGCGAGCCCACGCCAAAGCGACTTGATGATTGTGGCTGGCCGTGTCTCACGCAAAATGGCACCGGTAGTACGCAGATTGTACGATCAGATGCCGGAGCCAAAATGGGTTATCGCCATGGGAGACTGTGCCTCATGCGGCGGAGTATTTAATAACTATGCAGTGGTGCAAGGTGTAGATGAAGTTGTCCCGGTCGATGTATACGTAGCTGGCTGTCCTCCCCGCCCAGAGGCATTGATCGACGGGGTTGTCACTTTACATAAAAAAGTTCGGTCAGAAAAACTAAAGGATTGGGCATAGTATGAGCGCATCCCATTATCAAAGCCTGGTTGAAAAATTTAATGGTAAGGTCATTGATTTCGTCGGAGAGCAAACCTTTGTTGTGTCTCCGGAAGACTATCTCGCAGCAGTTGAATTTATTCACTCAGAATTAGGTTTCGAAATGCTTGCCTCCCTGACCGCGGTTGATTACGGAGTTCAGGAAGAACCACGTTATCATCTGTTCCTTCGTTTTAATTCGATCGCGGGACATGACACCTTAAATCTGAGAGTACCCGTCAGCGGACAGAATCCAAAAATCCATTCAATCGACAAGATTTATAGAAACGCGAACTGGAATGAGCGTGAGGTGTTTGATTTGTTTGGCGTGCATTTTGAGGAAAGTAGTGATTTGCGAAGAATTATGATGCCCTTTGACTGGAAAGGGCACCCTCTACGAAAAGATTACCCGTTAGGTTATGAAGAACCTCAATTCACCTTCAATTATGATGAAATTGATGGCCATAAGCCTTATGCTGTAAGGCGTGAGGAGTAATCATGCCAGAATTACAGAGTGTAACTTTAGAAGACGTTAAACACCTCGTAAGCGGACGCGCCTTAGAAGGCGAAACCATGTTATTAAACATGGGTCCTCAACATCCTTCTACCCATGGCGTATTACGGGTTCTACTGGAACTGGATGGGGAAACCATCATCAATGCCATCCCTGATGTCGGGTATTTACATACTGGCATCGAAAAGAACATGGAAGCTAAAACCTACCAAAAAGCCGAGGTAATGACTGACCGCATGGATTACCTTAATACCGTCGGCAATAACCTGGGTTATTGTCTGGCGGTAGAAAAATTGGTAGGGTTGGATGTGCCAGAACGTGCCCAATACCTGCGCGTTATTCTTGCTGAATTGCAACGATTAGCCTCTCACATGGTGTGGCTGGGTACTTCCGCGCTGGATATTGCCGCCATGTCCGACTATATGTACGCCTTTCGCGAGCGGGAGATCATCCTTGGTATTTTGGAACTCGTTTCCGGACAGAGGATGATGACAACTTATATTCGTCCCGGTGGAGTCTGGCGGGATGTTCCGGCCGAGTTTGACAAAGCGGTGCGAGATTTCTTGAAAATTTTACCCAAACGAATTGACCAGTACGAATCCTTGTTAACCAAGAATCCGATTTTCATTGATCGTTGCGCGGGAATTGGTGTGATCAGCGGAAAAGACGCCCTCAACTGGGGGTTAACTGGCGCGAGTTTGCGCGGGAGCGGTGTAAATTACGATGTGCGAAAGTTTGCTCCTTATAGCAGCTACGATCACTTTGATTTTGAGGTACCCCTGCAGACTGATGGAGATGTGAGGGCTCGCTACCTCGTCCGGATGGCTGAAATGCGTCAGTCAATCAAAATTATTCAGCAGGCAATGGATCGTCTGCCAGGTGGCCCGGTACGTTCGAGCAATTATAAATTTGTACCACCTCCCCGCTCTGAAATTGGGGTGAGTATGGAGGCGCTGATACACCACTTTAAGTTATGGACGGAAGGTTTCAGCGCTCCAAAAGGTTCAGTGTACGTCGCGGTTGAATCACCGCGCGGCGAATTAGGCACGTTCCTCGAATCGGATGGCGGTCCAAAGCCATACCGGGTTCATTTTAGAACGCCCTCGTTTGACAATTTACAGGTACTGCCCAAATTGGCCAAGGGGCACATGGTTGCCGATCTGGTCGCGATCATTGGGTCAGTGGATATTGTTCTTGGAGATATTGACCGATGAGCCTCAAGGAAAAATACACAGAAGAAGTAAATGCGATCTTTGAGAAGTACCCAAATAAGCGCTCGGCGGTCATGCCTCTGTTGTACCTTGCCCAACGCGAAACAGGTTACATTAGTAAAGAGAGCATGGCGGAGATTGCCGATTTGCTTGAATTGGATACGACCGAGGTCGCCTCGATCGTTGGTTTTTACACCCTCTACCACGATGAAAAAGCGGGCAAATACCGGATGCAGGTTTGCACCGATATTTCCTGCGCGTTACGCGGAGCCGATAAATTCCTGCATGAACTTTGCGATAACATCGGCGTAAAAGTCGGTGAAACCACCCCGGATGGTTTAATCACTATCGAAGAGGTAAAGTGCCTGGCGGGGTGTGACCATGCGCCAATGTTCCAACTTCAAGAGGGTGACAAAATCACCTACCATGAGGATATGAGCGTAGACAAAACGCTTGAGTTGATTGAGGCATTAAAAGCCGCGCAAAAAAAGGAGGAAAAATAGATGGAACACTTCCTGTTGCGGCATCGGGATATTCCCGATATTGGTAAGTTGGAAACCTACCTTAAGCACGGTGGTTTTGAAACCTTTAAAAAAGCGCTGACTAACCTGAAACCCCAACAACTGATCGACGAGGTTAAAGCCTCCGGATTGCGCGGGCGAGGCGGGGCTGGTTTTCCAGCTGGCCTAAAATGGTCTTTTATTCCTAATAATATTTGGCCACACTACGTGGTTTGTAACGCGGATGAATCTGAACCCGGAACTTTTAAGGACCGGGAAATTATGGAGAAAAACCCATTCCAGTTTTTGGAAGGGGTTGCTCTAACTTGTTACGCGAACAGCGCCAATGAAGGCTATATTTATCTGCGCGGTGAGTTTTATCAAATCCGAAATTTTTTGGATCAATGTATTAAAGAATTAGAAGAAGCGGGCTTTCTTGGCAAAAATCTGTTTGGGACCGATTACTCGCTGACGATTAAAACCCACTTAGGCGCAGGCGCTTATATCTGCGGTGAGGAAACCGCCCTCTTGGAATCGATAGAGGGTAAGCGCGGTCAACCAAGGGTAAGGCCGCCATTCCCGGCGGTTGTGGGTTTGTATGGAAAACCAACTGTCATTAACAATGTGGAAACTCTGACCAACGTACCCCTGATCATCGAAAGAGGCGCTGAATGGTACCGAAGCATGGGCACGGATAAGAGCCCAGGTGTGAAGGTATTTTCACTTTCTGGAAACATTAACAAGCCCGGAAATTACGAGCTTCCCCTGGGAACTACCTTCCGTGAACTCATTTTTAATCAAGGCGGGGGTTTGCCAGAAGGCCGAAAAGTTAAAGGGATTATGCCGGCTGGCGCTTCAAGCTCAATCATCCGAGTTGATGATGAAACTTTCGACAAAGTGATGGATACCCCCATGGATTACGAAAACGTGCAAAATGTTGGTTCATTGCTCGGTTCCGCTTCCGTAATCGTAATTGATGACAGCCACGATATGGATTGGGTCATTCATAAAACAGTCCATTTCTTCAAGCATGAATCCTGCGGTAAATGTACTCCTTGCCGGGATGGAAATTATTGGATGGAGAAGATCGTTGACCGAATCCGAGATGGAGAAGCGGTTGCTGAAGATTTGACTTTGTTGAAAAACGTTGCCGACCAGATGTACGGCAAATGTTTATGCGCCCTGGGGGATTTTTCCACCATGGCGGTAACATCCGCTCTGGAAAGGTTTCCAGAAGACTTTGATAAAAAGGTGAAGGCGTAGTATGGCTAAGATGATTAACCTCACCATTGATGACAAAACACTAAGCGTACCAGAAGGCACCTTACTGGTAGATGCCGCGAAAACGGTTGGCGTCGATATTCCGGTGTTCTGCTATCACCCCAAGATGGAACCAGCTGGAATGTGCCGCCAATGTTTGGTGGAAATTGGTCGTCCGATGATTGATCGGACAACCGGTAAACCTGTTTTAGCGGAAGACGGCACACCCAAAGTTCAATTTATGCCCAAGCTGGAAACTGCCTGCACCAATCTGGTTTCGGAAGGCATGGTCGTAAAAACGGAAAACAAGCGAGTAAAGGATGGTCAGAAGGAAATCCTTGAATTTTTATTGACCAATCACCCATTGGATTGTCCGATTTGTGATAAGGGTGGAGAATGTTCTTTGCAGGATCTGACCCTCGAAGATGGTCCAGCCCTCAGCCGATTCCACTTTGAAGATAAGCTGCGCCAGGAAAAGAACGTGGCGCTCGGTGATTTGATTTTCATCGATCGCGAACGTTGTATTCAATGCGGGCGCTGTATCCGATTTCAAGATCAAATCGCGGGCGAACCGGTTCTTGGTTTCTACCAACGCGGAAAAGCGACCGATGTGGTTACTTTCTCCGAACCAGGTTTCGATTCGGTCTTTTCCGGCAACACAACGGATATTTGCCCTGTTGGCGCATTAACCACTGTCGATTTTCGCTTTGGAGCACGGCCCTGGGAAATGATAAACATGCCCTCCGTTTGTGACCTTTGCCCGGTTGGCTGCAACATTTCATATAGTGTGCGCCGCGAGGTACGAACCGGCGGTAAGATCGTCGTCAAACGAGCCATTCCCCGTCAGAATGAGCAGGTCAATGAGATTTGGATGTGCGACAAGGGCCGCTTTGCTGGTTACCAAATCGCTGAATCCAAGCATCGTTTAAGCCTTACAGATGAACAATTCAGCATCAATGTTTCCAAGGCTGCCGCCGCGCTTAAAGATGCGAAGCGGGAGTCTGTGATCATTGTTGGCGAAAAATTAACCAATGAGGATCTGTTCAGTCTTCACACCTTGTCAAGGGGTTTGGGCGCGGAAATTTTTAGTTGGAGCCCAATGGGCGGCGGTGAATACACTCGTGCGCTTGGTTTACCACCCGGATCAAACTTGGGTAATCTTGGGGCCGGTGATGTAATCATTGTGGCTGCTTCGGACGTTTACAACGAGGCGCCGATTTATTTTCTCCGCTTAAAAGCCGCGGCGAGCCGCGGAGCGACCTTGGTGGTAGCTGCTGCACGGGCAACCAAATTGGATCAATTTGCCAGCTTTGTAGTTCGTTATGCCTACGGGGACGAAATTGAAACAATCAAGGGCCTTGAGAAGAAAGACAAGTTAGGAAAATTAATCTCCGAGGCAAAGAACACAGTTGTATTCTTTGGTTCAGATGGTTTAGGCTTTGAAGGAACCAGCGAACTCGCCGCCGTGTGCGCAGGTTATGTCCGCTCAAAAGCTGGGAAAGTAAACAATGGTTTAATCGGAATTTGGCAAAACGGCAATGCCCAAGGAGTTTTTGAACAGGGAATCAAACCACTGGCCAATTTTGAAAAAACAGTCAAGGACAAAGTTGTGTACATCGCAGGCGCAAACCCGGCGCGCGATCTGGAGAATGTAGAAGCACTTAAAGGCGCCAAATTTGTAATCGCCCAGAGTGTTCTTCAGAATGAAACCACCCAAATTGCCAATGTTGTTTTCGCGAGTCAGGCGCACACTGAACGGGAAGGAACGATGGTAAATGCCGAGCGAAGATTGCAGCATGCCTTCAGCGCAGTACCCGCGCTGGCGGGCACAAAACCCGATTGTGATATCGCGGTGGAAATCGGCAGAGCCTGTGGCATCAAAATGGATATTCCTTCGGTTGCCAATGTGCTGAAGCGATTGGCAGAAACTGAGAAGGCATTTGTAAACATTTCTCTTGCGGCGGTGGATAAAGTTGAAGAGCAATGGCCTCCGGTTGGAAAAGGCGAAGAATACTATAGTGGCACTGTACAGGAAAATAAGAACGGACTTGGCGCGAAACTGGCTACTGTAAGTGGATTTATCAGTGCCGGGCTTTCACCCGCGAAGAGTGGCGAAAGAGACGAGATCTTGAAAGCTGTACCTGTTACCCAGTTATATGATCACTCTCCCGAAGTCGCGGTTAACCAAAAGCTGAACGACAGAGCCGGCGATTTGAGGATCGGGATGAACCGTCCTACCGCTGAAAAGTACCAGGTTGCGGATGCTGACACAGTTCAACTCCAGTTGGCTGGAAAAACCACCGAAGCTACCGTAAAAATCGATGAATCAATTGCCGGAAATGTAGTAACCTACCCGCGAAATTATGAAGGGTCGGTCTCAAAACCAACTGCCGTTGAAATGCTTGCCAAGCTTGAAAAAGCTTCAGCGGAAAGCAAGAATTGAGGAGGTACTGAATGACCTGGTTAAATGTGCTTGAATGGATCATTAAGTCCCTCATTCTGGTTCTTGGGTTATTAGGCGGTTTCGCGTACCTCACATGGTATGAACGTAAATTGCTTGCCAGAATGCAGGTTCGTTATGGTCCTAACCGGACAGGAAAGTTTGGCTTGTTGCAGCCGATCGCGGATGCTGTAAAGCTAATCTTCAAAGAAGAACTCATCCCCACTCAGGCAGAAAAAGTGCTTTTCATTCTTGCGCCAATCCTGACTGTGGTTCCGGCGATCGTCATCACCGCGACGGTACCTTGGGCTCCAAATTTCACCATATTTGGTTATGAGGTAAAACCTTACATCGCCGACATCGATGTCGGTATTTTGTACATCACGGCGATCGCTTCGATCGCGGTTTATGGAATTGTTATCGCGGGTTGGTCATCCAACAACAAATATGCCACTTTGGGAGGGTTGCGTTCCACCGCTCAGATGGTCAGCTACGAGCTGGCATTGGGTCTAAGTATGGTTGTGGTTGTACTGTTGGCGGGTTCCATGAATTTGAAAGAGATTGTGGATGCTCAGGCGCATCACTGGTTCGCTCTTGTACAACCCACCGGGGCTGTAATCTTCATGATCGCTACCTTGGCGGAATTGAACCGGGCGCCTTTTGATATGCCAGAAGCTGAGCAGGAACTGACCGCTGGTTACCATGTGGAATATTCCGGAATGAAATTTGCCTTGTTCTTCATGGCGGAATACTCCAAGATGATCGCCATAGCGTCCATCATCGCCACCCTCTTCTTTGGGGGCTATCGTGAACCCGGATTTCTTTATGGAACGTTTTTGAGTGTAGATAAATTCTGGTTTCTTGGCCCGATTTACCTTTTAGGCAAGATCATTCTGATTTTGTTTGGGATGATTTGGGTGCGGGCAACTTTGCCAAGGTTCCGGTATGACCGTTTAATGTCCTTTGGTTGGAAAGTAATGTTGCCGCTGGCGCTGGCGGTTGTGCTTGTTTCCGCGATTGGCATCGCTTTCGCACATACAAATCCACTACTGTATTGGATTATTCCGGTAGCATCTGTGGCCTTGGGTTTGATAGCGGTTGGTTTGCTTGATAAATCTTTGAGGAGGAAAATCAATGCGGTTCATTAAACCATTGTTAGAGTTTTCGGCTGGTTTAAAGACGACCTTCCTCAGCATCTTTGAAAAACCGGTAACGGTTCAATATCCTGAGGAATTGCGCCCAGTCGCTAAAAGGTATCGCGGCAGGCATGAATTAAAAAGATACGATAACGGCCTTGAGAAATGTATTGGCTGCGCCCTTTGTGCCGCCGCCTGCCCGGCTGATGCGATTTTTGTAGAAGCCGCAGAGAACACGGATGAAGAGCGCTATTCCCCTGGAGAACGATACGCGAGCACTTATCAAATTAACATGCTTCGGTGCATTTATTGCGGTTTTTGCGAGGATGCCTGTCCAACTGAGGCAATTCAGTTGGGAGAATCGTATGAGTTATCTTATTACGATCGCAAAGACGCGATTTTTACCAAGGAAATGTTGATCGATCCCGTTCCCGCTGGCGGATCCCCAACTCCGCAAGTAACCAATAAAGGCCAATTTGACCGTTCGGTACCTGAGATGAAGGATCCTCTGGATTAAGGTGGAGAGATGACAGGAGAACTTTTATTATTCATTGTTCTTGGTTTGGTGGCAATTGCCAGTGCCATTGGGATGTTAACTAGCAAGAACGCAGTTTATGCAGCCCTGTACCTGGTATTGAATTTTGCCTCAGTCGCGGTTTTTTACCTGATGCTCGGCTCACCATTTATCGCGCTTGCCCAAATCACCGTTTACGGTGGGGCAATCATGATCTTATTCTTGTTTGTAATCATGTTGTTAGGCGCAGAAGCGATCAAGGCTGAATTGACCTGGTCAAAAATTTCTGCCCCTATCCTTCTGGCGGTTGTTCTGCTTATCCAGGCATTTCTGGTGGTTGTAAATAAAACCGGCGGAGCACAATTGGCGGCGAATACCAGCGTCGAGGCGGCATCACCAAACCCACTGGCGGAAAGCCTTTTTACAACCTACCTTCTTCCGTTTGAGATTACCTCAATCCTTCTATTGGTCGCCATGGTCGGCGCAATTGTTTTGACCAAAAAAGAGAAGAAAGGAGCCGTGAAATAATATGGTATCCATGGATCTTTATCTCGGTTTGGCAGCCATTTTATTTTCCATCGGCGCATTAGGTGTCCTCATTCGGCGAAATGCTTTGGTAATCTTCATGTCTATCGAGTTGATGCTGAATGCCGCCAACCTGGTTTTTGTAACCTTCGCCCGTTATTATGAAGCGGATCTCGCGATTGTCAATAATGGTCAGATCTTTGTTTTCTTTGTCATGACTGTAGCCGCAGCGGAAGTAGCCATCGGTCTGGCTTTGATTGTGGAGATCTTCAAATCAAAAAACACGATCGATATCGATCAAATGAACAAGTTGAAGGGATAAGCAATGGAATCTTCAGCGAATTTATACTTTAACCTTGTTCCATGGATTGTTTATTTTCCGGTGATCGGCATGATCGTGAATATGGTCATCGGAAAAAAACTGGGAGAGAAAGGAATTGGGACTGTTGCCTCCCTCGCCGCCTTCGGTTCGTTTGTCGTATCGGCGTTATTAGCCTACTCTCTTTCGATAGATCCCCATGGAGCGCAGATCCGAGTCGCCGAGTGGATCCATATCGGTCAGCTTGTGATTGATTGGACTTTCAGAGTTGACACCTTATCTGTGTCCATGATGCTGGTAGTATCGGGCGTGGGTACCCTGATCCACATTTACGCCATCGGATACATGCACGAAGATGTCCGCTTTAAACATGAGGAAGGCCGTTTCCTGCGTTTCTTTGTGTTTATGAATCTTTTCATCGCTACCATGATGATTCTGGTGTCGGGCAATTCCTATATGATGCTTTTTGTCGGATGGGAAGGTGTGGGTTTAAGCTCCTTCCTCCTGATCGGCTTTTGGTACGATTTTGATACCCTTGGCCGGCCAAGCTTTGCGAATTCAGACGCGGCCAAAAAAGCCTTTATAACCAACCGGATTGGGGATTTTGGCTTTCTTCTTGCGGCTTTCATGATGTTTAAAGCCTTTGGCTCAACTGATTTTGAAAGCGTTTATCAAGGCGCGCTCCATGCGGATTCATCCACCATTTTGTGGATCACCGTCTTCATGCTGGTTGGCGTGGCTGGAAAATCAGCCCAGATACCTCTCTTTGTTTGGCTGCCCGACGCGATGGCAGGCCCGACGCCTGTATCCGCTTTGATTCACGCGGCCACAATGGTTACGGCTGGTGTGTATCTGGTGACCCGTTCGGCGCCGCTTTACACGTTGAGCGCGGATGCGCAATATATCGCGGCTACGATTGGCGCCCTTACCGCGCTATTCGCGGCAACCATCGCGGTTGGACAATATGACATCAAAAAAGTACTGGCGTATTCCACCATCAGTCAACTTGGCTTTATGGTTGCCGCGGTTGGTATGGGTGGTTTTGTAGCCGGAATGTTCCACCTGATTACACATGCCTTTTTCAAGGCGCTCCTCTTCCTCTCCGCAGGCTCAATTATTCTTGGGATGGAGCGTGGTCATCATCATTTGGCACATCATGCACACGGCAACGGCCACCATGAAGAGGTATTTGATCCTGGTGATATGCGTAATATGGGTGGCTTGCGCCATAAGATGAAAGTGACATTCTGGTTGTATATCGCCGGAACTCTGGCATTGGCGGGCTTGTTCCCATTCGCGGGTTTCTGGTCCAAGGATGAAATTCTTGCGGACGCTTTTAAACATATGCCGCATGTATACTGGATTCTTACCACCGCCGCGTTTTTGACCGCTTTTTACATGGGACGTCAAATTTGGATGGTTTTCTTTGGTAAACCAAGGCACGAGGTCGCTGCCCACGCGGAAGAATCCCCGTTGATTATGACAGCGCCATTAATGGTTTTAGCGGCGCTTTCTGTTGTTGGCGGCGTGCTCAACCTGCCTGGCGTACATACCCTCACCGATTGGCTCCATCATACGATTTCAGTTGAGCATGGCGAATTCAATCTTCAGGTCGCCCTCATTTCAACTGTTCTGGCATTAATCGCGATCGGCCTATCCTGGTGGATTTATTTGAAGAAACCACTCCAAACCGGGCAAATTGATCCGCTCAAAAAATGGCTCGGACCAATCTTTGTGGGCATGGAAAACAAATGGTATGTCGATGAAGGATATAAGTTCTTGTTCATCGATCGTTATACAGACATCGCCAAGTTCTTATCAATCAAGGTTGACTGGGACTTTTGGCATGAATGGTTCCACAATTCAGTCATCGCCAAAGGATTTGTTGGTTTGGCAAATATCCTCGCCAATCCAATCGACCTTGGAATCATTGATAACATTTCCCGTATTTTAGCGAAAGCCGTCGCCTCATCCTCCGAAGCAATGCGGAAGATTCAGAGCGGTTTTGTGCGCAGTTATGCTTTTTCAGTAGTACTCGGCGTGGTGGCTATTCTCGGCTACCTCATTTTTAAATAAGAACTGAGAGGACGAACTATGAATTTTTTGTTGGAACCCCTCAACCTGGTAACCTTTTTCCCCCTGGTCGGCGTTTTGGTATTGTTATTTATAAAATCTGATGCAAAAAACACCATCCGCTGGGTTGCATTAGGTACCGCACTCGTTAGCTTTGTTATTTCCCTTTGGGTTCTCACGATGTTCAATTCCGCGAACCCCGATCTCCAGTTGGTAATCCAATATAGCTGGATTCAGGTGGCAGATTGGAACATCCAATATTACCTTGGGATTGACGGGCTGAGTATCCTTTTGGTCTTGCTCACCACCTTCCTTACACCTATCGCCATCCTGTCTACCTGGACCGCGATCGAAGACCGGGTAAAAGATTTCATGATCTTCTTCCTGTTGCTTGAAGTTGGCATGCTCGGAGTATTTTTGGCTCAGGACCTTTTCCTGTTCTATATCTTCTGGGAATTTACTTTGGTGCCAATGTACTTCCTGATCGGCATCTGGGGTGGTCCAAATCGGTTATATGCCGCGGTCAAATTCTTCCTTTATACCATGGCGGGATCAATTCTGATGCTTCTGGCGATCCTTTGGCTTGGTATCAATCAAGGTACTTTCGCGGTACCCCAATTGATCGCGAAGGGTGGAATTCCGGCAGATATTCAAATGTGGCTCTTTGTCGCCTTCGCGGCGGCATTTGCGATCAAGGTTCCAATGTGGCCATTACACAGCTGGCTGCCGGATGCCCACGTTGAAGCGCCAACCGCTGGCTCGGTAATTTTGGCCGGAGTTTTACTGAAAATGGGTACTTATGGCTTCCTGAGATTTAACATCCCGATGTTCCCTGAAGCAGCGGTTGCCGCAGCACCGACCATAGGCGTATTGGCGACAATCGGTATTCTTTATGGCGCGGCGGTAAGCTATTATCAAAAAGATGTTAAAAAACTGGTTGCTTATTCCTCTGTCAGCCACCTCGGATTTGTTATGTTGGGTTTGTTCGCGCTCAATGCCCAGGGTATTGAAGGCGCAATTCTGCAAATGATTAACCATGGTTTGAGCACTGGCGCATTATTCCTCATGGTCGGTATGATCTATGAGCAAACCCACACGCGTGAGATTGCGGTTTATGGCGGGTTGTGGAAGATTACTCCAATTTATGGCTCATTGATGCTCATTGTGGCACTCTCTTCCATGGGTTTGCCCGGCTTAAACGGATTTGTAGGTGAATTTACCATTTTATTGGGCGCTTTTGGTTCAAAGGCACTCGGCTCCTATTGGTACGCGATGCTTTCCGCGATCGGAGTAATTTTGGCAGCGATCTACATTCTCTACATGTTCCAGAAGATGTTCCTTGGCCCAGCTGGAAAAATTGTGGAAGAAGTAAAACACCATGGTCATGAAATCCGCGATTTAAACGCGCGTGAGATCATCACCCTCTTGCCCTTGCTTGTATTTATCTTCTGGATTGGTCTTTATCCGGCGCCTTTCTTTAATTTGATGGCGCCTACCGTTGATAAATTATTGCAGCCATTTATGGCAGTACTTGGCGGTTGATCTTTTGATTCCTCATGCCATTTCTTTTGGATGGTGTGATTGTAGGAGTAATTATGACCATTAATGATTTTATTACTATCATACCGATCAGTGTGCTTGTCATCGGCGCGGGTATCCTGTTGCTGGTTGAGGCGTTCGTGCCCTCAAAGAAAGATCTCGTCGCTGGTTTGGCCGCATTAATATTTTTTGGCTTGTTTGTGTATAGTTTTTTCCCATCTCCAAACTTGGTTGGATATGGCGGCATGGTCGTTCAGGACCCATTCTCGAGATTTCTAAACTCCTTGCTTCTCCTGACCGGTTTTCTTGGAAGCATTGTGGCTTTTGGCTACAACAAACGAGCGGGGATGAACAGAGGTGAGTACTACATCCTGATGATGTTCAGTGTTGCCGGTATGATGTTGATGACACAGGCAACGGATTTGATTATCACTTTTCTTGCCCTCGAATTACTTTCCATTCCGCTCTATGTCCTTGCGGGTTTCAAACGGGAAGACCTCGCGTCTGAGGAAGCCGGACTTAAATATTTCCTGCTTGGCGCATACGCATCCGGGTTCGTTGTTTTTGGAATCGCTCTGGTATTCGGGGCGACTGGTTCAACCGGCTTTGCCGCAATCGGTACGTCGCTAATGACCGGAGAGGCAAAAATCTCTCTGCTGTTGGCTGGTGGAGGTTTGATCCTGGCTGGATTTGGATTCAAGGTTGCTTCTGTTCCATTCCATATGTGGACTCCGGATGTATATCAGGGAGCTCCGACCTCAGTTACAAACTTCATGGCGGCTGGAGCCAAGGTGGCTGGTTTTGCCGCCCTCTTCAGAATCTTCTCGACAATTTATCCAAGTATGGCCACCGATTTTATGCCCATCCTGGCCGGGTTATCCGCCTTGACCATGATCGTTGGGAACGTAATCGCGGTATCACAAACAAATATCAAGCGCATGTTGGCTTACTCCAGCATCGCCCAAGCCGGCTACATTATGATGGCATTTGTTCCATTCGCCGATCCTGAGATTCAGAAAATCGCGATTTCCGCCGGATTGTTCTATTTGGTAGCCTACACCCTGACGAGTTTTGGATCTTGGGGTATCGTGATGCTTCTTGAGAAAGCGGATGGATCTGGTTTGGAAATTGAAGATTACGCCGGTTTGGGAAAGAAAAAACCCATCCTCGCGGCCGCGATGACAATCTTCATGCTCTCTCTGACAGGCTTACCACCTACTTTGGGTTTGATCGGTAAAATCTACTTGTTTCGGGCGGTGGTTGAGGGAAACCTGATTTGGTTGGCTGTCCTCGGTGTGCTTACATCCTTAATCTCCGCTTTCTACTATTTGCGGGTCATTATCGTGATGTACATGAAAGAAGGAACCCCTGAATTAAACAAGGACGCCTGGCTGCAATGGACTGTAATTCTCTGCGCGGCAGCGGTTGTGCTCTTCAGCCTATTTCCACAGGTATTATTCGATCAGGCGACCCAGGCAATCATTACAATGTTCGTTAACTAACAAAGCGAAGAAAATAGCCCCTTTTTTTAGGGGCTATTTTTATTAAATGGGAACTGTATAGGCCAGATTGAACCATTGACCATCGCCTATCTCTCCCCAGCCAGCAAGTTCTCTTCGAATTTCAAATATTTCACCTTTCTTTCCTACACCAACAATATTGTGTTTTGATCCTGGACCCGATCGAATATTGAGATTTGAATTCAGTTTGACCTTTCTTGTTACCTGAAATCCAATTCCAGTGGTTGGAAAGATCGCCGCACGGGTTGGATTAGGGTTCTTACTATCCTGACCAACTTCGGTCCAGGCTTTCCAGAATAAATCCATCGGGTAAGCTTTCGCGTTTCCAGCGCCCGGTTCTTTGTATAGCGGGTCATTAATATAGATGTTTTTGATGTCCATTCCAATTACAACCGCGAAGTGCGGTCCCTGAAATTTGCTAAAAGTGAGTCCAGCATCTGCCAAAACCTTGTAACGAAAAAGCACAATCATTGGAATTCCTTGTGCCAGTTTTGTGAAAACATCCTGAACAGTAAGGTTGGCTTTGTATTCGGTGGAAATTCCGCGACTGGAGAGAGCGTTGCGTAATTGCGAAACACTTAAATAAACGTCCTTTGAGATATTAAAGGTGGAATAGAACTCATCAACGGTCATTTCGATCTGATGGTAAGCCTTAAATAGCATAAGAACACTTGCCGCGCCACAGTCATTGTTATGAGCGTCGGCGTCCGGCCCAATTTGAGGAATGTAAGGCACGCTCAACAGGGAAGTCGGTTGAAAAGCCGAGTTGAGGGTAAATTCCTTAACCTCACCCGAATCCAAATTTTGGACCTTGTAAGTGACTGCCTTATTTGGGTCTTCTTTCTTTGGCTCATTTTGATTGATTTGAACTTGGTCGGATGGCGCCACAGGCGCGGAATCAGAGAGAAAGCTTTCGACCAACGCTGAAAATTCGGTTATTTTAAACGCCGGACCCGGATCCCATTTTCTGCCCGGGGAAACCTGCTCATGCCCCAAGATTTGCTCGATGTTATAAAATTTCTTCAATGCCGCGCATACCATTGCCGCTGTTTCGAGTTGTATCTGTGGAAATGTCTGCCACCCAACATCTTCCTCGCTTCCCGGCGGGAAAAAAAGTTCAGATTTCAGGTAAACCTTGCCAAAGGTTGAAACCCATTCCGCGCCGGCTGGTTGGCAAAAGCCGGCATTGACCAGCTCAATTCCTATGGAGTGTTCATTGAGGTTGGAAGATCCGTCCCATTCACTGGCACCCGCATGCCAGGCGCTGCTATTCAATGGCACCAATTGGATTACCTCGCCGTTTCGTCCGATTACGATGTGGGCGGAGGTTTTACTGTCGGGGTCAATAGACCATTCCAGAGCGGAAGTTAGGTCTGGTCCTCCTGAGCCATGAATAATGATAAAGCGCTGGGATTTAAGTTCTATGCCATGATTGACCGAGGCAACAAATCGGGTTTTCTGGTTATTGTGGTATAAGAAATGATCGATAACTTCAAACATATTTACGCCTGAGATTTTTAAATTAATTATAAAATAGGTCTACCCGATGGGAGGCAGACAGAATTGTTACAAAAACTTAAAGCGATCATTTTTGATTTTGACGGCACTATTCTGGATACCGAATACCCAGATTTTTTGGCGCTTTCATCAATTTACGATGAATATTCACTTGAGTTGCCATTTGAATTGTTTCAAAAAAATATTGGGACCCATGAACCAATGTTTGATCCATATGGTACCTTATGTGCCTCCCGTGAGGTCGGTTTGACCAGGGATCAGTTCATTGAAGAAACAAACAGGAGAAAAGGGCGAATATTAGAGCGGGCTTTACCAATGCCAGGGGTCATGAAATTAATCAGCGAAGCTAAAAACGCGGGAGTGATGGTCGCGATTGGTTCGAGCTCCCCTTTGATCTGGGTTGGAACTTTATCCCGGCGAATTGGGATTGCCGATCATTTCGAGCACATGGTAACCAGAGACGATGTTTCAAAAACCAAACCTTCCCCGGAAATTTTTAATTTGACAGTAGAAAAACTTGGCGTGGGGAAGGAGAATTGTATTGTATTGGAAGATTCATTGAATGGAATTACAGCCGCAAATGCTGCCGGTATCCGATCATTATGGATTCCAAATGAGATGACCAAAAGTATGCCTGTTTCGCCGGAACATCCGCGGGTGGAATCTCTTGAATCTGTGACTTTGGAAATGTTGGATCAGCTTTTATAAAGTTGGCGGTGAATGATACTCAGCTCGCGCACCTGTTCCAAAGCATGGTAAGAAGACCTTACCAAGGGGTTCGATTCAACCCACTTGAAGCCAATCTCGTGCCCAAAATCACGCAGCTCAGAAAATTCTTCCAGGGTGTAATAACGTGAAATCGGATAGTGCTTTTTGCTCGGTTGTAAATACTGTCCGATGGTAAGGATATCCACACCCCAGGATCTGAGATCCCGCATTACCGACTTGACCTCGGGCATGGTTTCACCAAGCCCAACCATGATGCCCGATTTCGTGAGAACGTCGGGATCGAGTTTTTTGGCGTTGGACAGGGTTGCCTCTGTCCACGCATAGTTATCCTGTGGTTGGATCTGTTTAAATAAACTCGGCACTGTTTCAACATTGTGATTAAGGATTTCGGGACGGGCGTCCATTACGATTTTTAGCGCTTCGATGGATCCTTTAAAATCGGGGATTAATACTTCTATGGAACATCCAGGGTGAATGGCGCGGATTTCACGGATTACCATGGCGAAAATCGGAGCGCCTCCGTCTCGGCGTTCATCCCGGTTTACGGAAGTGATTACAGCGTGTTTGAGATTCATTTTCTGCACAGAATCGGCAACCCGAGCCGGTTCATCCCAATCCAGCAATTCGGGACGGCCATGTTTTATGTCACAAAATACACAGGACCGGGTACAAACATCCCCGAGCATCAAAAATGTCGCGGTACCAGACCCCCAACATTCGCCCAAATTTGGACACATTGCCTCTTCACAAACTGTATGAAGCTCCTTGGAGCGCATGAGGTTATGAATATTTTTGTAAGTCTCGCCGGATGGGGGCTGGACCTTGATCCATTCCGGGCGTCTGAGCGGGTTTGTATTGATCTTATCTGGTGAAACACGGTCTCTGGTTGGTGTAGAAGCCATGCGAATACTCCTAAAATTAAGCTGGTCTTATTGTAAACCAAATTCACTTGTCAGACGAATTTTTCAATAATCAATACCGCGGTTGAGTTGA
>DATMWA010000070.1:0-11484 GCA_035562755.1 Anaerolineales bacterium
ACGCCGGATTGCGAAGCACCCCGTGCGGGTAATGAGTTGGAAACCTACCTCAGCAGTTTAGGCAAAGAAAGCCTGGGTCGCGCCCTGGTCTTCATAGCCGGGAAGCTGACCCAATGAGCAACCTCTTACAGTCTCCAATTATCCACTGGGCTGGCCTTGCGGTGCGCGTTCTCCACGTCTACCTCAGCAATCTGGGCATAGTGGCGCACCATATCCAACGAGCCATGCCCGAGCAACGATTGAAGAGTAAAGACATCTCCACCCGAACGCAGATAGGTGATCGCAAAAGTGTGACGAAATTTATGCGGATGGACATGCGTAATTTGAGCGCGCTCGCCCAAACGCCGGATCAGGATGCGCAGGCTGTCTCGGTTGAAAGGCCGGTCGCCAGCGCTGATGAAAAGCGGCGCTTTAGGATCGCTCCCATCTTCACGAGTGGCCAGGTAACGCCAGACGGCCTTGCGTGCAACCTTCCCCAGGTAAGTGACACGGCCTTTTCCACCTTTTGCGCCCCCACCGACCCCATGCCGGACATTCACCTTGCCAGTCTTCAAGTCCACATCTTCGACAGTCAGCGAACAAAGCTCGGTTGCACGCAGCCCTGTATCCAACAAGGTCAGGACAATCGCCTGGTCGCGGTTGGCGCTAGGCCGGCGCATAACAAATTTATGCCGCTGTTCGGTTTGGGCTTCACGCGAATAAATACAGGCCTTGATCAGCTTTTCAATATCCTCTTTGGAGAACGTTTGAATAACGTGTTGGGGAAACTTGGGTGGGGTGATTTCTTTGGCTGGATTAGGCAGATTGAATTCTTTGTTCAACCAGGTGTAAAAGGCGCGCAAAGCGATGTAAACATTCCGCAGCGATTTAGCCGACAGGGGATCTTCATTCCCATTCCAACGCTTTGGTTTGTACTCGGTGCGCATCCAGGCAAGATAATTGGTGAGATCGGACGATTTGATTTTGGCAACATCCTGATCTCCGATGTGGTTCATCCATTGGTTCAGATAGTATTCATAGGAGTCAACCGTGCGCTGGCTTAACCCCTCTGCTACCTTAAATTTTAGGAAACCGTCGATGGCTTTTGATATGGAAAGTGTAAATTTCTTATTTGACGAGCTTAGAGTACTGCGGTTCATTGAAAAATCCTCCGTTTATGAGAAAATCTCAACCGCAGTACGCCGGGTTAACGAAAAACCAGAGTACATAGTACTCTGGTTCTCTCTCAGTAGCGGGGAGTGGATTCGAACCACTGACCTCCGGGTTATGAGCCCGACGAGCTGCCACTGCTCTACCCCGCGTCAACGGACTGATATAATACCACGCTTCCACTCGCCTGTCAAACCATTCCGCCAGCCAAATGTTCCGAGGCTTAACCCCAGCTGATTAAAAATACACCGCGGAAAATTCCGCGGTGTTGAGTGGAATTACTTGCCTATTTTAATTGGAAAGCAGGCTTTTCATCTGTGATGTGATCAGGTTGATGGTGCCTTTGGGAAACCACTTGTACAACAGGTCCATTAACTTGGAATCGTTACCGATATGAGCGTGTAATTTACCTTGTTCAATGGCTTCAATTATCTGTCTGGCGGCATCCGCGGCGCTGGTGATCTTGCGGGTACTTTCTTTTTGTTCGCCTCCCTTACGCTCGATGCTGACCCCAGAATTCTGGGTAATGTTGGTGGCAGTGGCGCCCGGGAATACACAATTTACCTTCACGTTGGTATCCGCCAGTTCCGCGTAAAGACCTTCTGTAAAAAGTTTTACCGCGGCCTTGGAGGCGCCATAGATGGTTTGGCCTGGAACGGGTAGGAAGCCACCCATGCTTGAGACATTCACGATATGCGCTTCCGGGCGCATGAGGAGCAAGGGTAGGATGGCCTTTGTCATCCGAACCGTACCCCAAAAATTCACATCCATCACCTTGCGCATTACTTCCTCATCCAGTTCGTGGAAGCGTTTAAAGGGTTGAATGATACCGGCGTTGTTGATGACACCGTCGATGATGATATGGCTTTCTCGAAGCTGGTTAGTAAAGGCGGTGATATTGTCCGGATCAGAAAGATCAACCTGGTGTGTGCTCAGTCTTGGATCCGACCCCGCCAATGATTTTAATTCCGCCAATCCGCTCAGATCACGATCCACGGCGATAACCGCGCTGGCTCCCTTTTGAAGCAACTGAAGGGATAATTCTCTTCCCATGCCGTTACCGGCACCCGTAACAATAAAAGTTTTCGCGTTGATGTTCATAATGTTTCCTTCCGGATGTTTTATTTGTGAAATATTTCACTATTTATCCTTTGTGAATTTTATCACAATCAAGGAAACTGTCAAGGATAAATTGACCAATTTTTACCTAATTTGAAATTATTTTCTGAAATCTTAGCGAGGCTGAATTACCGCTTGGCCAATAGCTTCAGGGATCTTCACGGCGGAGGATGGATACCGGACCCGCGGCTTGAATTCCCCGCCGCAAGATCAGCCTACCCGGCGTGCGGCGGGTTTTTCCAGCGGATGACTTTTCGGGCAACGTTCAGCATCATTTTGCAATTCCGTCCAGCGGATTTATAATTACCGTATGGAAATATATACTTTTGGTCTGGTGTGCGCCGCTGCCACCTTTTTAAACATTTGGATCGGGCACGTTTCGGTGCGCGCCATCGAGCGGCGCTCTGAACGCTTGTGGCAGCCTATGGCGGTTTTTGCCCTTGCGGGTGTCTTCGCTCTGGCAAGCAGCCTCAATGCCACGGGTAACAATCAGGCGGTCTTGGGGATTACCGGTTTTATGCTGCTGTGGGATTCGTTCGAATTTTATCGTCAGCAGAAGCGGATTCGGATTGGTCACGCGCCCGCCAACCCGGCTAACCCGCGCCATCAGCGCATTTTGGAAGAATTTGCCAATGCTACCACGGTGGACTTATTGGATCGGTCAATTCGCGGACGACAGTACTCTGAGGACGAGATAGCAACCATTTTAAAGGAAGAGAGCACAAAATGACACTCATGGGAATCTGGCTCGGATTGATCTCTATCCTGGTGGTGGGGCTTGGTTTTGTGTGGGTCATCCGCGGGGAGCGTTACCTGGGGGTTTCCTGGTGGCTCTGGTTCATGCTGCTAGGCATCGGTTTAGCTATTGGCTCGCTCTTCGTCTCAAATCAATGGCTGGCTGCGGTGATGGGCATTTCTGGGGGAAGTTTTATCTGGGGCAGTACCGAGATGAAGGAGCAGGCGATTCGGGCGGAGCTGGGCTGGTTCCCGTATAACCCGAGAAAAGTGCGCGCGCCGTTGCAGGGTCTGATCGAGAAAATTCCACCCCCAAGCCTGTAAACCACACTCAAGATCGCCACTGATTGAACCATATAATTTGCTATTTATTATCTACACGCAATTATTATTATGGGGACAATTTTCCGTCCCTTTACTTTTTTCTTTAACAAAGTACCATGATATAATATTCGAATAATTATGGGTAAATGAGCCATGCAGCCACTCAAACGAATCTCACCCCGATCGGCAGCATCCGCTATCTTCATGGTCCTTCTGGTTGTTAGCGCAGCGTTGTCCATTTACTACCAATTTTTACTAATCAGCTACCCTCATCAATTAGAATACGGCGAAGGTCCGCTTTTAAACCATGCCATTCGGCTGGCGGGTGGAGAGATGATCTACCAGCCCAATTTGGATTTGCCACCGTATACGGTCACCAATTATCCTCCCGTTTACATCCTCACCCTGGCCATCGGACGGATTTTATTACCATCCGCATTGCCTTTTCTGTTTGGAAGATTAATCAGCACTTTTTCCAGCTGGGCAGCGGCATTGGCGATTGGCGCCATCATTCATCAGGCCACGGATAACAGGAAAGCCGGCCTGGCGGGAGCGCTCATTTTTGGATCGATTCCATTTGTTATCTACTGGTCGCCTTTGCTGCGAATCGACATGTTGGCGTTGGCGTTAAGCCTGTGGGCGTTATTCCTGGCGATAAGCAAACCGGAAAAAAACTCATCCCTGGTTTTATCCGCATTATTACTTCTTGCCGCGATTTATACCCGTCAGAGCTACGCGTTGGCTGCTCCCCTGACGGTATTCGTCCACCTGCTGATCACACAAAGACACAAGGCTTTGCCATATACATTTGGGTTAGGCCTGACTGGGCTTTTCATATTTATGATAGCCAATCTGATATCGGAAGGCGGCTTTTATACCCATATCGTCGTATCCAATCAAAACAGTTTCAGCATCCAGCGTTCGTTTGCGATGCTCGCGATTTTCGCAAAAGACGCGATGCTTCCTCTTCTGGCGACGATTCCTATGATCATACTTCGGAAAGGTGAACACCGCTTACGCCTTGTTTTGGCTGTGTATGTACTTGGATCTTTGGCTTCCGCTTTGACCGCCGGGAAGATTGGCTCATCTTACAATTATGTGCTGGAACTTTCAGCCGCCACGGCGATCGGATTCGGACTGTTCCTGAATTATCTGGTTAAGATTCCATCGCGATCGAAATGGTTTTTGGCGATTTATCCCGCCATGGCAGCCTTGATGCTGATCAGCATGACCAGCACTCAGGCAGCCAGGCTGTTCAATATTATTAACAGTCGCGAACCTCAGCTCCAAAAAGAGGCTGAAATAATCAGGCTTGCCCAACAAGTGGATGGAATTATCCTGGCGGATCGAAATCACAACCCTCTCATCACCATTGGTCAGCCGATCTACTTCCAGTTCTTCGAACGGGTTCAAATGGCTAATGATGGAACCTGGAGAATCCAGCCCTTCGTCGATGAAATCAGTAATCAAAAGTTCTCACTGGTTATTTTGACGAAGGACCAGTTTACGGATGAACGCTGGACGCCAGAGATGTTTGACGCTCTTCACGAGGGATATAGCCTCGAGCAAGTGATCGGGAACACTGAATTTTATTACCCAAAACCTGGCAAATAAGAACCAGACGCAAGCCCGAACCGCGCCATAAGCCTTATCTGGGGGAAGCATAATATATTGGCACGGAGGGTTATTTTTCTTGTATAATTAATTAACCGCATATTAGCGAGCGGATTAATCTCTTTGCCGCTCATCATACCCGTTAATAAAGGAATTTAACTATGATTCGAAGGCGCGAGCGGGTAACCCGCTTATTTCAAGAATTTATTCGATCCGAGCAATCATCCGGAATCATTTTAATGACTTCGGCTGTAGTCGCTCTTATATTAATGAACAGTACCATTGGCCCGTATTATCAAGCCCTGCTGGATACCGAATTGGGTTGGGAAGGCTGGGGTATCCACCTCAAGCACGACATCACCCATTGGATTAACGATGGGTTGATGACAATCTTTTTCTTACTCATCGGTTTGGAAATTGAACGCGAACTTTACAAAGGCGAGCTTTCGGACCTTCGCGGGGCGATGCTTCCTCTGCTGGCAGCTGTGGGCGGTATGCTTGTTCCCGCGCTGATTCATTTTTCGCTTAATTACAACCTGCCCACCGAAAAAGGCTTCGGTATCCCCATGGCGACCGATATCGCCTTTGCACTGGGTGTACTCAGCTTACTAGGCAAACGTGTTCCACCCTCTCTAAAAGTTTTTCTGACCGCCTTTGCCATTATCGATGACATTGGGGCGATGATTATTATTGCCATCTTTTACACCAGTGACCTTTCTTTTATATATCTATTGTTGGCTATCGCTATCTTTTTAGGTCTTGGATTATTAAATCGTTATAAAGTTCGCAATATGTGGTTTTATCTTTTGCCGGGTGTTGTGATGTGGTATTTCATGATGGAATCCGGTGTACATGCCACGCTTGCCGGTGTGCTGCTCGCCTTTGCCTTACCCTTTCAGGACGGTGGACCGGATTCAACATCCTCAAAAGTTGAGCATGCTCTCAACAAGCCGGTGGCTTACCTGATCATGCCAATTTTCGCCTTGGCCAATGCCGGGGTTGCCTTTACCGCCAATTTTTTCAGTCAGGCAATTACACCCAACACTGTGGGAATTTTCTTTGGTCTTCTTATCGGCAAGCCGCTCGGTATCCTAAGTTTTTCCTATCTCGGAATTTGGACAAAATTTGTAAAACTGCCTGAGGCGATGAGTTTCAAACACATGCTCGGCGCCGGCTTTTTAGGTGGAATCGGCTTTACCATGTCGATGTTTATCACCATCCTGGCGTTTGGGCATACTTCAATCGCGGCAAACAGCAAACTTTCCATCATGCTCGCATCGCTGGCCGCTGGGACGATTGGATACTTCGCGCTCAAATTCCGCCGCCCAGTTCGACGGCACCCCAAGTATAAAAATCCAGAAGGTCCGGATGAAGAGCCAACAGTGGATGCGACCAGTCCACGAACTGGTTCCTGGCTGCCGGTAGAGGCGGAAGCGATTCCAGAGAGCCTTCCCAACCAAAAGGTTGAAGAGAGCCTGCCTAACCAAGAACCCCCCATCCAGATTTGGGAAACCCCGGATGAAGGGCAAACTCAGCCATTCAGCCGCTTACAGACGGCTGAAGAGGAAAAGCCTGTTCCTCCCGAACCAACCCCCACCGTGAGCGAATCTCACGAAGAGATAAAGACCGGTGAAGCGGATGAGAAGACGAATAAACCAAAATCGGTGGATTGGACCGCTGAATAGGTTCGATGAACCATAACAAGGAAATTGGAGAACGGTAAATGTACCCTAAGTGGCAAACTCCCTTCCGATATATTGTTTTTGTAGTCGTTCTGGCGGGGTTAATAGCATTGTTTTACTTGCTGAGGGAGGCAATCCAGCCATTTGTGATCGCCGCCTTCACCGCATACCTGATTAATCCAATCGTGAAGTGGCTGAGGCTCAAAAGCCGGCTGAGCCATGGATGGGCGGTTAATTTGGTCTACTTTGGAACTTTGCTTTTGTTTCTCGGTATCCCCGCGCTGGTGACTCCAATCGTATTCAAAGAATCGCGGATGATTGCCGAAGACCTGCTTAATTTGGTAACTCAGATTAACCAATATTTGGCAAGACCAATTACGGTCGGACCATACATTCTATACTTTACCGAGCTGAGCGGCTGGCTGAGCGACATCCAGACTCTCTTTCTTAACCCCTTGCCTAACGAACTCTTCCACATGGTTGAAACCACCTCTATTGGGGTGCTTTGGACACTGGTGATCTTGGTGAGCATTCATTTGCTCCTCAGCTATTGGCCACGGATTAAGGACTACCTGCTCAACCTGCCTCCCGACCCATACAAACCGGAAATCCTCAACCTTTATCTCAAAATTCAGAGCATCTGGATGGCATACTTGCGCGGACAAATTGTGTTGATGGCCATCGTCACGGTGGTGTTCACCCTCGCCTGGTTCATCATCGGAATTCCCGGAGCGCTTGCCCTGGGTTTGGTGGCTGGTTTTCTCACTCTTATTCCGGATGTCGGCCCGTTCATCGCGGCGGTATTGGCGATTGGCGTGGCGTTACTGGAAGGCAGCAGCTGGATTCCGCTGGACAGTTTGTGGATCGGGTTCATTACCCTCATGACCTACCTTGTGCTCATCAACATTAAGAATTTCTTTATCCGTCCGGTTGTAATGGGTAAAAGCGTAAACATGAACGAAGGTTTGGTGTTCGTGGCTATCATCACAGCCACCATTCTATGGGGTATCTTGGGCGCGCTGCTCATCGTGCCGGTCCTGGCATCTTTTGTCATCCTCTGGGAATACATTCGCCGGAGGGTAAGCGGTTTAAGTCCGGTATGGATCAACAGTGGGATGCCTTTCGTTAATGAACCCGGTGACGAAGCCATCCCGGAACAATTCATCGTGGAAGAGGGTGTTCTATCCGCCGATGAACATGAAAAAGAATAGACTTGGAAGGTCCATTCCTAAGTAAAACCTGGCGTAAATAGGACAATTCGGATATTTATTTGAAATTAATACCCAGTTCAACGTATAATGATATAAACTTGGCGAAAAAAGATCGATTAAGGAGAATGGAATGGACCAAATTAAGGAGAATTTCAACCGATACTTCATGTCCCAATTAAACCCATATTTTAATTTTGATGGGCGCTTGGGAAGAAGAGATTTCTGGATGTTCGTGTTGATCAATTTTGTAATCTCATTACTTATCACACTGGTGTTTAGCTCAATTTTACGATTGGGTTGGGTAGCCAGTTCACTGAGTGGCATTTACAGCCTGGCAATCCTGATCCCTGGACTTGGGGTAAGTATTCGCCGCTTGCACGATGTTGGAAAAAGCGGTATGTGGATTTTGATTGGGCTCATTCCGCTCATCGGTTTATTGGTATTGCTTTATTTCTACCTGCAAGACAGCCAGCCGGGTGACAATCAATACGGGGCAAGCCCCGTCGCCGGCGGTAATGTAACGTCATTATAGCCAGGTTTTACAAATCGCCAAGACTCCATCCGCATCAGCGGATGGTTTTTTTTACCCCAATGGCAGGCCATCCCATCTGAGCCAATAAATTCCAAATCCGTTCAAATCTCCTACATCCGCCGGCTAACATTGCGATTGCGTTACGTTAAGGGCCATAAAATTGCGGGAACATTACATTCACACCTAAAAGCGCGGTAATTCACTATACTAAGGTTGTAAAAAGGCTTTAAATTACGCATTCTGTGAGGAAAACATGAAGACAACTATTCAACATCGATCTATCGGAACCGCCAGCGCGATATTCGCGATACTGGCATTAATTCTACAAGCCATGTTGGCATCCGCGGCTTTCGCCGCCCCGCTCTCCGCCCCCGGGCCAACCGTAGCGATTACCAGCGCGGAACCGGAGCCAGCAGTCAGCTACCCATTTGCGATTACAATCACGTTCAGCGCCGATGTAACCGGATTTACTCTGGATGATTTGGTGCTGGGCAACGCCAGCGCGGCCAACTTTGCTGGCAGCGGCGCGGTTTACACTGCTGATATTTATGCTCTGGCGGATGGCGCGCTCACCGTTGACATCCCCGAAGGCGCCGCGGAAGATCTGAGTCTCCAAGCAACCAACGCCGCCCCCCAATTTACACGCACTTTTGATGGCGGACGACCGTCGTTGACGATTGGATCCGCGGCCAGCTTGCCTGCCAATACCGCCCCTGTTCCGGTAACCTTTACCTTCAGCGAAGATGTTACTGGTTTTGAATTAGCCGATATTGCCGTTACTAACGGAAGCGCGGGTAATTTTGCCACTGTAAACGCCGCGGAATACACCGCCGATATCACCCCAACCGCGGATGGAGATGTTAGGGTAGATGTAGCCGAAAACGCGGCGCTTGACTCCGCGACTGGCACCAACGGCAACCTTGCCGCTCCTCAATTCAGCTTCGTGTACGATACCACCTCACCTGAGGTTGTAATCACGAGCTCAGAGAGCAGCCCTACCAACGCGAACCCCATAACGGTTACCTTTACCTTTGATGAGGATGTGACCGGTTTTGAATTGGCCGATGTCGCCGTTACGAACGGCAGCGCGGGTAATTTTGCCACCGTCAACGCCGCGGAATACACCGCCGATATCACCCCAACTACCGATGGCATGGTCAGCGTAGATGTAGCCGCCGGCTCTGCCGAGGACCTGGCTGGCAACCTTAATAATGTGGCGCTCCAATTTACCATTACCTTTGATTCCAGCGAGCCTGTCACCAGCCTGTTGATGTTGGGCGGTGGAACGGATACCAATTCCAGCCCATTCATCGTTTCGGTTTCATTCTCCGAGGTGGTAACCGGGTTTGAATTGGGCGATATTGTGGTTACCAATGGAACCGCATCCAACCTGACCGGCAGCGGTGACGCTTATGAAGTGGATATCACCCCGACCTCCGAGGGTCTGGTTGGTATTCAGGTGCCGGATTCCTCAGCCAGCGATGCGGCTGGAAATGGCAACCTTGAAGGGTTATTGGATATCAACTATGACACCACCTCACCAAGTGTGGTGATCTCCACCAGCGCGAGCGACCCAACTGCCGCGTCTCCGATTCCATTTACCGTTGATTTCAGCGAAGATGTTACCGGTTTTGAATTAACCGATCTTCTGGTTGGTAACGGCGTCGCCAGCAACTTTGTGAGCGTAACCGACAGCCAATACACTTTTGATGTAACCCCGAACGCCGAAGGCGAAGTCACCGTGGATATCGATCCGGACATCGCCAGTGACGCCGCCGGAAATTACAACACCGCCGCCGCGCAATACAGCATCACTTATTCTGTCGGTGATCTGACCGTCGCGATCAGCAGCGCTGAGGGTGACCCAACCAATGCAAGCCCATTTGAAATTACAGTCACCTTTTCTGAAGGTGTCACCGGCTTTTTGCTGGCGGATCTTAACGTGGGAAATGGCAGCGCCGGAAATTTCCAGACCGTCAGTTCCAGTGTTTATACCGCCGATATCACCCCCGGCGTTGACGGTGAAGTGACCGTTGATATTGCCGCTGATGTAGCCGTCGATTCCGCCACCGGATTGCTCTCCAATCTGGCCGCCTCCCAATTCAGCCTCACCTACGATGGCAGCGCTCCGAGTGTGGTGGTTTCCAGTGTCCAATCGACCCCCACGAACGATTCCCCCATCGATATCACAATCGAATTTGATGAAGATGTAACCGGACTCGCCGCGGCAGACTTTACCGTTGTCAATGGTACGGCTGGCGCGCTCAGCGGAAGCGGCGATAGTTACACTCTGCCGGTAACTCCCACTATCACCAGCGGTTTTGTTACCGTTACCCTCAAGGATGAGGAATGTGAAGACGCCGCCGGCAACCGCTGCGATGCCTCGATTCCTTATGTGATCGAATTTGATTCCATTCGACCCGGAGTAACCATCAGCAGCCCCGCGGCAGGAGAACTTCTCTTCAGCTTCAGCGAGGATGTGAGTGGCTTTGTTCTAGGCGATATTACGATCAGCGGCGCGTCGCTTTCTAATTTCAGCGGGAGCGGGGATGAATACAGCGCCGATTACAGCGTGACCTCCTCCCCCGCCAGCGTATCCGTCGCGGCGGATGTCGCCAGTGATGATGCCGGAAATACCAACACTGCCTCCAATGTGCTGGCTCTGGATGCCGATTCAAGTGATCCAAGCCTATTGAGCATCAACCGATTGGACGCCAACCCAACCAGAGCAAGCAGCGTGCGTTTCGCGGTAACCTTCAGCGAATCGGTGGACAGCCTTGACAATGGCGACCTCGCCATCGTTCAATCTGGTCTCAGCGGGGTTTCAATCCTCAGTGTTAGCGGCAGCGGTTCGGTATTTACAGTAACTGTCTCCACCGGAACCGGAAGTGGCAGCCTGGAATTACGCCTTTCCACCGCCCAGAACATCGAAGATCTCTCTGGCAACTCGCTTGGCCCTGTTACGGTGGCCAGCCAAGCCTACAATATTGATAGAATTCCGGTAACTCTCAGCGCCGCCACCTTGCAAATGAACCTGATCGCCCCGACAGCCGTAATCAACGTTCAATTCAGCGAAGCGGTTTTTGATCCGGCTGGCAATACCAATACAGATGACGTT
>DATMWA010000071.1:0-1743 GCA_035562755.1 Anaerolineales bacterium
CTCCAGCCCATTCAACGCCGCAATGGCGTTAAAATCAACCTAGACCTCAATACAACCTGCCCACGCTGCAACGCTCCCTCGGACTACCTCTACGCCAATAATGGCCCCAAAGGCCAATGCAACTGTAAAGTTTGTGACGCCTTATTTAACCCTAAAAACCGCTATTCAAAAGAAGCCATTTTAAAGTGCCCGCATTGCTCACATCCGTTGGAGAAAATCAAAGACCGCAATGGATTCGATGTCTACAAGTGTAAAAGAGCGGACTGTCCTTATTACTTGCGTAGGCTGAAAGAATTGACTCCGGAAGAAAAAGACTTGTTTGAGAAGGATTCCCAGCAATTCAAGATGCACTATCTCTTCCGCCAATTCAATATTCCTTTTCATCCGATCTCAAAGGATTCAGTCATTCAACCGAAGGTGAATCTGGCCAATATCCATTGTTCGCCCCATACTCTAGGATTGATACTGACCTACCACGTAAACTACGGTCTTTCGGCCAGAAAAACAGCGGCACTTATGTACGACGTACATAATGTCAGAATCTCAGGTCAAACTATACTCAACTACGCTTCCAGTACATCCGTGGTTCTGAAGCCTTTCCTTGAGAACTACCCTTACGAATTATCCGATCAATTCTGCGGAGATGAGACTTACATCCGCGTTGGCGGTCGCTGGAACTATTTGTTTTTCTTCTTTGATGCCGTCAAAAAAATAATTTTGTCGAACTATGTTTCGCCAAACCGAGATACTGAATCCGCTATTTACGCCTTGCGCGAAGTCTTCAAAAAGATGCCCCAGATACCGGAGGACCTGACTTTCATCGTCGACGGCAACCCCATCTACCTTCTGGCTCAACACTACTATGCCCAACACGGCATCCCCTTTGACGTGAAGCAAGTAATCGGACTTACAAATAATGATCCGGTGTCAAAGGAATACCGACCGTTAAAACAAATCATCGAACGGTTGAACCGAACATTCAAAGGCAATTACAGAGCGACCACCGGATTCGGATCCCAACAGGGATCCGTCTCTTTCGTGACCTTATTCTGTGTGTACTTCAACTTTTTGAGACCGCACTCTGCCTTAGAAAAGAAAGTACCTGTGTTGATTCCTGAGCTGGACAAACTTCCCAACATGCCGGCTAAATGGACAAAATTAATCTCTTTATCACAAGATTGGCTGATGGACCAAACCCCTTAACTTTTGGCACCTGAGCCCTCTAAAAAAAGAGAACCAATTAACTAAACAAACAGCGGAGCGTACTCTTGACAATCCGAATGGCCAATGGTTTAAAATTTTCTGAGCCAAGGGCTACTTTGTGCTGCTCCTTTTGTATACCGTCGCCCTTGACGGCAAAGGAAAAAACCATTGGCTCGGTTGTCAAGAGTGTTTGTTTCACCAAACTTTGAATAGCAGGACTTGGTTTTTCACATCACCTCGTTATTTGGGGCAGTTTCCATAGAATTTTTGGCACTACCTAAGTACCACTTGAATCAATTCACTACTATAAAAAATATCGGGAACCAGAATAGCGTCGTTATGATGATGGCACTAATCAAAGCTACCAAAACCAGACGTGTTTGCTGCACATTTTGTGTTGCTTTGACTTTTTTATAAAGAAAAAAGAGCAGTCCGACTATGGCCAATAAAAAGCCACCATAAATCAAAAAGCCGCCTGGTTGGTTAGTGATTGTCACAATAGCTCATCTCCTCTTGTATCATTTTTGATTTTGAGTAATC
>DATMWA010000072.1:0-1612 GCA_035562755.1 Anaerolineales bacterium
ACCGTGCCGGAATAAATAGTGTCATCGCCCATATTGGCGCCATGATTAATTCCGGAAACGATCATATCGGGTAGATAACCAAGCATCCCGGTCACCGCGAGATGAACGCAATCGGTAGGCGTACCATTAACAAAATAAAAGCCGCTGGCCGCTTTTTTCAATAAAAGCGGTCGATCCAGCGTCAGCGAATTACTCGCCCCGCTTCTATTCTGCTCCGGCGCAACAACAACGATCTCCCCCAGCCCGGCGAGTGCATCAGCCAGAGCTTGAATACCGGGAGCGAAATAGCCATCATCGTTGCTCAAGAGAATACGCATTATCAAACAGTCAGCAAATCCATGGTGCCGCCATTGGCCACCCATTCGGCAACCCACTTCGGCTGTCGACCACGCCCGGTCCATTCAAGCGTTGCATTTTCAGGGTGACGATATTTAACCTTGACCTTCCCCGTAGACACTTTGATTTTTGCTTCCTTCCCCACCAGCTCTTCGAGCGCAAAACCACGTGCTTTGGCAAAAGCACGAACCTCATTCAGGATATTGGCTTTATCCTGAGCCTCACGGCGCTTTAATTCGACAGGAATCTGTTGCTGCAAGTCGCGCAACTGGGCAATGGTCAAAGTGGAAAGATCCATGATTGGTTCCTTTAATAAAATAGTGGAAACAATTTAATTCATCTAAATATATTTTTCAAGTATTAAAATCAAGCATTAACCAGGCGATCAAACGACAAATTATGAATGAATATTAAAATAGCAAATGCCTGGAGCCATTAAGTAGCCGGAGAGGCACAAGATAAAACATGTCGGCAGGTGGTTAATTAGTGCTCACAGCACCTGCCGAACATCACAATGCCATTCTATTGACATGTTATTTTATGGCTTCGAAACATACGACTCGAGTTCGGCTGCAAGCTCGAATCAATGAATTGGGCGTGCGCTCGAATGCCTGACCAAAAACTCAGCGGCGGTTAACTTTCTGCTTTATATCCTCAACCAACCCGCGCGCCGCATCCTCGACCATGTCGAGGACCAGATCGAAGCCATGTCCCAATCCATAGTAGGGATCAGGCACTTCGTCATCGTCGAAGTTTTTTGAATAATCCATGAATAATTTGATCCGCGCGTGCGCTTCCGGTGGTGCGATACGACGCAAATTATCAAGATTACTCTTGTCCATGGCCAGGATCAGATCGAAATACTCCAGATCCTGCCTCGCAACTTTCCGCGCCCTCAACTGAGAGAGGTTATAGCCACGAACAAGGGCCGCTCGCTGCGTACGCGAATCCGGCGCCTCACCGACATGGTAACCATGGGTTCCCGCAGAATCAACTTCAACAAAGTTACCCAAGTTATTGTTTTTAATTAATTGTCTAACCACAACCTCTGCCGTTGGTGAACGACAGATATTGCCCATGCAAACCATCAGCACGCGATAACTCATTTTGTCTCGTCTCCATCCCGGTCATGCTGCGCCACGCCGAACACCCGCTCCCGCAGGCGGAACAAATCGTCGCGGGCCGCTGCCGCTTTTTCGAATTCCAGGTTCCTCGCGCACTCGAGCATCAGCTTTTCGAGGCGTTTGATTTCCCGTGCCACCGTCTTCTCATCCAT
>DATMWA010000073.1:0-8740 GCA_035562755.1 Anaerolineales bacterium
ACTGGTAAAAAACCTTTAAGACTAAAAAAGCAGGCGTTAGCGCCTGCTTTTTTATTTTCTCCAATTACTTCCTTAATCTGTCGATTTTCGTTTCTTTTTGTCATCGTCGTTAAACAATCCTGAAAAGAACAAATTGATGACAGACGTAACCAGCGCGCCAAGAAACGCTGTCCAAAACCCATCCACGGTAAAGCCAACATTAAAATTGGATCCGATTAACCCTGCCAACCAGAACATGGCGGTATTGATTACCAGAATGTAAAGTCCTAAGGTTAAAAGAATTAACGGGCAGGAGAGAATGGTGAGGACTGGCTTGAGCAAGGCGTTTAATAATCCAAAGATTGCCGCCAGCCAAAGCAGATTTGTCCAATTCCCATCTCCCTGTTGCTGAATTCCAGGAACAAACGCAATGGCTACATAAAGGGCCAAGGCGTTTACTAACCATTTCCAAATAAATTTCGGCATAATTGCTCCTTCCTTAAATACCTATATACTTCATCCATAATAATACTCTTTTCGGGGTAAAACCAAGATCAAAGATCATCTGGTCATAATCGCCCGGTTGTAACTCAAAAGTAAGCTTTTTATGCCTGTTGAATTTTTCCGCCATTGAGCCTAACAACTCAGGTAAAAGGCGAGCCGCCTGATTTTCCTGCATCGAAAGCAGTAGCATCTCGTGAGCCCCCAATCGGTTAACCAGCGCTACACCACCGCTTAACTTTCCGCTGATGAAAGCCGAATTCTGTGTCACCCGCTCATCCCGGAAAGCCCGGGCAATCGAATGGAAAAAACCAGGCTTGATATGATCTACATCGAACTGATTGAACCAGGAAAGCTCCTTGGGATATGCGTGAAGGTATAAGGTGCGTAATTCTGGCCAATCAACTCCCAGGGTTTTAATCACGGTAACATCATTTGATGCTTGCGAGGGCACAAAGCTATGTCCTACGGGTAATTGCCAGGTTGTTCTTTCGTATTTACGAATAAATCCGGCTCGCTCATAAATTCCAATTGCCCGCTGGTTATCCGATCTCACTTGCAGCCAAATCGAGTCGCATCCTTTTTCTACGGCGTAGTTCACCGCCGCCTTGGAAAGTGCCGAGGCAATCCCTTTGCCTTCATGCTTTGGCAAGGTCGCCACGTTTGCCAACAGGTAAACCTTGCGTTGATTATAATAATAGGGAATGAGGCTTGCGTTACCAATTAACGAGCCGTCTTCCTCCCACACAAAACCGTTTAATGGCAGCGAAAGGGAATCGATAACCTTAGGCGCCCAAGATAGAAATTTGCTGTCAGCTCCGCGCCTCCGAAAGTTATCAATCGCCGCCTGGCCTTCATTATCCAAAGAGCCTTTGAAACATTCTTCCACCAAATCAGCAATTTTTGGCAAATCCCGCAGGATGTTAATTGGGCGTAATCCGTTATTGCCTTTAAATGCACCCGAGATACTCGTGCTTGTCATGAAGTTATTATATCCTTAGCTGTTTAAGAAATTAAAATAATCATAGTACTCAATTGCGCCTGATCTTACACAAATCTTACAAAGCATAGAACATGGTTTAACGTTTGCTTTGCTATAATCGGACGGTAAGCAAGAATATAAGACAGAAAGGAAGCGGATTAAAATGCGGTTTGACAGGTTTACAGAACGCGCGCAAGAAGCCGCGCAACGTGCCGCTGAAATTATTCAACGCACAGGTCACAATCAGATCGATACCGAACACATCCTGCTGGCACTGATCGAGCAGCCGGATGGTGTTGTTACCCAGATTTTAGAAAAATTAAATGTAGAAAAGGAAAAGCTGATCGAGCGCCTTGAAGCGGCGATTCGCTCTTCGCCCAAAACCAACATGTTCGGCGGGGAACAGGGGCAAATTTTCATCACCCCGCGAGTAAAACGCATCATCGATCTTGCCAATGATGAGGCCAATAAACTCAAAGATGATTACATTTCCACAGAGCATCTTTTTTTGGCTATTCTCACTGAGCGCAATACGCCCGCGGCTCGAATTTTAGAGCAAAATGGGATCACTCGTGAACGGGTGATGGAAACCATCCAATCTATTCGCGGCGGACAACGTGTCACCGATCCACAATCCGAAGGGCGTTACAAATCTCTCGAAAAATTCAGTCGTGACCTTACCGCGTTTGCCCGTGAAGGTAAGCTCGACCCGGTGATCGGCAGAGACACTGAAATCTTACGCCTAATTCAGATCCTAAGCCGCAGGACAAAAAATAATCCGGTTTTGATCGGTGAGGCTGGCGTCGGAAAAACCGCTATCGCTGAAGGACTGGCTCAGAAAATTGTTAGCAACGATGTCCCAGAAATTCTATACGGTAAACGTGTAGTAGCCCTCGATCTTGGGGCGATGATCGCCGGCAGCCGCTTCCGAGGTGATTTTGAGGAGCGGCTTAAATCAGTCATGGATGAAGTTCAAAATTCAAAAGGTGACATCATCCTCATGATTGACGAACTGCATACCGTCGTCGGCGCCGGTGCCGCCCAAGGCGCCATGGATGCCTCGAATATGCTTAAGCCAGCCCTTGCTCGTGGCGAGCTGCAATGTATTGGTGCCACTACTTTGGATGAATACCACAAGTACATCGAAAAAGACGCGGCTTTGGAACGGCGCTTTGCCCCAATTTACGTTGAAGAGCCTTCTGCCGATGACGCGATTAAAATGCTGCAAGGCTTGCGTGATCGTTACGAAGCTCATCACAAGGTTCGCTATGCGGATGAAGCCATCGAAGCCGCGGTCCACCTTTCCGACCGATATGTTACCGATCGTCACTTACCCGATAAAGCCATTGACTTGATGGATGAAGCCGCCGCCAAATTAAGGGTTGCGCTTTATTCCATGCCTGAAGATCTTAAGGAAATGAAAAAAGAGATCGCCCGACTGACTTCCGAAGAGGAAGCCGCCGGTTTAGCCCGCGATTATGAAAACGCCGCCATTCACAAATCCGAACGACTTCGTTTGGAAGCCGAATACAACGTAAAACGCGACGCGTGGGAAGCGGAAAACCAAATTGATGAAGTGGTCGATGTAGACGACATCGCTGATGTGGTTCATCAATGGACAGGTATTCCCTTAACTCAGATGTTGGAGACGGAAGCTTCCAAATTGTTACAGATGGAAGCCCGTTTACACGAAAGAATCATCGGACAGGAAGAGGCGATCCATGCCATCTCTGACGCCATTCGGCGTGCCCGGGCCGGTCTTAAAGATCCAAGCCGACCGATCGGCTCATTTATCTTTATAGGCCCAAGCGGTGTGGGTAAAACCGAACTCGCCAAGGCATTAGCCGAGTTCATGTTTGATGACGAAGATGCCTTGGTACGTTTCGATATGTCCGAATATCGAGAGCAGCATACAGTCAGCCGTTTGTTTGGCGCTCCTCCCGGCTACATCGGTTACGAGGAAGGCGGTCAACTCACCGAGGCAGTCCGCCGCCGGCCATATCGGGTACTCTTATTTGACGAGATCGAAAAAGCCCATCCTGAAGTTTGGAATGCTCTTCTTCAGATTCTGGATGATGGCCGAATGACGGACGGTCAGGGCAATGTAGTGGATTTCCGCAATACCGTTTTGATTATGACCTCCAACCTTGGTACCGAATATGTACACAAAGGTGGCACATTGGGATTCGTTCAGTCCAACGCCAATAGCGAGGAGAAAGAATCGCATGATAAGATCGAAAAAGCGCTAAAGAGCGCCTTCCGACCAGAGTTTTTAAACCGGATAGATGACATCATCATGTTCTCACCATTGAGCCTTGAGCAAATGGAGCTGATTGTAGACCTGCAACTGAAAGAGGTTCAGGACCGGCTTAATGATTTCAATGTTACCGTTTCGCTCAATCCCGAAGCCCGGACATGGCTCGCCAGGGAAGGTTACGATCCTGCCTTTGGTGCCAGACCGTTGCGCCGGGCAATTCAGAAGTATCTCGAAAGCCCGCTTTCTATCGAATTGCTGGAAGGTAAATTCAAAGAAGGCGGCAAAGTAAACGTGATGGTTAAGGACAATTCGCTCGCTTTTGAATAAACCAACTTGAAAGATCCGCGCTTGCAAGAGCGCGGGTCTTTCAAGTAGAATTGCTAAACCCTGCCAAGGAGGGCTTGATGGAAGAACAACAACAAAAACCTTCAAATTTTTTACTCGCGATCATCACCTTGCTGGGGTTAAATGTAATTTGCGCGGTGATTTTCGTACTCGGCTTTGGTTATTTTGTTTTTAACCATGCACAAATTGAATATCCACAAACAAATCCGGATGGCAACCAGACCCAAATAACGCCTGAGCAGCCAGAAGCTACCCCTTTACCGATTAACCGCCCAGATCCCAGTGTGGTTGATTTGGAAACAATGGATATTTTGCTTAATACCATCGTTCCAATCAACGATCCCATCGAACTTGCCTGCCGGCTTGAGGAAAATTGTGATATCCCTTCTACCTTGCCGAGCGGACCGTATCAGGTTGGTGATACCCAGAAATTTTGGCTTACCAACACCGATAACGTTGAGAATTTCCAGGTAAGCGCCACCCTCCATTATGTAACCGATCATGCTTACTTCTGGGTCGAGGATGGCGTCAAATTCGATGACAACGAAGCTCAGGAGCTGGTTGATACTTTTGAAGAGGAGATCTATCCAACCAATCGCGAATTTTTTGGTACAGAAGCTTTCCCGGGGGTTGATGAGGATGAACATATTTATATTCTCTATGCCCGTGGTATCGGCTCATCGGTTGCGGGATATTTTTCCTCGCCGGATGAATTTCATCCTGAAGCGCATGAATATTCCAACGCGCATGAGATGTTCGTTTTTAACGCGGATAATTCTCCGCTGGATGATGAGTATACGTATGGGGTGCTAGCTCACGAACATCAGCACATGGTCCATTTTTACAACGACCGCAATGAAGAAACATGGTTAAATGAGGGCTTTTCCGAACTGGCTGTTTTGTTGAATAACCTGTATTCTGGTGGCGCGGATTGGTTGTACATCTCCAATCCTGACCTTCAATTAACCGATTGGGGACCTGATCCTGGAACCAATGGACCTCATTATGGGGCGAGTTACCTTTTTGTCGCCTATTTCCTCGATCGCTTTGGTGAAGATGCCACCAAAGCCCTGGTGATGAACCCATTGAATGGTTTTACCAGCATCGACGCTGTCCTTGAAGAGATCGGCGCGATAGATCCTCTGACCGGCGAACAAATCACCGCCAATGATGTTTTCATGGATTGGACCGTAACCAATTTTCTTCTCGACGATCGGGTTGGGGATGGCAGATTTGATTACACACGCTATAAAAACCCCACAAGCGTATCCAAGACAAAATTAGTGACCGATTGCAACACCGAATACCACGGAACCGTTCATCAGTTCGGCGCGGATTATATTAACTTTCGTTGCAAAGGGCTCCACACCCTCCAATTCGAGGGCTCAACCGTCGTCGGTCTGCTTCCGGTAGATGCCTATTCTGGAGAGAAAGCATTTTGGTCCAACAAAGGTGATGAATCCAACACGACTCTCACTCAGAAATTCGATTTTTCGAAGGTCAATGGCCCAATCAGCCTCGAATTCAGGACGTGGTACGATCTCGAAACGGATTATGACTATGTCTTTCTGGAATATTCCTTGGACGAGGGTGAATCCTGGACCATCATGGATACTCCTTCTGGAACGGCAGAAGATCCCTCTGGCAACTCCTTTGGGGTTGGTTATAATGGGCAAACACACCGTTGGATTAAAGAGGAGATCGACCTGAGTATGTTGGCGGGTGAGAAACCTCTCCTTCGTTTTGAATACATTACCGATGCGGCGGTTAATGGCGAAGGAATGCTGATCGATGACATCGCCATCCCAGAAATTAATTATTTCAGCGACCTTGAAGAGGACGACGGCGGCTGGATTGCCCAGGGATTTGTAAGGGTCAATAACATTCTTCCGCAAACGTTCCGGGTCATGTTGATCGATGAAAGTAATCAAACAACCGTCGCGGAATTGGAAATCAGCGCCGACCAAACCGCTGAAATCGAGCTCGATCTCACTAATCTGACCCTTGTGGTCAGTGGAACAACTCAATTCACACGCGAGGAAGCGGGTTACCGCCTCATCGTTCGTTAAGATTACCCTGATCAAACCAAAAACTCCCTGTTGCGGGGAGTTTTTGGTTTGATATCCTGAACAAGCAATAAGCCGGTAGCTGCTGAATTAAAAAAACAATACCAGGTAAATTACCTGGCATTGGAAAGTTCTGCGTTGAAGACTTTATGGTTTCTCGATTAAACTTCCAGCGGCGGCTTTTCTGGCACGATAGGAAATGCGGCCAATCTTTAAGTCGTAAGGCGACATTTCCACCTTGACCCGATCGCCGAGCAAGATGCGGATATAATGCTTCCGCATTTTTCCTGAAAGGTAACACAAAATTTCGTGCCCGTTATCCAACCGGACCTTGAATTGTGTCCCAGGAAGGGCTTCAATTACGACGCCCTCAACTACTAATTTATCTTCTTCCTTTGCCATACCACCTGCCTTTGTCGAAATTATTCATTCGACTTGAAAGTTTTCCGCTTTGCTCTGCGCATGGCTTTTTTATCTTCCATACGGCGTTGCTCGCTTTTGGAAATAAACCATCGCTTTCGGCGGCCCGTACTTAAAACGCCGCTCTTGACGACCTTTTTTCTAAAGCGCTTCAACAGGGAATCCTGCGATTCATTGGAGCGTAAAACAACAATTGTCACAAACTCACCTCCCGTCTCTATGGGGATAAAAAAGATCCTGACGCGGAAGAGTCAAGATCTTGAATCAATGATGATTGCATGATGAAAACATATTGATCAAATAAACTCTCCGCGAAATGGGTTTTGTGAAGCTATACCTCTCAAAACGCTTGCCAATTATACACTAATTAGCTATGTAGCGCAACATTAATTATTTCAACCAAGGCGGGCATCAAAGCGACCACTCACCGTTTCTCCCCCTGAATTAGCCATTTGGAGAAAATATTCTGGTTGGTTTGATTATGAGAATGGCTGGCTCTCTGTTTGGGAAGACAATCTCTCCCCACTTTTTCTCAGGCTCACTCCGACCAAAATGCCGAAACCAAGGAGCAGAAAGCCGGTGCTCAATATCATCATACTCAGGTTAAATGCGTCAGCAAAGTTTACACCGCCCATGGTGTGGGTTGAGCGCATCATGATTTGAATCGTAAGGGTAATGGCACCCAGGAAGATGGCTGCCGCCCCACCCGCCATCTGATTATCCTTCCCTTTTCCGTAAGCGAAATCAACTCCCGACCAAACGCCCGGTAAGCGAAAGAGCATGAATATTGCCAAAGTAAGCGCACTCACGTAAACAATTGGATCCACAGGCATTGAATCTCCACGCAGCATCCTCGATGTGATGATATGGGTAGCCCCTACGATCAAGCCGAGGATAAGTACAATCAAAGTCGAACGGTAGGCATTCGGTTTGCCCTTAACGAGCAGCACAACATTCCGAATTCCGGCGATACCTAACGCGATTCCAGCCAAGACATAGATGATATAAAGCCATTGTAACTTTGCGATACCGCCCATGAACGATACCCAGGATGGATTGGTCGGCACAAAGGCGACGCAGGCAGTTCCAATTCCACTCAAAAAAGTGAGCCCGGCATTTACCGCGACCAAAACAACACCAATAAATCGTAATAACTTTGCGATAAAACCATCATGAGCCATTTTGCCTCCAAAATGAACGTCGTTTTATCAAATTAGCAATAAATAAAATCAACCACAACTGTAAAAAAGGATAATGGATGATTCCTATTTATCTGAATAAATCATAGCTTATTGTGTTTTTTTTCACAAGTAGATTTTCTGGCCATGTTCATTCAAATCCATACCTGGGCTTCCAGCCTGGATGAGAATCTTAAACAGGAAGGATCGGGATTAAGTTTACTTGTGCGCGTGTCATACCCACAGGTGCATCAATCGACTCCAAAGAGTTTCAACCTTTATGATCAGCGTTGAAGGCAAGGTCTTTTTTCTACTTTTATTTCCATTAAATAACTGCTATAAATGTTAAACTTGCCAAATAAAGGCTCAATTTGGTTGTTTGGCAGACAAGAAACCATTTGAAAGCAAGCCTTTTAAATTACAAATGGTCTGATCAGCGATATTAATGAATTATCCGATTTTTAGAAAGGTGATCGCAAAATGGCATACTTGATCTACTCAACCCTTTGTTCACTTGACGGCTACATTGAGGATCAAAATGGCCAGTTTGATTGGGCAGCCCCGGATGAAGAAGTCCATCAATTCGTCAACGACCAGGAACGAACGATTGGTACTTACCTCCTTGGACGCCGGATGTATGAGGTCATGCAAGTCTGGGAGACCGATCCATCATTGGCCGCTGATTCCAAAATAACCCGTGATTATGCGGAGCTTTGGCAAGCAGCACACAAAATTGTGTATTCAAGGACATTAAAAACGGTTACAACTTCAAGAACACAACTCATCCGAAACTTTGAACCATCCGCGATTCAAACACTCAAAGCTACCTTGGAGAGCGATATTTCAATCGGCGGACCCGAGCTTGCCGCGAACGCGTTTCGAACGGGGATGGTGGACGAGTGTCATTTTTATATCGCGCCGATCGTTGTCGGAGGTGGCAAACGAGCGCTTCCTGAGAATTTAGCCGTTGGGTTAACTCTCCTGGATGAACAAAGGTTTAAAAGCGGTTTTA
>DATMWA010000074.1:0-1593 GCA_035562755.1 Anaerolineales bacterium
AGTAATTGAGGTCCCTCCGGTGGTAAATAAGCTGACGGTTGCTGTCCCCTGGTAGGAGCCATTACCAGTAACAGCGAGATCGGCTTCCAAATATACAGTGGCGTTGGGATACTTATCGCTATCCCAATGAATAATCCCGAGTGAATTATCGGCGGGTAAGTTGCCGGTATTGGTACCAGTTACAGTGTAGGTTTGATTGATAATATTAATGTGTTGCTCCAGTTGGTTAATCGGTTGACTGAGGCTGGCAGAAACAGCTTCATTAAATTTCCAGTGACTAATTGGTCCAGGGCCGGATTCTTCGGAAGCAGAAGTGGAGGATGGTTCGGTGGCGGCGTATTGGCGGACAAAAAAATGATCAAAGGTTACAGTAGTGCCGGCAGTGGCGGTTAAAGCCGGATAGTTAAGATCACTGATTGAGGTAATTTGATTGACTTGGGTTGATTCGATGTAGCCGGTAAGGGTAGATCCATTTCTTTTCCAAATAGCATTGAAGGGTTCAGTGTAAGTTGTGATGTCGTTTCCCTGATAGACGGCAGAGGCGCCATCGGATGAGCGGTAATAAGTGCTGATATGGCTTTGATTTTCATCCAGACCTAGGACAACAAAACGGGAGTTGGTAGCAGAATTAGAGGCTCTTAATCCAAGGAAACGTTGATAATTTGATGCAGTACTGCTAATTCTAGCTTCGGCGACGTAATCAGTGGTGATGGAATTTTGAGCAACAATAATTCTGGCTGTATCAGAAGTATCCCACCAATCTCCTGAACCGGTAATTGTGAGTTGACCATTGGATATAGAGTCAGAAGCGGTTCCGCTATTAATTCTGGTCCATTTGGATGAGTCAAGAGTGGTATCTTCGAAATCATCAAAAGAAATAAATATATTGTCGCCGCTGGTTTCAGCATTCTGGGCACTGGGGTTGCCATAGTAAAGGTAATAGTATTTTGCTTGATTGGCAGAAAAAGATTGCTTGAGCCAGATTTTGGTAGCAGTAGTGTTACAGGATTCTATCCAGTAGTCTTGGGAGGTGGAGTGGGTGCTGTCATAGACCCGGATGTCATCACAATCGGTTTGCAGTTTACCGGCAGTGATGAGAGAAGCGGTATCCAGGGTGATGGCAACTTGAAAATCGGTAAGGGAGGAGCCGGTTTGTTCGGTGATAGTAGCTTTAATCCGGTATTGCCAGTTGTCATTCCACCAAGAACGGACTTCTTTGGGATTCTTGGCAAGGTAAATTGCCAGGGGAGTGAGGGTAATGAGAATAAGGCTGCCAATGAATAAAGCTTTGCGACTCCTGGGTTGGCGTTGAAAAGTTTTGTAATGATGACCCAATTGCCGGGCGAGTTTGACTTGGTCGAATTCAAGATGACTCAGCTTGCGGTAGGATTTTTTAAATTGACGACGATTGAATAACATAGGTATGTTTTTAAGGAATTTGGAAGAGAGTTTCAAGACTTGATTCATGGCAGTTGGCTCAAGGTACTTAATCGAGTGCTAGTTGGTTCTTCGGAGACGGGTGCGGCGCTTGGAGAAGCGATTTGACCCGCCTCCGTCGCTGACTCCGGCGAGGCGATGGCGGAGAGGCTGGCA
>DATMWA010000075.1:0-49367 GCA_035562755.1 Anaerolineales bacterium
CCTGGCGCGACAAAAACAAGGTACAAACCAACGATCAAGGCGATACCTGCCATGATCAAATTACGGTTTTGCACGTTCTGTTTTGTCATTTCATTTCTCCTTTTAAATTTAGGGCAAGAGCGCCCAGAAAATAATCCGCAACCAGTGATTTTTTCACTGGTTGCGGTCATTGCGCTTACTAATATATTTCTATTCGTAAATTTTTACTGTAAAGAATCCGTCCATCTCAGCGTTATCAAGGACGAAAATCGCTCGATCGTTCCAATATTTTTGGTAGTCTAATGCTTCTTCAGGAGTGGCAAGACCCTGAGCCATCATCTTGCCCATTTCAGTACGACCAGGAGTCGGGATTGGGGTGATGATGACAAGATTAAATTTCACACCAACTTTGGCGCCTGTATCAGTTCGGGTGAAAATCCACTCCCGCATTGGGGGAAGTTGGTTGGTGGGTTCGGCAGAATACACCATCTTGTTCTGGCGGACAAAGAGATCATTAACCTGACCGAATTCGGCACCGATAAAACCAGTGTGGGGTGATGCGCCGGTGACAAAGGTGATGATATCGCCAAATACACCAACGAACCATTCATCTTCTGCGCCTGGAGCTTCCACGGAGATTTGCCCGCGAACAGGAATTTCGCCATTAGGATAGAGTACTTCGAGTGCTTTGCGGGTGATCGTCCACGCACCGGTGGTCGCGCCGCAAGAGTGCCCAGCTAATTTCACCGCTTCTTCGTAGTAATAAGGAACTGGTTCCTGTGATTGACCGAAGATTTGGAAGTAAGGATCGATCATCATAATCGGAGGAACCGAGGTTATATATTCCTGCTCCCAGGCAAAACTTGCGGGATCAACAGGGGCTGGGGCTTCGGTAATCGCGGATTCAGTGGTGGCGGTACCAGCTTCGTACACTTTGACATTGAAAAAGCCTTCCATATCCTCATTTTCGAGGACGAAGCGGGCTCTGTCATTCCAATATTGGTAGTAATCCTCTGCTTCTTCTGGAGTAGCCTGGCCGAGGGCCATCTTCTTGCCCATTTCCTGACGTTCAGGAGTCGCGAGAGGGGTGATGACGGAAAGATTAAAGTTCACGCCAACTTTCGCGCCATTGTCCAGACGGGTAAAAATCCATTCCATCTGAGGAGGCATGGTTCCGCTTGGTTCTTCGGGATAGGTCATTTTGTTTTGGCGAACGAAGAGATCATTCACTTGACCGAATTCCGCGCCAATAAAGCCGGTTTTAGGAGCAGCGCCAGTTACAAAAGTAATAATTTCGCCGAAAACGCCGACATACCATTCATCTTCAGCGCCGGGGGCTTGAACTGAAATTTGGCCGCGAACAGGAACTTCGCCGTTAGGATAAAGAGCTTCAAGGGCTTTTTGAGAAATATACCAGGCGCCCATGGTCGCTCCGCAGGAGTGACCAGCTAATTTAACCGCGTTTTCATAAGTGTAGGGAACGGCTCCTTGGGATTGACCAAAGATCTGGAAGTAAGGATCAATCATCATGATTGGTGGAACAGCATAAATATATTCCTGATCAAAGGCAAAGGCACTTGGTTCTTCCACTGGAGCCTCTTCAGCAGGAGCGGCTTCGGCAGGGGCTGCTTCAGCAGGAGCGGCTTCGGCAGGGGCGGCCTCAGCAGGGGCGGCTTCAGCAGGGGCGGCTGGTTCTGGTGCCGCAGGTTGAGCAGCCGGTTTCTCGGTAGCTGCGGGCGCGCAAGCGGATAGCGCGAACACAAATATCATAAGAACGGCAAATACTGAATACAATTGTTTCATCTTCTTACTCCTTGTGAGATGTGCTTCTTTTGGTAATTTGGAAAGCTTGCCAGCCAAAGATTACACTTTGGGCATTTGGAAGAAAGCTTTGACTTAAAGTCGCAAAAAATATCAAAATACCAAATTGAAGCGAATAATGTTAATGACAGAATTTCGTCATTTATTATGTGAACAATATCACAATTAGGTCATGTAAACCTTGATTTTAGTCAAGGTAAAGAATTTTAAAATGTGTATGAAAATATTTTCAGTAAAATTATGGTAAATTTGGATTAGACACTAAGAAAATTATTTAAATGAAAAATCAGGATTGCTTCATGACTTCACTAACCAAACGCCTATTTAAAAAATTGCCAATTTCGAAGTCGACCAGAGCCTACGCCTTTGCTCTCTCTAAAATCGTTCTACCTCAGGACGCAACCATTTTAGATATCGGAGCCGGACAAGGATTTGGAAGTGGGTTTTTAAGTAGATCGATACCTCAGGGACAAGTTTTTGGGATAGATATTACCTACGAATGCGCCCAAGGCGAAAAGCCAACATTTGGTAATCACCCACCAATATTTATTCAAGCAACAGCCCCGCAATTACCCTTTAAAAAGAATTCATTTGACGCAGTTTTCTTAGTGATGACATTCCATTGTTTGCCAAACCCAGAACAGGTAATCTCCGAAGCACATAGGATACTTAAACAAGGCGGTATTCTGGTAATTGCAGATGTGAATGGCCATCATCCACTTGCAAAGGCTTTTGAATGGTTCGAGCATATCTTTATAAGCCCGCTGACGATTGCTTGGAAAAAGGAAGAATTGAAAAATTCCACCGGAAAGGTTGGATTTTCCTCGATTAATATTGAAAATCGCCCTGGCCAAGAAAACGGATTTATGCAGTGGATGATCGCGACCAAAACTCAAGGTTAAAAAAATGTCACAAAATCGATCAACCGAATTCAGCGACCCAGCTAATGTAAAAAAGTCGCAGAAGCTCCTTTTTACAACATTTAATTGCGCGAAATCTCAGGTAATTCCAATGATGGATTCACAAAGAATTAAAGATGATTCTTTGATCATGGCATTAACCGGTTTGGCGGGCGGGATGGTAAACAATGGGTCAACCTGTGGGGTGGTGATCGGGAGCGGAATTAGCCTTGCCATGCTCCGAGATCAAGAGTTAGCAGGCAAATGGACGGATTGGGATGTGGTTCAACTCTTAAAAGAAATCAAAGAGCATGTAAATTGGTTCGAAGGCAAATACGGAACATCCTTATGCAGGGAGAGACCAGAATTAACCCATGAGAAAATTACTGTCCAGGGACTCCTGAACCCAATTAAAGCTAAGGGCTGTGTAAGTCGAGCGAGTGCGAGTATGGATCGCCTTTCTCAAACTCCTCGCAAACAAGATGACATAATCAATTCGCACGAAAAAACTGGTGAGGTGCTTTGGTGCGAACATTGCGCAGCCAATGTGCTTGCAAAAATAAGACAGGAAACGGGCATTGGTAGCCTTTTTTTGGAACGTGTTTCCATCGCATTGGATGGCGGGATAGGTTTAAACGGAGGTGGCTGCGGCGCGTTGGCGGGAGGAATCATGGCGTTAGGTTTGGCATTCGCCTTGGATACGAGCCAACTTGATCCAACCCAGCTAAGAAATGTGTTCAGGTCTATGGATGCGATGTTCTTCAGGAAAGCCTCACAGCTAACAAATGGTTTTATCGATCAATTTCAATTTCTTGAATGTTCAAGACTGACTGGAAAGAATTTTGCTGATTGGGAGGAATTTAGAACCCACAGGAGTTCAAATGCTTGTGATCAAATCAACACCTTTGTTAGTGATACTACCATCCAGATCATCCAAAATGCCGGGATGGGTTGAAAACCGCGCCTAAAAAATAAATATTCTCGAATCTAAAATAAAATCGGGGCCAGCGCATGCCGGTCCCGATTTTGGTTGGAGGATAAGTGGAACTAATTTTTCAAAAATTACTGTATTGGTCGAACTGTGACCAATCCATCCACCTTGCCCGCGTTCTCTAGGAGGAAGAGGGCGGCGTCATTCCAATCTTTAATGAATTTGGCTGCTTCTTCGGGGGTCGCGGAGCCAGAGGCAAGCGCATTACCGGGTTCGGTCAAATTCTTTTCGTTGATCGGAGGTTGAACAAGAGCAATGTTCCAGGAGACAGCTACACTCTTGCCAGAATCGATACGGGTGAAGATCCATTCCATTTTCGGCGGTGCAGTTCCTACGGGCTCTTCGGTGTAGAGCATCTTGTTGCGGCGAACCGTCAGAGGTTCACCCTTGGCAAAGATTGAGCCTGAGAAGCCCGTCTTCGGGGAAGCGCCAGTAATGTATGCCATGACTTCGCCAAAAACACCGATATTCCACTCATCTTCGGCGCCAGGCGCTTGGATTTGAATTTGACCACGGACAGGGACTTCCTCACCAGGGTACAATTCGTCCAAGGCAAGCTGGGTCATTGCCCAGGCAGCTGCCACTACCATACAGGAATGGCCGGATAACTTGGCTACTTCCTCATAGTAATAGGGCAGGGGACCATTGGTTTGTCCAACCAATTCGATCAATGGATCACGCATCATGATTGGTGGAACTTGTTCGATATAAGCAAAATTCCATTTTTCCCCATCATCATACTTGGGGGTGGAGGGGGCAGCTTCAGCCGCCGGCTGTTGGGTCGGGGTTGAAGGAGCGCAAGCGGTAAGAATCATTGAGACAGCCACGAGAAGGCCTAATACTAAATACGTTTTCTTCATCTTTAATAATCTCCTTTATAAAATCAAAAACGGCTAATAAGTGACAAGCTCCTGCAGGTAAGCTTTTTTTGCACTTACAAGTGAAGATTATCACAAGAAAAATTCATAAAATTTGACTAAAGTTAAGAATTCCCTATTCCATAAGTATGGTTTTACGCTTTTCCGCATAATTGAAAATTAAAAAGAGAAATCATGATTATTAAAATCAGATTTCTCTATTACCTGTTGATATTTTTCTAAACGATTTTTTCTCTTATTTCACCTTTGCAAACTCTATTAATCTTCTAAAATTAACTCTTTTTATTGGTCCATTGATTCAACATCTTTTGTGTGCCAGGAAGGAGAAGCAGGAAGACCATAATTGTGCTCATAATCGGCGCGGGCAGAAATAACGAAAAGCGTCCAACCTCAGAAACATTGTGAATGCCGAGTGGGTAGCCCGCGAACATTGACATGGATGCGGCGAATATCCCAACCGGAGTAGACCAGGATTTTTTTGCCAAGACCCCAAAGATGAAAATCGCCCAAGCCGCTGATCCCCACCAATTTACCTGCTGACTGATGACGTAAAACCCGTTCCAGAAAGTGTCCGCGTTAGGAGAGAACTCACCCGGGAATTGGAAGGTCCCCTGGAACTTGGAAATTGGGGCAACGCCATCAATAAATGTTAATACATAGGCAAGTCCAGCCAGGAAAGTTAGTCCTATTAGTTTTCCTGGTACTCCTCCGATGATCAACATACCAAACCAGATGATGGCTCCGAGAAAGAAAACCCAAAGAGTGGGGGTTGGTAAACCGCTATCCGCGGCGGGAATCATCGGAAAAAAACCAGCAAGAAGTAAAATTGTTGCAGAGACCGCTCCCCAGAACCAGGCCCATTCTTGGCGTTTGAGAAATCCCCATACCACCGCGACACTCATTGCTCCAGCAGCGACGCCTAACCATCCTAAGACAGCATATACAAAGCGGACGGTATTACTTTCTTCCCAATCGCCGGCATTAAAATGGGTATGAATCACCGCATTATAGGTATCCGCTAAAAAATACATGCTTAGTAGGCCAGCGATGACGCCCAAAAAAGCGAGCAGGGCGCCTAATTTGAAGTTGTTCTTCATTTAATTCTCCTTGGAAACGGGGGCAACCCGAAATTTGATTACCCTTTTAGTTTAGCTCGCCCAATTATATGAATATATGCTTTAACGCAAATGCTAACGTGTAACTATTACAAAATAAGATTATCAGTTGAGCCCCAATTATGAAAAGGTTATTAGGCACAACTTTAAAGGTTAAATTCAATTAGATTTTGGTTTAGTGCGAGTAAATTTTTTAATTTGGAAAAAGATCTGGCGAAAACGTACTAAGCTTGAGCTCGGTTAATGACAAATTTGAACAATAATTGATACATGTTTTCTCCGGTGGTGGTGCTGTTCCAAAATTCCATGGTGTGATTAACTTCATTAACCGTTAGACAGTCTTTGTTTAGAAAAAAACGATGGCCAACGTTCCTCCTCTGATCGCGTGAGCGGCATCGCGGCAGATTTTTTCAATTTGAGGGGTAATTGGGCAATTTAAGCCAATTCCGCTTCGCGCGGTATTGGTGATCCCGGTTTCAGAAGTGCTATAAATCGCGGCGATTGGTTCATCGCCGATCACAAGAGTCCAAATATCTTTGCCAGGCTTATACGCGAATTCCTATATGGAGTAGGTTTGATGATTAACTCCGAGGGCCAATTTACGCAAACAATGTTTGCTTCGGCTTAGGCGCAATCGGTGACTTTTGAAAGCTGCCTTTCCCAAAACCCGATGATCGGTTTAGGCACGCAAGAATAACCCAGGCTTCGATAGCATGCAAGGCGGATTCTGCCTCAACCCGCAAGAGTGTGAATAAAAACCCAACATTGACCATAATGAGATTTCCACTTGGTAACTATCCACGAACAAGATGTGGAAACTTGCCCCAATCCATATGCGTTGTTTATGCGTCTTAATCAAAACAGTTTGTGGAATTACATCGGATAGCGATGATCAACCGTATTCCTAATCTATTTTGATGAGCCGAATTGAAGCATAAGAACTAGCCAAAGACAAGTTGTCTTTGCTCCAAAGTAAGTGAGGCTACCTGATTGATGACCCATTCGTATTCAAGGGCGTAGATGAAGGAATGATCATATTTAATCCGCTTTGGTTTGAAAGCTATAATATGGATAATGTCTGTCAGAAAATATTCACCATTGAAAGCCATCTCCATAGATACCCACCAATGCTCAATTTCTCTTCGTTTGGAGATTCTGAGTCAAGTTCCATTTTTTCGAGGTTTGGGGGAAAGCGACCTTGAATGGATTAATTTTTTGTTTCACGAAAAAGGTTTTGAAACTGATGAATTTATTTGTCAATCCGGAGAAAGTGCTGAGCATTTGTTTATTGTCGCCGATGGGAAAGTCCGTCAACTTAATTACACACTTTCCGGCAAAAATATTCTCCTTGATCTCCTCACTCAAGGTGAGTTTTTTGGCGCTGTATCTGGTTTAGGTGATGAGGTTTACCCCGAAACTGCCCAAGCACATACGAATTGTTGTGTGTTAGTAATCGATCGGGATTCATTTCAAAAGATTCTCAAACGATACCCAACGGTGGCATTGAGCTTGATCGAAATTATGGCCAACAGACTGAGAGCCGCGAACGAACGAGTAAAACAATTGAGCGCGCTCACGGTTGAAGCGCGGATCGCGATTACCTTATTAATGCTCTTAAAAAAACTTGGAAGTAGAAAAGGTAAGGAAGTCCTGCTTCAAGTTCCACTAACCCGAGAAGATTTGGCGGGAATGGTTGGCGCAACTCCTGAAAGTACAAGCAGAGTCATGAGTCGTTTTCAAAAAGATGGTTTGATTCGCTCCGGCAGGGGCTGGGTTTCGATCATTGATAAGCCGGGCTTGGAAAATTTAGCTGGTGAAGAAATTTGAATTTAATAAGCTCTATTTTGAGAGTAAATGAGACTATTAATTGCACTTAACTGATCCAGATCATGGAATGGTTACCTTCTTTTCCTTATACTCTTGTTAAATTCAAGATAAAAATAAGAAGGAGAAAAAATGACCTTAGCAACTCAACCCTTACGCGATGAACACAAAGATCTCTACCCGCATCTTGAAAGTTTAAAAATTGCGGGTATATCTGTACATGTTTCGCTTACTCAATCAAGCCTCGATCTGATCGATGAGGCTTACCGATTCCTTTCATTCCATCTTCTTCCTCACGCCTTTGCCGAGGAAGCCGCGCTATATCCAATGGTACAAAAAGTAATGGGCAGCCCTTTGGCAACGGCAACCATGAGTCGTGACCATAAAGAAGTTGAAAAATTGACCATGGAGTTAGGTGAACTGCGAAGTAAACTATCGGTTGGAGAAATTGGTGTGAACAGTGCCAATGAACTAAAGCAGTTGTTATTCGGCCTCTATGTTTTGGTTAAAGTTCACTTTGCCAAGGAAGAGGAAGTTTATCTGCCTCTGTTGGACGCAAAACTGACCGTGATTGAAGCCCAGGCAATGTATAGTTCGATGGAAAAAGCTGCCCATCAGGCGATGAACCAGGTAAATAATAATAATTAATCTTCTGAAGTTCCACTCGCGGTTTATAAACGCCCTCTGAATTTTAACTAAGTTAGAGGGCGTTTAATTTGGGTTAAACCCTTATTTATTTCGAATTTGTGCATGTTTGATGAATTAATAAACGGGTTGGCTTTGGTCAAATTGTTCTACCCAGCGGTTGATGCCGCCATCTAGATGGCGAATATTTGAAAAACCCGCCTTGAGTAAAATATTCAAAGCCATGACAGAACGGGATCCTCTTTTACAAAACAAAACGACCGGATGATCACGCGGAATGTGTTCCCTTTCCACAAAAATATCATGCAATGGAATGTTGATCGCACCCTCGATATTGGAAATTTCAAGTTCGTGGGGTTCGCGTACATCAATCAGGAGTGGAGGGCGAATACTCGCTAATTCATTTTTTAATTGAACAGGTGAGATCACGAATTCTCGCTCAACACTCGGTTGGTGGTCAAAGCCCGGCACTCCACAGAATTGATCGTAATCAATCAGTTCAATAATCTCAGGATTGGTACCGCATACCTTACAGTTTGGATTTTTACGAATGGTTACGGTATCAAAGGAAAAGGAAAGCGCGTCCAGGAGCAACAATTTGCCTGAGGCGATTTCGCCGATTCCAAGCAGAACTTTGATAGCCTCATTCGCTTGAAGGCTGCCAATGATTCCTGGAAGCACACCTAAAACCCCGCCGTCGGAGCAGGTTGGTACCAAACCGGGTGGTGGAGGTTCCGGAAACACACACCGGTAACAAGGACCATCTGGCATTCCAAAAACGCTCACCTGTCCATCAAATCGGTAGATTGAACCGTAGACGTTTGGGATGCCAAGAATAACGGCTACATCGTTGGATAGATATCTGGTTGGGAAATTGTCGGTGCAGTCGACGATGATGTCAAAGCCTCTCGCGATGCGCATTGCGTTTGCGGATGTAAAGGGCTCATTAAAGGCTGTAACTTTGATGTGGGGGTTGATATCCAAAAGCCGATTTTTAGCGCTTTCAACTTTTAACATTCCGATGGCTGCTTGTCCATGGACAATCTGCCGTTGGAGGTTGCTTTCATCAACAACGTCATAGTCCACAATGCCGATATGACCCACTCCTGCGGCAGCGAGATACATCGAAACCGGAGAACCCAGTCCACCGGTGCCTAAGATTAGAGCGGAACTACGCTTCAATTTCTTTTGTCCGGCGAGTCCGATTTCGGGTATTAGTAAATGGCGTGAATATCGTAGGAATTCATCCCTGGTTAATTCGTCTGTTGCCATGGTTATCCGCCTGAAATATTAGGGATGATTGTGATTTCATCTTGTGGTTTTACCAATGTATCCAGGTGATTCAAATCTTTTATGCTCGCTTTGTTCACAAAAATATTGATGTGCCGTTTTTTTTCACCTTTTGAATCAAATAATTGATTTCGGAGGGCGGGGAAATCCAAAAAAACCGCGTCCAGTACTTCCTGAACAGAATTACCAGGGTAATCAAGATCTTTAGCGCCATTGACATAATAGCGATATAAGCCGGGAAGTTTGATGATCGTCATAAAATGATTATACCCAAACCCCAAATCAGATCTGGAAGTCAATCTCTTCCCAGGTTTCGACAGGCGGGTGAATGTGTTTAGAACCATTATCGGAAATATTTCGTGGGCTGTTTTCAAGCCGCTCTACCCTCTTGAGCAAGTCTACCATTGTGATACCTAGAATGTCCGGCAGGGAAGTGTGGTTTAAGTCTGGCGCGTCTGTTGGTTTGTGCGGTTGAGAACGTTTTACAATCTGTCCCGGCACGCCTACGACAACCGAGTTTTCGGGAACACTCTTGACCACAACCGCATTGGCGCCAATTCGGCTATCCGCGCCGATTAGAATATCACCAAGTACTTTTGCGCCTGCGCCGATAGTCACCCGATTCCCAATGGTTGGATGGCGTTTTCCTTTGGCAAGGCTCGTACCGCCTAATGTGACCCCATGGTAGATCGTTACATCATCTCCAATAATGCTGGTTTCGCCGATGACCACACCCATGCCATGGTCGATAAAAAAATTCGCGCCGATAGTAGCGCCTGGATGAATTTCAACACCCGTAAGACCGCGAATGATTTGAGAGAACCACCGGCCTAAAAATTGCAGGCGATGCTTCCAAAGCCAATGGGAAACCCGATAGCCCCAAATAGCGTGTAAACCGGAATAGAGAATGGCAACCTCGAGTCCTGAGCGGGCCGCTGGATCGCGTTGTATGGCTGATTCAAGGTCGGAATGGATGGTCGCGAAAAAGCTTCTCCTCGCGGTTGGCGGAGGTAATGGATCAGATTGAATTGTAGTCATCTTAACCTACCTGTTCATCTAGATGCGCGTACAGGGAAGTGCTTAGGTATCGTTCTCCAAAACTGGGGATAATCACCACGATCGTCTTCCCTTTTGAAATTTCTCTTTTGGATACTTGCAAAGCCGCCCACGTTGCGGCTCCGGAGGAAAACCCTACCAAAATGCCTTCTGATGAAGCCAGGCTGCGGGCTGTTTGGATAGCATCCTCATCACTCACCTGAATGATCTCATCGTAAATGGCAGTATTGAGGACTTCGGGAATGAACCCCGCTCCGATTCCCATGATTTTGTGGGAACCTTTTTCACCTCCACTTAGCACTGGAGATCCCATTGGCTCAACCGCGATTGAAATCAAACTTTGCTTCTTAGCCTTAAGCGCTTCACTTACCCCGGTGATTGTTCCGCCTGTACCTACACCGGCAATGAAGATGTCAACCCGCCCTTCGGTGTCAGACCAAATTTCTTCAGCGGTGGTGATCCGATGAATCTGAGGGTTGGCAGGATTTTGAAACTGTTGAGGTAGAAAATAGTTTTTTGGATTTGATTCTACGATTTCAGTGGCTTTTCGGATCGCGCCATTCATGCCTTCCGAACCCGGAGTGAGTATCAAATCCGCGCCATAAGCTTTGAGAAGCATCTTCCTTTCTCTGGACATTGTGTCCGGCATGGTAAGGATAACCTTGTAACCTTTCGCGGCGCCAACCATCGCCAGCGCTATTCCCGTGTTACCACTGGTTGGTTCAACGATAGTCATTCCAGGTTTTAAAATACCCTTTTTTTCTGCCGCGTCGATCATCGCGAATCCAATTCGATCCTTAACCGAATGGGCGGGATTGAAAAATTCGAGTTTTAGCAAAATTTCTGCGTTTCCATTTGTATTGAGTCGATTTAATCTGACCAGAGGGGTATTACCGATTAACTCAGTAATGTTATTTGCGATCCTCATAATAACTCCTTGATTTGTGTTGAAAGAATCCTTTCGGTAGCGATGCCGTGATGAACAAATCGAATTTTTCTTTTTTCATCGAGTAGAAAGAGAGTGGGAACAGTAAGTACACCCCACCTTTTTGTAATTTCTGGTTCGGCTTCGATATCGATATCGTGAAAGTCGATAAACGTTTCTTGATTTTCCATCAATCGGCGAATAATTGGTTTCTGAACTTTTTCGCAGGGAGGACAAGTTTTTGATGAGAACATCAAAATCGCCGGTCGAACTTTGGAAAGTTTGGAAAAAATTTGCGGGTCACCTTTGGTTCTCATCGCGCGAATTTTTACAAATACTCCCCCGGCAATCGCTAAGCCCAATAAAAGGATCAGAATTGATATCCGGTTTAAGAAATATTCATTCATCATCAAGCGCGTTTTCTTAATTTTCCAATTTGGAAATAGAAGAAGCAACCAAGGCAAAATCCGGTGAATAAATTTACCAGCGCAAGCAGAACTACAAATAACGCGAATGACCAGCCCGCGGTTTGGTAACCAGTAAGGTAGAGAAGCACACCGACGCTTAGGAAAATTGTCGCGACCATTTGCGCGAACCTGTGGGCAAAGGGATCGTCTTCAACCAGGTCGGGCTTAAGAATCCCAAGTGGCTGGAGTAAATAGGTGTAAAGCGGTTTGAACCCTGGAGTAGAAAAAACAGAACCTAGCAAAGTCACACTGGCGGTGAGTAAGACAAACCAGATATTATTCAACAGAAAGCCGATCGATGCCAGACTTACAATCATGAATTGGTTGAAGCGCAAGGCATTGTGGTCGATTATTTTCATAAAATCTTGTTCCTTTTTCAAAAAAAGTAAAACCCAACCATTAAACAAAAAACGATGACATGGCGTCATGTGAAAGTCACACGCGGAGTTCGTCACCGTCTTGATGGGTTGGGTTACAAAAGTGGTTAAGGCGGTGTTATGAACTCCGCCGGATACACAAGCAATATCGTTGAATTTTCATAGGCCTTATTTTATGCTTTCCTGTGGATTTGTCAAGAAAATAAGGTAAAAATTGTCTGATTAGCTTAAAAACCAATGCCGAGGATTTCCTCGGCATTGGGATGAAATTCACTTGATTTTTCTTATTCTTCTTTGCTCTCCATCTCCTTGCGATGGGCGTCCATAATCGGTTGGGCAAGATTGGCGGGTACGATGTCGTAATGGTCAAATTCCATCGAGAATACCCCGCGGCCACCGGTCATCGAGCGTAATTCAGTAGTGTATTTTAATACTTCAGCCATTGGAACATGAGCGTGGATAGTGGACTTGCCCTTTTCACTGTCAGAACCCTGAACCCGGCCTCGGCGAGTATTGAGATCACCCATGATGTCGCCCATATTTGCTTCGGGTACGGTGATATGGAGGAGCATAATTGGCTCAAATAATACTGGACCGGCATCGTTAACTGCTAATTTGAAGGCTTCCCGTCCGGCTGTTTCAAAAGCAATTGGTTTTGAGTCGACAGGGTGCTCTTTGCCGTCAAAAACAATCACATGGACGTTGCTGAGTGGATAACCGGCGAATACACCTCTACCCATGATCGCGGTGATGCCTTTTTCGATCGAGGGCAGATAGGATCGGCTGAGATTCATGCCGACCAATTCGTCGGAGAATTTAAACTCTTCTTCTGGAAGTGGTTCAATACGTAGATGCACCTCACCAAATTGTCCTGAACCGCCGGATTGCTTTTTGTGGCGATATTGGGCACTGGCTTTGCGGGTGATTCCTTCGCGGTAAGGGACTCTGAGTTCTTCTTTGTTGATTCCAACCTGAAATTTAGTCTGAGCTCTTCGGATGGCGATATCGATATGCTGGTCGCCCATTCCACTGAGGGTAGTTTGACTGGTTACTATATCGGCTGCCCAGGAGAGGGTTGGATCTTCTTCACATAACCTGGTAAGGGCAGAGGAGATTTTGGCAGCGTCTGATTGAGTCTTGGGGCTGATCGCAATTTTGTAGAGTGGGGCAGGGAAAGTTGGCGGGTCGATGCTCAATTGATGGTTCTTCTCGCAGAGAGTGTCGCCGGTTTCGGTAACACTGAGTTTCGAGACAACCGCGATATCGCCGGCATGTACATTCTTTACGGGAATAGCTTCCTTACCGCGTTGGATGTGCAAACCGCCCATCCGCTCATCGGTATTCTTTTTGGCGTTCCAAAGATGTACGTCACTGGTGACGATACCCGATATGACTTTGAAATAAGTCATCTTGCCAACAAAGGGGTCAGCGGTTGTTTTCCAAACATAAACCACCGCGGGTCCGTTATCAGATTCATGCAAAACTTCGTCCCCCGCTTTTCCGTGGGCAACCACTTCTGGATGTTCGGCGGGTGTAGGCATGAATTCAATGATCGCGTCCAATAATGGGCGGACACCGATAATGTTTCTGCCAGATGCAACAAAAACAGGAAGGAATGCGCCGCTCAAAATTACTTCTTTGAGCCCGATCATCAGTTCTTCGCCGCTTAATTCCCCTGTTTCGAGATATTTTTCCAAAAGAGAATCATCCCCTTCGGCCGCGGCTTCGATGAGTTCGTGGCGGGCTTCTTCAACGGCATCCTTGTATTCAGCAGGAATTTCACTGGCCGTTTTTCCAATTTCTGAGTACATTTTTTGATGAATCAGGTCGATGACGCCCTTGAAATTCTCTTTTTCTCCAACCGGGATTTGAACTTTAATAAGGCGACGTTCGTTAGTCGCCGCGAGTTCAGTAGCGCTCGCGAAAACTTTTTCAAAATTTGCGTTTTCACGATCAAGTTTGTTAATAACGATAAACCGAGGAAGTTTCATCTCTTCGGCGTAATTCCAAGCGATCTCAGTGCCGACTTCAACACCGGCGACAGAATCGATCAGGATTAATGCGCCTTCAGAGACGGAGAGAGCAGAAATTTCCTCACCCACAAAATCGCTAAAACCTGGTGTATCCAAAAAATTGATTTTTGTATCGCGATATTCTACAGGAACTACGCTGGTATAAATCGAGATTTGGCGGCGAATTTCTTCCTCGTCATAATCAGAGACTGTGTTGCCTTCCTCGATTTTGTTCATGCGAGTGGTCGCCCCTGTAAAATGGAGAAAAGCCTCCGTAAGCACCGTCTTGCCTGCTCCACCGTGGGCTACGATGGCGATGTTGCGAAGGTTTTCAGTTGAATACTCTTTCATGGAGACCTAATCCTCTTTCTCTTAGAATGTGGGACAATACAAATACACAATGATCTGATCATTGCTATTAGAAAAGTATAATGTTATTTTCAGAAAAATGAATCGAATTGATCATTTATTTTAGAAAATTAGGACATATGACACTCTTTTTTGTATTTATTGATGGGGTCGGGTTGGGGGATGATCGTTTGGAGTCAAATCCGGTTTACGCCAATCCTCATCCATTCCTGGACAAAATTTTTAGTTCTACCGATTGGGAGATTAAAGGTGAGGAATTGCATACCGATCAGGCGGACCTTTATCGATTGGATGCGACCCTTGGTGTGCCTGGTTTACCTCAATCCGCTACGGGACAGGCAGTTTTATTGACCGGCGTCAATATACCGAAAATTATTAGTGAGCATTTTGGACCAAAACCAGACGAAAGAATTTCACCATTCTTGGCTACGGGTGGAATACTGGGAAAATTTTTCCAGTCAGGTAAAAATATTGCCTTGGTTAATGCTTACCCTGAATTTTATTTTAAAGGAATTGAATCAGGGAAGAAGTTGTATTCTACCTTTCCCCTCGCGGTTACGAAGGCGGGATATCGATTATTTAATGAATCTGACCTGCTTAGCGGTCTTGCATTGAGCGCTGATATAACCGGAGAATCTTGGAGATCACTTTTTAACGCCCCAAATATTCCCATCCTTCAACCAACGGACGCGGGCATTCAGCTAGCTCGGGCACATCGTTTAACAGATTTGGTGATCTTTGAGTTTTGGCTGACGGATTACGCCGGCCATAAAAAAGATCATTCGGCTGCTGCAATCTTGATTAATCATTTGGACCAATTTCTAGCTGGAATTTATTCGGCCATGGAGCAAACTGATCTCATCCTGATTACATCCGACCATGGAAATATGGAAGATCTGATGACCCGGCGACATACAGTTAACCCCGTGCCATTAATCTTGATCGGCTCTAAAAACGCAAGGAAAAAGTTCAACGGGGCGAAATCTCTCTTGGATGTCGCTCCAGGAATTGAATCTGTGATTCTTGATGGATGATTATTTGTGAAGATTTCTGGCGGCAATAAAACCTTGATGATTCGCGGTTAAAACACGCGCGGTGTGATTTGTCGCAGCGACCTTGTCCTTGAAGTTTTGGAGCAAGGCAGCCATCTCGCCTGAGGTTTCCACTTCGCTTCTGTCCCGAAAATAATCCAGAATATCGGAAGGGTGGTCTCGAGCGCTATCGATTTCCGGATCGCCGCCCTCGTGTTTTGCGGCGATATTCGGCACGCGGTCAACAATGTTCATTAGCTCCATCCGGCGATTGTAAGGCTGGCGAACGATATGCTTGTATGTTTCGGTGATGTGATGTTCAAATCTGACTTCCTTTTCAAGTCCGAGTTGATTACGGAAAAGACTCGCGATGGCCATGGTCTCGTTATTGATCGAATTTGACCAATTAAAGCCAACCAGAGGAGTAGAACCATCCTCACGTTGATACAGTTTCGCCATCATCATGATCCAGAAGGCGTGATAGGGGTTATCACTGCCGTAAAAGACGGAGATTTTGAATTGAATATTAATCCCGATTTTATGAAGCATAAAGCCAAGCAAAATTGTCCCGGAGTTAAAATTCAAGACCTGCTGCACGCCGTAATTAGTATAGTAGTATAGATATTCATCTAACCACTTCAAAGCATATTCGTTAGGTTGACCAATGCCACCAAAATAACCAGTAATCGTTTCCGGTCCATTGAGGTGATTATTAGAACCGTCAGTACCTTTTGTATCTAAGGTTTCAACAAAACTTGCTCCGATGATATCCATAGCGGCAATTATGGCTGGCAAATCGCCATCCTGCTCAGATTCTTTCATTTTGCGGACAGATATGAAACGGCCAGGGATGAGTGAGCGTTGAACGATTGCCTCTTCACAGATTTCTCGCAACCAGGAAAAATATTGAATCGCGGAGACTTCAAGGGTTACCGCGTTAGCCATATTAATTGAACGCTGGTCATTGGCGAGAATACTATCTCGGTACTCCTGAACCGTGACAAAGGCGCCTTTGTCACGCTGATCTATTAGCCAACGAAGATCATTTGTATTGTCAATGGAGCGGTTGCTTACCTTCTTAAGAAGATTTATGAATCGGCGGGATTCTGAATGTTTGTGATTAATCTCTTCTGGCGTCCCGTATTTGCTGACAACATCCAAAAAATCGTTCAGAAATCTTGAATTTGGATCTGCAAAAACCTGATTAACCTCTTCAAGTTTGGTGGGAGAGATCTTCAACAAATTACGAAGGTTTTCCATTCATACTCCTTTAAAAAGATCGATCGATTAGCAATAGTATAAATAAAATTTAGTTATTAGTACATTCTTTCATCAAATCGAGGTTTTTTTAGAGGTTGAATCACATAAACTACGGGTAAAATACAATAGCCATGCTTAGATCATTACTTCGAATATTTAAATTTGTTAAACCCTATCGTACCTACACTGTTCTGAACTTTCTCCTGCTGGCGTCCATATCGATTATCGCTCTGGCGATCCCTAACGTGATTCAACATGTGATTGATGATGGAATTCTTGCCAGAAACAACCAGTTAATCACACACTATACGCTGATCTTGCTTGGATTAGGCGGCTTATCGGCCATCCTGAGTTTTTTTCAGCGATATATTTCTCAGTGGGTGGCTGCCGCGGTTGGATATGATGTAAGGAATCGGTTGTATAACAAGATTCAACATCTCCCTTTTTCCTTTCATGACCACTCCCAAACCGGACAATTGATTTCTCGTTGTATCGAAGATGTTCGCTCAATTCAAGAGTTCGCTGGTAATAGCATCGTTGAATGGGCGCAACTAATTCTTTACGCGGTTGGAGTAAGTTACGTAATCCTAAATCAGAACCTCACCTTAGGCTTGATCGCGCTTATCCCCTTACTTCCTCTGGTTTACATTACAGTCAGTTTTGGGAATGAGGTTACCAGATTATTTTACAGGGTAGATCAGGCTCTGGGCAGTCTCTCAACGACCTTACAAGAAAATGTCGCCGGCGCGCAGGTGGTACGGGCTTTCGCTCAGGAACAGACTGAGATGGAGCGATTTGAGAGTTTTAACAAAGAATATTTTTCTGAGCGTATGACCTTGCTAACCAAATTCAGCCATCTTTTTCCATCAAGTCAATGGCTTGTAACGCTTTCGTCAATCGTGATCCTCTTATTTGGCGGGCTGATGGTTCTGGATGGGGAAATAACCATAGGAGTCCTTGTATCATTTAACGCATACCTGATATTAATCAGCGCTCCTACCCAACAACTAACCTGGTTGGTAAATAACAGCGGTGAAGCTGCTGCAGGTTCTCAACGGGTTTGGGAAATTTTGGATATTGTCCCAGAGATTCGCTCAAAGGACAATCCGGTTGATCCTTCCAGTATTAACGGTGAAGTTGAATTCCGAAATGTAACGCTGACTTATTACAACGAAACTTATGCTTCCATTGATGGGATTAGTTTCCTTGCTAAACCCAAACAGGTGATCGCCTTGATTGGGGCAACGGGTTCTGGTAAATCATCCATTGTCAACCTCATCCCCAGGTATTATGACGTGACGGCAGGTGAAGTTCTGATCGATGGGGTGGATGTTAGGGATTATGAACTTTTAGGGCTAAGACAGAATATCGGTATGGTTTACCAAACATCTCTGCTCTTCTCGGATAGTGTGTTTGAGAACATTCGCTACGGGAAACCTGAAGCATCTTTGGAAGATGTGATCAACGCCGCGAAAGCGGCCCAGGCGCATGAATTCATCACCGCGATGCCTCAGGGGTATGATACGGTCGTTGGTGAAAGAGGTGTTACCCTCTCAGGTGGACAGCGACAGCGGGTAGCTATCGCGAGAGCCTTATTGATCGATCCAAAAATTCTCATTTTGGATGATTCCCTTTCAGCCGTAGACACAAAAACAGAAAAATTGATTCAAAAGGCGCTTAAGGAGTTAATGAAAAACCGGACAACTTTTGTAATTGCCCATCGGATCAGTTCAGTCAAAAACGCGGACCTGATTTTGGTGCTCGATAATGGAAAGATCGTACAAAAGGGCAAACACTCCGAGCTTGTTCAGGAACCGGGAATTTACAAGGAAATCTTTGAGCATCAATTACGAACACCAGAATCCGCGAATTCCAGTGTGACTTTGGAGGGCATGGCATGATTACCCCCCCAAGTTACGTACTAAAATCGGAAGAACAGTATGACAAACCTTTTGACTCAACACTTACTAAACGGCTGTTTGCTTATTTAAGACCTCATTGGAAATTGGTTCTGAGTTCTTTAATTTATATGACCTTCGCCACCTTCGCTGCGGTTTCAGGTCCAATTTTTATACGTTACGCGATTGATGACGGGCTAGCCAGAAATGATCGGACAAGGTTATTAATCTATGTTTTTTCATTTTTAGGCGTTTCACTCTTACAATGGTTTTTTACCTATCTGAGGGTAAAACAAATGGCGTTTGTTGGCCAATCTGTCATCTACCAACTCCGTAAGGAATTGTTTGAACACTTGCAAGATCTTTCAATCGGTTTCTTCAATCGTTATAGTGTCGGTAGAATTATTACCCGGGTCATTAACGATGTTGAAGTGTTACGCGAATTTGTAACCTTCGGCATACTTGCCATCTTGAGAGATATTTTTACTATCGGCGGCATCGTAATCGCAATGATAACCATGAGCCCAACTCTGGCGCTGCTCTCATTTTCCGTTTTGCCGATCATGTACTGGGCAACCATCATTTTTCGCAAACATGCCCGCCGAAATTATCGTAAGGTAAGATCAGCAATCTCCTGGGTTAACTCAGTTTTGGCAGAAAACATTAACGCTGTCCGAGTTGTTCAGGCATTTTCCCGACAGGAAAAAAATTATTCTCACTTCAGCCAACAGCCAAATTTATATCATCGCCAAACCGGGGTTCAGGCGGCTTTTATTTCGGCTGTGTATTTTCCGGTCGTCGATGTACTTGGGGCGATAATCATCGCGGTTGTGGTTTGGATGGGTGGCGAACAAATCTCAAAAGGAATTATGACAACAGGGGTATTGGTCGCGTTCATTCTATACATCAATCGATTCTTTGACCCAATTCGTGACCTTTTTCGTCGATTTGATTCTTTACAATCCTCAATGGCTGGGGGAGAGAGAATCATGAATTTGCTCGATTCTGAAATTGAAGTAAAGGATGCAACCAACGCGCAGGAAATGGGAGATGTCAAAGGTGATGTTATTTTTAAGGAAGTGAGTTTTAGTTATCCAGACGACGATACCACAGCTGTACTTGAGAATATCCAATTCAGTGTGCCAGCGGGGAGTACGGTCGCTCTGGTAGGCAAAACCGGTTCTGGAAAGACTACCATTATCAAATTGTTGTCCCGATTCCATGATCCCACTTCCGGAAAGATACTTATTGATAATACCGATATTCGTGAGGTAACTCAGCGTTCACTGAGATCGAAAATGGGGATCGTGCTTCAAGATCCGTTCCTATTCAATGGCAGTGTCGAAGAAAATATCCGTTTTGGAAATACTTCCGCGAGTATTGATGAGGTGATGAAAGCCGCAACAATTGTTGGAGCTCATCCCTTCATTGAAAATCTGCGCAATGGTTATCAGACAAATGTCGCGGAAGGTGGCGTGTTATTGAGCGTAGGTCAAAGGCAGCTCCTATCCATGGCGCGGGCATTGTTGGCTGACCCGAGAATCCTGATTCTTGATGAAGCGACGAGTTCTATTGACGCCAAGACTGAAAAGATAATTCAAAAAGGTCTGTACGAATTGTTCAAGGGTAGAACATCCTTCGTCATCGCCCATCGTTTGTCTACAATAACCAATGCCGATCAGATTTTTGTCATTGATCGTGGAAAGATTATTGAACGCGGTCGCCATGAAGAGTTACTGGAGAAGAGGGGCAAATACTTTAGCCTGTATCACACTGGTTTTGAGGAATAAGGTAGAAACTTTATTGCTTGATTATTTCGCCATTCTTGATCACCACTCGAATGTGATCTCTTCCGAATTCATATACTAATTTTCGGTAATCGTCGACAGCCAAGATGAGAAGGTCGGCCTGTTTCCCAGTCTCAAGCGAACCAACTCGTTTTCCGAGTCCGACCGCGAAGGCAGCGTTTATCGTACAGGCATTTAGTACCTCCGCCGGCATTAGTTTTTGGTAACGGGAAGCGATCGCCATGATCAGCGGAATGGAAGGGGTTGGAGAGGAGCCTGGATTGATGTCCGTTGATAGCGCTATGGCGCAACCTTTATCGATTAGAGATCGACCATCCGCAAAATGCAGACTGCCGAGATTGAAATTTACCCCGGGCAGGATAACGCCAATACTTTCCGAATTTGCCAGCTTGGTTTGACCTTGTTCTGATGTTACATCCAAATGATCCACGGAGGTGGCATGGTATTTTAAAGCAATGTCCATTCCGCCAATATCGGTAAATTCATCAGTGTGTAATTTAATTTTGAACCCAAGATCAACCGCTTTGGAAAAAATTCTGTCGGTTTGCTCGGCTGTAAAAGCGTTTTGTTCGCAAAAAACATCACAAAAAAAAGGTGTGTCGGGATAAAAAGCTGATCGTAGATACCATTTCCAAGCATGAGGAAGCATTTCATTGATCACCAAGTCAACGTAATCCGCTGGCCGATGCTTATATTCTGTGGGTACCGCGTGGGCGCCAAGGAAGGTTGGAATAATTGTGATGGGAGTACGTTCTGCCAAGAGCCTAATTGCGTTTAAAAGTTTGAGTTCGTTGGTTGTGTCCAGGCCATACCCAGTTTTAACTTCCATTGTTGTTACGCCGTTGAGAAACATTGCCTCTGTTCGACTGAGCGATTCGGAGACAATCTCATCCAAACTGGCTGACCGGACGGAACGGGCAGTGCTCATAATGCCCCCGCCCAAAGCCATGATCTCCATATAGGTCTTGCCGGAGATCCTCTGTTCAAATTCACTGATTCGGTCTCCAGCGTAAACGATGTGGGTATGCGGGTCTACAAAACCGGGACAGATACTGCCACCTTGAGCGTCGATCACCTTTTCAGGGTCATACCGCAGGCGGAGTTCGGATTGGGGACCGACCTCAATAATCACTCCGTCCCGGATCGCGATCGCTCCACCATGAATGGTTCCCAATTCCAGCATCTCTGCGCCTTTTTTGGCTCTTCCCGCTCCGGCGCAGGTATGTATAGCTGAACTATTAATGATTAACGAATCAATTTTTTCCATTCAATGCCGCTTCTAATACCTTGTCAATTGTGCCATCATGGATAAGGGCTTTAACCTTTTCAACCTCGGGCCCCAGCCAAACATCTTGTTCGAAAAATGGTACAGTTTGTCTGACCAAATCGTAAACCGGTTGACTCCCTCTGCCTAATTTTGCCCTTGAACCGTGGGTCTTCTTACGAAAATCAATCCCCTGAGCCGCTGAAATTAATTCTATAGCAAGAATGTGATCCAAATTTTTCAGAATTTCTATCGCTTTGAGACAGGCTGTATTGCCCATACTAACGTGATCCTCGACATTCTTAGAGGTGGGAATCGTGTCCACGCTCGCTGGGTGGGCAAGAATTTTGTTTTCTGTTGCTAAAGCTGCGGCTGTGTACTGGGTGATCATAAAACCTGAATTCAAACCGCCATGTTCGGTGAGGAAAGCGGGTAAAACGTGCCCATTGCTCACGTCATCCGTCAAGCGCATGGTTCGCCGTTCGGAAATATTTCCCATTTCAGCCAGAGCGATCGCGAGGTAGTCCATGGCAATCGCGATTGGTTCACCATGAAAATTTCCACCAGAAATTACGTCCACCTTTCCATCATCATCAAAAAAAATAAGGGGATTATCCGTAACTGAATTAAGCTCGATCTCAATCACCCAGCGCAGATAGGCGATCGCATCCCGAATGGCGCCATGTACCTGAGGAATGCATCGTAATGTGTAGGCATCCTGAACATTCGTCGGATCATAACCGCGAGTGAACTCACTGCCTTCCAGTATTTTTCTGAGATAATTGGCGCATTCGATTTGGCGAGGATGCGGTCGAACCGCGTGAATTCTTGCGTCAAATGCCCGGACAGTACCATGTGCAGCTTCCAGGGATAGGCAACCGATTACATCAGCCGCACGGCTCAATTTTTCTGCCCAAATTACTGCCAGCGCTCCTTGTGCCGCCATCACACTTGTTCCGTTGGTTAAAGCAAGCCCTTCCTTGGCAGCAAGTCTGATAGGTTTTAATCCTACTTTTTCAAACACTTCGAGGCTTTGCAAAATTTTATTCTCATATAACACTGTTCCTACTCCAATGAGGGGGAGGGACATGTGCGCAAGTGGAGCAAGGTCACCGCTCGCCCCGAGCGAACCTTTGCTTGGAATCAGCGGGTGAATTCGGCGATTTAACATTTCCAATAAAAGGTTAAGTGTCACCAGCCTGATTCCGCTGTGGCCAGCTGAAAGGGTATTCGCGCGAATAAGCATAATTGCACGTGTGGTTGGTATATCGAAAATATCCCCGGTGCCTACCGCGTGGCTGAGGATGATATTGCGCTGTAATTGTTCAACTTCATCGAGGGAAATGATGGTGTCTTTAAAGGCTCCAAAACCGGTTGTGACCCCATAGACAATTTCATTATTATCCAACATTCCCTGGACGGCATCAGCCGCCCGGTTCACCATTTTTGCAGCGTCTTCTGAAATGACGACTTTCCAATGATCGAATGCGACTCCGATCACCTGCTCAATGGTAAGCGACCGCCCATCTAAAACACAAAGTTTTTCCATATCGGTATCCAATCAGAAAATTTGTTGCTCCCCTAAAATTATAGGATCGTACGGAAATTTGTCAAAGATTTTGGTAGGTAAAGCGGTTGGGCTATTTGCGATTGGTATAAAGAGAAAAAGCAAAGCTTATTAGCAGAAGCGCGCCTAAAGCATAAAAAATTGGATCATCACCCTGCCAGCCGAGATACAAGAATGCCACACTGCCGATAACGCGTAATAATCCACTGAGGATGGACATTTTGGCTGCCTTGATTGGTTTGCCTTCTGCCAGGGATTGGAAAAAGGAGTGGAATTGATGAGCCGGTTTCGCGCCAACTAATCTCGCGACTTCCTTGCCGTCCTTATAGGCAACCACCGTTGGAATACCGAAAATTCTCAGTTCTTTAAGTAAGTCCTGGCTATCATCAGCGTTAATTTGAATAAATTTTACTTTTCCAGAAAATTCATTGGAAATTTTTTCCAAAATAGGAGTGGTAATTTTACATGGACCACACCATGGAGCCCAGAAATCGACCACTAAAGGTAGTTTTTCAGCGGTAATAATTTTTTGAAATTGATCGTTTTTCATATTTTTCGAATTCCGGGAGGCTATGCCTCCCGGAAAATTATTCTTTACTTTTTGATTTTTAAAAGGTCGTAGATAACGCAATAGCCAACCAATCCGGTGAGCAATAATACCACACCAACGGCCATTGTGACCCAGTTCCAGGGTGACGCAAGTGAATAGCCAAAATAAAGCAGCCCCGCGCCAACCAATACCCGAACGATCCTGTCAGTTGTTGATTCATTTACACGAAATTTCATTTTTCCTCCAATTTTGAAATAAATGATTATTTACATATTTTACTTACAAATTCAAAATTATTGAGAAAATAGAGAAATTTGTTTTTTTGTTGTATTGTCACATGTCATTTGTGAATATTATCACTATCATTATTGGCAGGGTAGCGTAAACTATAAAGGTAAATATACGTATATTGGTATATAAGAAAGTAAAAATGGACACGATTCAACTAAAACAAGAATTGATCAACTTGGAAGCCAACTTTTGCTCAGGTTTGGGAGATCCAACCAGATTGTTGGTATTGTACAGCTTATACGAGGGGCAAAAAAATGTCACCGAGTTGATGGAACTTCTGAAAATTTCCCAGCCAAACATTTCACGGCATTTAAAAATCTTGCGAGAAAAAGACCTGGTTAAATTTTCAAAATCAGGAACCACGGTTACATACGAATTAACAGATCCGCGAATTATTGAAGCACTCGATTTATTGAGGGAGATCATGCGAGATCAGATGGTCCTTCGATCTGAGATTGTAATCAAATCCATTTTATAGGTGCAGGAAGGCATTATGAAGCAAAAATCTTATTGGCTTTTCGGTCTGATTGGGATGATGGTAATCACCGCGTTCGTAATCTTTTTTTTCTGGCCGAAGCCGGCAAAAGCCGTTGATGATCCCTGGGCGCACATGCCTGAACATCCGGTTCATACCGACCATACTAGCATTGTTAACGGTCCATTCAATTCAGGCGAAGAGGTGACTGCTACCTGCCTTGCCTGTCATCCTGATGCCGCCAAAGATATCATGATGACGAGTCATTGGACTTGGGAATCGGAACCATTTGAAGTCTCATGGAGGGACGAACCAGTCACCATTGGGAAAAAGAATCAACTAAATAACTTTTGCATCAGTTCCATGGGCAACCAGGCGCGTTGCGCGTCCTGCCATATCGGACAAGGATGGGAAGAGATTGGCCAGGTAGAAGGAAATCCCATGCCACAGGAGCAAACCGGTGTTGACTGTCTGGTTTGCCATGCACTATCAGGGTACGCCAAAGGTCCTTATGGCAACCCAGCCGAAGGTGTTGATTTGGTAGCAGCGGCTCGAAGTGTTGGCATCCCCGATCGGGCTACGTGCGGAAAATGTCACATGGATGGTGGAGGCGGAAATGGGGTTAAACATGGTGACATGGATGAATCCTTAATCTTCCCGGACGAGAGTCTTGATGTCCATATGGGAAAATTTGATCTCATCTGCGTCGATTGCCACACTACTGAAAATCATATTGTTAAAGGCAGAATTGTTGCTGATAATATGGTCGTTGACCCTGAGGAACAGGTAAGCTGTATTCAATGCCATGCGGAAACGCCCCATGAAGATGAGAGATTAAATCAACATACCTCCACCCTGGCCTGTCAAACTTGTCATGTCCCATCTTTCGCGATCAAGGATCCGACAAAGATGAGTTGGGATTGGTCTACGGCTGGGCAGGATATTGGGGATAACCATTTCAGCTATCTTAAGATCAAGGGAACTTTTGTATACGAACGGGATGTGACCCCAATTTATGAATGGTACAACGGGAGTTTGGAATATCGTTATTTGATTGGAGATCAAATCGATCCCGAAGGGGTAACTTATATCAATAAATTGGCGGGAGGAATCAATGACCCAACCGCGAAAATCTTCCCATTCAAATTGCATGTCGCTTTACAACCCTACGATGTCAATTACAAAACCATCCTTGCTCCAATAACCGGAGGACCGGATGGGTATTGGACGACCTTCGACTGGAACAATGCGTTCAACCTGATGGAAGAGCGAATTGGAATTCCTTATAGTGGTGAATATGGTTTTGCTGAAACTCATATGTATTGGCCATCAACTCATATGGTTCAACCAAAGGAAGAGGCTCTGCAATGTGTAGAATGCCATTCTGATAATAGCCGGATGGATTGGGAAGCTTTAGGATATCTCGGCGACCCGATTAAATTTGGTGGAAGATTCGATGATTAAGAAAGAATACCGATGAACATCATGACCCCTTCGATGAAAAAAAACCTGATGATGATTGGCTTTGCGGTTTTACTGGTGATTAGTGCCAGTATGACTGTTGACAAGAGTCTTGCCGCGCAGAATGATGAGATCAGTCAGGCTGCCTCCATGTTTCACCCAGATTTCGCTTTATTGGACGAGCAGGGGCTGAATGTACTTGAATCTGGCGCTCCTGTCTCTGGAATAAAGACGTGTGGCACTTGCCATGATACCCAATTTATAGCTTCGCATAGTTTTCACTCAGACCTTGGGCTCAGTGATTACACCGAAAGTTCAGGACTAAATTCGAGCAATGGTACTTTTGGAAAATGGGATCCGATCAAATATGGGTTCCTTTCCCAGTCAACTGACCAACTCCTTGACCTAGGGACAGCGGCTTGGTTGCAACGAAATGCTGCCAGTTTGGTGGGAGGTGGACCGGGTACTCAAAGCCGTTATGATGGAAAAAGTTTAACGGAAATTGAACTGACAAAGGTAGACAAGTTTGTAATTGACCCACAAACCGGCGAGGAAATCGCCTGGGATTGGGAATCATCAGGTTTGTTGGAGATGGATTGTTTTGTCTGTCATATCCCTCAGCCAAATTTTGAGGCAAGAAAAAACTCGATTGAGGAAGGTGATTTTAAAGGCGCGGCTACGGCAACATTGTTTGGATCCGGGATTGTTTCCAGGGTGGAAGGCCGGTTAAATTACCCGCCTGAAGCATTTGACCTGAATGGCAACCTAAAACAATCAGTGATCAAGATTCAGGATCCAACCAATCAAAACTGCGCGGCATGCCATGGCGAAGTGCATACTTCATTCCGTGAACCATTCGCAATTGATGCATGTGATCCGGATATGAGCCTTACTGCTACCACCGGGCAACTCATCTCTTCCCAAAAGATTAATCAAAGTGGCATGAATATCAAGGAAAAGGAAGATCAAGCCCGGTCATGGGATATTCATGCTGAAAGGGCTTTGGAGTGTACTGACTGTCATTTTTCAGTCAACAATCCAATTTTTTCGATTGAAACCGATGGTGTTTACCCATCTCACTTGACTTATGATCCGAGAAAATTGGGAATTGGCGAATACTTGCAGCAACCTGACCATAATTTCGCCAGAGGTGAGAGCGCGCAATATAATACCGCCGCGGATTTTAAGGGAAGTATGCGGCGTTGTGAGTCATGCCATGATGCCCGAAAAGAACATGAATCATTTTTACCGTATACCGGACAGCATTTCAACGCTTTAGCTTGCGAATCCTGCCATATCCCTAAAATGTATGCTCCAGCCCTCGAGATGGTTGATTGGACCTTTATCAATGCTGATGGTTCTGCGGGCAAACTGTGTAGAGGGGTAACCGGTGATGGGTCAACCGTTACAGATCTGGTAACTGGATTTGATCCGATCCTTATGCAACGATTCAATATCAATGGTTCTGAAAGTCTGACCCCTTATAACCTCGTTTCAAGTTGGTATTGGGTTTATACCGATAGTAACGGCAACACGAGGCCTATTCGAGAGATTGACCTTAAAAAAGTATTTTTATCAGAGGTTGGATACAACCCTGTAATTGTAGATTTGTTTGATGAAAATGGCGATAAGGAATTACAGACAGAAGAGACCAGAATCGTAACATCTGCGCAGGTATCCGCGCTGGTTTTTGAATTTGAAGCGCTCGGCTTGAATAACCCGCGGATTGAGGGTCAGGTTCAGCCATATAGCATTAATCATAATGTTACCGGGGAGTACGCGGTTCGTGAATGTGAAGAATGCCATAGTGAAACATCACGTGTAAGCTCACCAATGCGCCTGGCGTCTTATGTCCCCGGTGGAGTAGAACCAGATTTTGTGGAAGGCAATAATGTGAAGGCGAGTGGTGATTTTGTCTCAATGCCGGACGGGAGTCTGTATTATCAACCGGTTAATACTCGCGATTTAATCTATGTGTTTGGTAAAGATAGTATGGCGATCGTGGATTGGTTTGGAGCATTTGCGCTTCTCATGACAATTCTAGGAGTGGCCGGCCATGGGACTCTCCGCTACCTTGCCTACCTTCGTTCAGATAAAAAACCTGTGAAAACCAAATCAGTGTATATGTACGAGCGTTATGAACGTTTTTGGCACTGGTTGCAGGCTTTCTCGATTGTGATGCTTGTTCTAACCGGATTGATTATTCATCGTCCGGATATGTTTGGCGCATTTGACTTCAAATATGTTGTCATTGTACACAATAGCTTTGCCTTCATCTTGTTTGCCAATTTCTTTATGTCACTCTTTTGGCATTTGGTCACTGGGGAGGTGAAACAATACATTCCCCGCCCGGCAGGTTTTTTTGAGGAAATGTTTATCCAGATTAAATTCTATATCTCGGGTATCTTCCGAGGTGAACCACATCCTTTCGAAAAACAACGCCAGGTAAAACTAAACCCACTTCAACGGATAACGTACTTTGGCTTATTGGTAGTGCTATTACCGCTGCAGATGTTAACTGGTTTGGTAATGTTTGCCTTTCAACAATGGGATGGTTTCGCGGCGATTTTTGGCGGATTGTATTATGTTTCAGTTTTCCATACGCTTTTAGCCTGGCTGCTGGCTTCGTTCATCGTTGGGCACATTTACCTTACCACAACAGGCGCGACCCCGATTGAAGCAATGAAAGCCATGGTAGTAGGTTGGGAAGAAGTTGAAGTCCATGAAAATGAACATCAAGAAGACAGTTTGAATAAAGCTGAGGAGTAAATATGACCATTAATCTTAAGAAGAATCAATTTTTTAATCGAACCAAAAAGGATTATGTCAATCCGTATTTCGGCGGAATTATCCTGGGATTTGTCTTATTCACCTCAATTTTTCTCTCGGGAAATGGGCTCGGAGCATCCGGAGCCATCAGCCGGATTGATGCCGGGCTTGTGGATGCCATCGCACCCGAACATGTGGATAATAATTCGTACTTGTTAAAGATGGCGGGTGGTGATAAAAACCCATTTGATGATTGGATTATTCCTGTCTTTCTGGGTTCGATCCTGGGCGGCTTTTCCTCTGGAATATTAAATGGAAGATTCAAATTTGAGACAAACCGTGGACCGGGAATATCGGATAGAACACGCTGGCTTATGGCGTTTGTCGGGGGTGTGATCTTTGTCTATGGGGCGCGTATGGCAAGAGGTTGTACATCAGGGCAAGCCCTTACTGGAGGCGCTACGCTCTCCGCTGGATCATGGGTAATCATGCTCTCTATCTTCGCCAGCGCGTACGCATTGGCATATTTTGTTCGGAAATTATGGAATTAGGAGGACAAGATGAATTTTCCACTTTCCATGCTCACAAATGTATCCTCTGCCAATCCTTGGTCTTACGTGATCTTCGCGTTGATCGGCTTTGGATTCGGTTACGCGCTTGAAATGTCTGGTTTTGGTAACTCAAAGAAACTTGCAGCGCAATTCTATTTTACCGATTTGACCGTGTTAAAAGTTATGTTTACCGCTATTATCGTTGCGATGGTCCTGATTTTTGGCGCTACCGGATTAGGAATTCTGGATTTCAATCAGGTTTGGGTCAACCTTACCTATCTCGGATCCGGAATTGTTGGCGGTTTGATTATGGGCGTTGGTTTTGTCATTGGAGGTTTTTGTCCTGGTACTTCGGTGGTTTCCGCTTCCACTGGAAAAATTGATGGAATTATTTTCGTGCTGGGAGGCTTTTTCGGAGCGTTTCTCTTTGGGGAAACAGAGCAGTATTTCACCCAGTGGTATAACAATGCTGGCTATTTTGGCAGGTTGACTCTGATGGATGTATTTGATACTTCGGCTGGCAATGTCGTTTTTATAATTGTTGCGATCGCGTTGTTTCTTTTCTGGGGCTCTGAACAAATAGAAGCGATGGTCGCAAAAAAAGACCTCTCCAAGGAACCTAAATGGCGGATCTACGCAGCGGTTTCAATGCTCGCTCTCGCGGTGGGTGTCGCGTTTATTCGGACCCCATCGAGTGAGCAAAAGTACGCCAAAGTGGAACTCAATCGCACGATTGTCGAAGGGGAAGTTTCTGAACAAGTCAAACTTTCCCCTCAGGAAATCTTGGAAAATGGTTATGCTCAGGTAAGCCCTGAAGAGATGTTTGCGACAATGAAAGACGACCTGTTGATCGCGAATATTATTGATGTGAGAGATGAGTCCCAATTTAACATTTTCCACATTGTGAATGCCAGAAACATCCCCTTGGATCAATTACCGAACTATCTTCCTGAGTTGACTAGCGTGACCGATCCGAATCTGGTTAATTTTGTGGTGAGCAACGATGACGCCCTTGCGACTCAGGCTTGGAAATACCTGGTGGCGGAATCGGTACCCAATGTTTATATTTTAGATGGTGGCATAAATGCGTGGATTACATCGTTTGGTGAAAATGAACCAAATCTGGTGAGGCTTGATTCAGAAAAATTAGAAGAATTCGATTTTGTCTTTCCAATGGCTTTAGGGGATCGCTATATATGCAGCAATCCCAGTCCAATATTGTTTGAAGAATTGGAATACGAACCAGTCATCCAATTACAATTAAAACGTGACAAAAGCGGCGGAGGCTGTGGTTAAAAACCAATCGCGATTTCAAGAAGGAGCCTGAAAATGGCTCCTTTTATTATTGTTTTTCCAGGTGGTTATAATTACGCCATGCGGATTGTGAAAAAACTTTTCTTGCAAAATACCCAAACCATCATGGCTATCCTGTATGGAATTTTTCTCGTGGAGGCGTTTTACTTTGCCTTCACAACCATTCCAAATTTTGATGAATTATCATATTTATTCAAGGGTTACCAGTTAGCCCTCAATAACGTAGATTTTTTAGAACCCTTCACCTTCTGGTGGAATAAAATGGTGCTCTCATTCTCGTTCTGGGGCTGGGTGCAGACGCTTACCGCCCCTGGACTTTTTTGGGTTCGTTTCGTTGTAGGAATCCTGAATAGCCTGGCGGGATTCTTTTTATTTAAAACCGTCGGAAATTTTTTCCAGGCTAAGCGGCAGGCAATCTTGCTTGTTTTGTTGATTTTGAATTTTCCCTTGCTTGGGAATTGGTCGGTAGCTAATTCTCAAGTACTGATTAATTTTCTCCTCTCCCTCGCGCTTTACATTCTTTCTTATCAAAGCCTGAACAGATTTCGCATCATTATCCTCTCAGCGTGCCTGGTCTTGATGGTACTGACCCGAGAAAACATGATATTTTTTCTCCCTCCAGTTCTTGGCTATATATGGTATCGAGATGGTTGGAAACAAAGTGCTGCTTTGCTTGGGCTCGTTGGAGGAGCAGGAACTTTGTGGTTTATGCTTAATTACCCAAATGACCTGCTCTTATTAACCCGTTTTATTCCTTTTATCCAGTACCCTGATTTTAATTTATATACCCGTTTTACCAGCGAACAAAATCAGGTTGAAGATTTTGATTTTTTCCGGATGTTGCGAAGTTTTTCTTACACCTTCCGAATTGCGCCTGTTTACTATTGGGGCGCATTTACCGCAAGCATGGGCTTGTTATTCGGAAAACTTAATGTTAAAGAAAAACAGGATAGTTACATAGTCTTTTTAATCTCAGCTTTCTGGTTTCTCTTCCTACCCCATGTCTGGGTTACCCAGGGCCTGGGATACTGTCCTTACTGCCTGGCAACATATTCTGGATTTTTCATTAGCCTGGGCGCTTTGCTTTTGGTTTTCCTGCCAGTTGAAGATTCTGGAAGCGATTCGCGTTTTAACAATGGCTTATGGACACTACTTACATTGCTATTGATTGTTTTTCTCATCGTACCCGCTTGGGAAATTTCACTGAAAGCATTAAAAACCGAATCAATTCTATTGCCTCAATTTTCCTGGTTTGCAGGGTTGATTACGAATAAGTTTAATTTACAAACTGGCGAATTCAGGCAGGTTTGGAATTTGATTTTTGCTGGTGTTGGGGCATTCATCGGTGTGGTTCTTTTAGGATTAACCGTTTGGGTCCTTGAAGCGCGATTTCATTTCCGAAGGTATTATCTGACCGCTATATTGGTAGGATTATTTATTTTCTCAAGTTTGTCGGATCTGGTTTTCGAAAGAAAGGTTACCTCCTGCCGTGGTGATATGATTCGCTGGGTCGAAAGTACAACTGCGAATATCTCCGGGAAATTGCCCTCCGATCCGGTAATTTATCTAAATGGTGAGTGGTCTGTTCTTCCTTTGCTCTATTTGGAAGAAGGTTATGAGTATTTCATGCCGCAAATCAACAGCAACTTCAGCTATAGCACATCTATTGAGGATGAGAAGATTTTACGATTTGGGTTATGGAACGAATCGCTTGCTCAGAATTGGCTGGACCGCTCAAATGTGTTCCTTTTCGACAAGCCAGAAGCTCTAAAATTTACAAATATGGTTGATATTAACCAATTCCAAACTTATAATTACCTTTATCGCCCAGGCGGGTGTGAAACACAGATCGAAATTCATTTATTTGTAAGAAAAGAGTAATTATCCATGTACCAAATTGTTCAGAAGTATTTTATTAATCTCAAAACTACCTATTATTCTTTCCCCAGAAAATTTTGGCTGGTAGTGGGTGTTTCCTTCATCGATCGCGTGGGAGGAACGCTTTTATTCCCATTCTTTGCCCTATATATCACCAGCCATTTCGATGTTGGCATGACCAAAGCCGGATCTGTCTTAGGTCTTTTTTCTGTCTTTGGAATGGTTGGCGGAGTATTAGGCGGAGCCTTGACCGATCGAATGGGGCGAAAATCCTTGATTTTGTTCGGGTTGATTTTTAGCGCCATAAGTACTTTAACTCTTGGTTTTGTCGATGATTTTAATTTGCTGATTCCGATGGCTGTCCTCATCGGTACACTAAGTAATATTGCTGGACCTGCCCATAGTGCCATGATCGCAGATATTCTGCCTGAAGAAAAAAGGCAGGAAGGCTTTGGAATATTGCGAGTTATCGCGAACATGGCTTGGTTAATTGGTCCGACCGTCGGTGGGTTTTTCGCTTCGAGAGATTTTTTCATTCTTTTTGTTGCCGACGCAATTATAAGTTTGCTTGTTGCGGTTTTGTTTTTTTTATTTATTCCCGAAACCCAATCTGCGCAGCTTCGCGAGCAGCATGAAAAAAGTGGAATGACCATGCTCGATAGTATCGCGGGTTATGTCTCAGTTACCAAAGATAAAGCATTCATGGCTTTTATTGTCGCTTCGATGGTGGCGGGGATTGTATACGGGCAGATGTACAGCACTTTGTCGGTTTATCTGAGGGATGAACACGGGATGGGTCCTCAGGCATACGGTTACCTGATGTCGATCTCAGCGGTATTTGTAATCCTGCTTCAATTTTCCACCAGTAGAAGAATTCGAAACAAGCCTCCATTTTTAATGTTGTCAATCGGTACTTTGTTTTACATGCTTGGTTTTTCTACATTTGGAATATTTGATACATTCTGGTTATTCGCTTTCAATATCATTATCATCACCATTGGTGAGATGATTAACATGCCAACCATGGCTGTTCTAACCGCCAAATTTGCTCCGGAAGAATTTCGGGGTCGTTACATGGCGGTTTTTGAATTAACCTGGGCAATTCCTGGCGCGATTGGGCCAGGTTTGGCTGGTCTGATTATCGATGGAGCGAATCCGGACCTACTTTGGTATATCGGTGGGGGTTTATGTATTTTATCCGCCTTTATGTATTACGGCTTGCACCTGAAGCTGGGCTCGCAAGAAAGATTTGTACTTCATCCTGAATCCGCATCTTAACTTCGACCCTGCCCCAAATTGTGTTATAATCTGGATTAACCAAAACGTTTTGGATAATCCAGATGCAATGAAAATTTCAATCAAGGAACTTGCTAAAAGCTTAGGGCTTTCGATTACCACAGTTTCGCGAGCTTTGGATGGATATTCAGATGTTTCTGAAAAAACTCGGCAACGAGTCAAAGCGGCGGCGGAGGAAATGGGCTATATCCCAAATTTGTCAGCGCGCCATCTGCGCAAGCAGCGGACGGATACGATTGGCTATATCCTTCCCTCGGAAGGAGCTGGATTTAACGATTCCTTTAATTTTGAATTTTTTGCTGGGTTAAGCGATGCCACAAGCCGAGCGAATTATGGCTTATTAGTATCAACCGCTGGATATGGTTCCTCAAAAGAAAATTCGCTTTATTCAAGCTGGGTTCATGGAAGGAAAGTTGATGGTTTTGTCCTGAATCGGATCAGGCTGGGTGATAAACGAATTCGATATTTACGCGGGGAAGAGTTTCCTTTCATCTGCTTGGAACAGGACCCGGAGGACAAAGGTCCCTTCTATGGTGTCAAAACCTCATCGGAAAACGCAATGGCTCGTCTGATTGACCACTTAATTAACTCTGGTCACAGCCACATCGCTTACATCGGAACCGATGAAAATCTTGTTATTGACCAAATGCGTTACGGAGCGTTTCTCGCGCAACTCGAGATTCGAGGAATCACACCTGGCCCTCAATTGTTGGAGAGGGTACCGCTGTCATTGGAATCAGGATATGCGGCAGCGATAAGATTGTTGAATAAATCAACAAGATTAAGCGCGTTCGTTTGTGTCAATGACATGGTCGCGTTAGGAGCGATCAAGGCTTTGGAAGATCTTGGACTGAAGGCCGGAAGGGATGTAGCGGTATCCGGGTTTGATGGTATTCCGGAATCCGCGTATTCGAATCCACCACTAACTACCATCGATCAACCGGTTTATGAAATTGCCTTCAACCTGGGATCAATGCTCATCGAAAAATTACAGAACCCTGCCGTTCAGGGCAAAAATATGATCGTTGATCCAACTCTGATTCTGCGCAAGTCGACAGGATAAATATTTATTGAGTATTATCCAAAACGTTTTGGATAAAAAGGAGGAGTTATGTGCGGTCTTTGCGGCACAACAGTAAATGACAAGCAATTTATTGATTTTGCCATCGGGCGGATGAACCATCGCGGCCCCGATGATCAAGGTTGGATAAAAACCGAAATGGGGCTTCTTGGCCATAATCGGCTCTCAATTGTGGATGTTGAAAAGAGCCATCAGCCAATGAGTATGCAAGATGCCCATATAAGCTTCAATGGAGAAATTTACAATTTTCAAAGATTAAGAAAGGAAAGCGCTCATCAGTTTTCTACCAATGGTGATACCGAGGTTGTGCTTCGTTACTTGATTGAGCATGGAACAGAGGCAGTCCATTTGCTGGATGGGATGTTTGCCTTTGCTTTTATTTCAGCAGGAGAGTTTATCCTTGGTCGGGACCCGGTTGGAATTAAACCACTTTATTACGTACAAACGGAGGGTGGTATCTACTTCGCTTCTGAAATTAAAGCCCTGATTGAAATTCAAGGACAAATTAAGGAATTTCCCGCTGGCACCATTTGGAGTAACAAAACTGGCTTTTTTCGCTATTTCCACATTGACGATTTGAAATACAGTCAGGATCCGCAAATTATGCAGGATTATGCAACCCTGACCGCCACCATTCGAAACAAAATGAGGGCCGCGGTTCAGAAAAGAATGATTTCAGACCCAGGTGTGCCGGTTGGGGTAAGTCTCTCGGGTGGGTTGGATAGCAGCATTATCACGGTTTTGGCGAAGGAAGCCAGGGACGTATTAGATACCTTTGTGGTGGGAATGCGGGCAAGTGAAGATGTTTTTCGATCCCGAGAGGTGGCATCGAAGTTAGGCACGCGTCATCATGAACTACATTATTCTTTCGATGAAATGATCCAAGTATTGCCTGAGGTAATCTATCATCTTGAATCTTACGATGGAGCTTTAATTAGAAGTGCCATACCAAATTATTTTTTAGCAAAACTTGCCGCGGATCACGTCAAGGTAATCCTCACTGGGGAAGGAGCAGACGAAATCTTCGGAGGTTATGAATATCTGAGTGGAATTAAGGATGCCAATCAATTTCAGAGTGAGTTGTGGACAATTACCAATCATTTGCATAATACCAATCTCCAGAGAACTGATAGGATGACCATGGCTCATTCGATCGAAGGAAGGGTCCCCTTTCTTGATAAGGAAATGCTCCGCTTTGGACTTTCCATTCCACCGGAATATAAATTTCATGATGGACACGGAGCGGAAAAGGCTATCCTTCGAAAAGCCTTTGAGGGGACTTTACCGAATCGGGTTTTATACCGCCCAAAGCAAAAATTCTCGCATGGCGCTGGTTCCAAAAATCAAATGAGCATGTACGCCAATGAAAAATTTTCAGATGCCGAATTAATGATTGCTTCGGGAGATAACCCTGAGGCGCAATTACGCTCAAAAGAAGAATTGCTTTATTTCAAAATCTTTCGTTCTCAGTTTGGAAATAGACTGCCATTGGATTTGGTTGGAAGAACCAGGTCGATTACAAGATCGGAAATGAATTGATGAACGCGATAATGTTTTGGTGAAAGGAGACTTATGAAACAGAAGACTGTGGTTGCCGGCGCCTTAGGCGAATGTGTCCATGTGGCCGGTGTATCAAATTTTCTGCGTCTGGCAGAGGCTGTTGGCTGGAAGGCGATTTTTCTTGGACCGGCGGTATCCATCGCCGAGATGCTCAATGCGGCTGAAAAAGAAAAGGCCGACCTGATAGGAGTTTCGTATAGATTAACACCAGAAACCGGAGAGAGACTGCTCGGCCAATTTGCAGAAGCGGCGAGCGACTTGCATGAGCGGGGCGTACGCTTTGCATTTGCTGGTACACCTCCCGTTGCAGAAAAAGCGAGCAGGTTAGGTTTTTTTGAGCGTGTTTTTGATGGCACTGAGGATGATCAAGACGTTTTGGCTTATTTGAAAGGACAAGCCAAAGAAGCTGGTACTATTGCCGACTACCCTCAAACAACAATCGAGCGAATTAAATGGAAATCTCCTCTTCCTATCCTTCGTCATCATTTCGGACTTCCCACCATGGAACAAACCGTTGAAGGTATACGTAAGATTGCTGATTCAGAAGCTTTAGATATCATTTCACTTGGGACCGATCAGGATGCTCAGGAAAACTTTTTTCATCCTGAAAAGCAGGACCCACGGAGGAAGGGGGCGGGTGGCGTGCCTGTAAGAACCGCCAAAGATTTTGAAGCGCTATTTGAAGCCTCACGAAGGGGAAATTTTCCATTATTGCGATCGTATTCTGGAACAGATGATTTTATTCAAATCGCTGAAATGCTTACCGAGACGATCCACAACGCTTGGTGTGCTATTCCGCTATTTTGGTTTAACCAGATGGATGGCAGAGGTCCTTGGGATTTGGAAGGCTCAATCAGAGAACATCAGAAAGTAATGAGATGGTATGGGGAACGAGATATTCCTGTCGAACTTAACGAACCACACCATTGGGGTATGCGGGACGCTTCGGATGTGGTATTTGTAGTTTCGGCATTCTTATCCGCTTTTAACGCCAAAGCGTACGGGGTCAAAGATTATATAGCCCAGATGATGTTTAATAGCCCGCCGGGGACCAGCGATGCGATGGATTTGGCAAAAATGTTAGCCGTTTTGGAGATTATCGAGCCATTACGTTCTGAAAACTTCAGAATTTGGAAAGAAACACGGATTGGTTTGTTATCTCATCCCGTTGATTTTGACCAGGCGAGAGGCCATCTGGCAAGCAGTACCTATCTTCAGATGGCGCTTAAACCGCACATTTACCATATTGTTGGGCACACTGAAGCTCATCATGCGGCAACCGCCGAGGATGTGATTGAATCAAGCAAAATCGTTCGCAGGGCGATCCGGAATGCCCAGGGAGCTCCAGATATGACCGCCGATCCGGATATTCAGGAAAGAAAATCAGAATTGGTGGAACAAGCATGGCGTAAATTAGATCAAATTGCCAATCAATCTGGGGTTATTTCCAAAGAACCATTTTCAGATCCGGTTGTATTAGCTAAATCGGTGACGAGTGGTTTATTGGACGCGCCGCAATTGAAAAACAATCCGTTTGGACTTGGTAAAGTAAAAACAAGAATCTTAAATGGGGCTTGTATCGAAGATTAATACATATAAGGCAGGAATTAAATGGAAAACGCAGAAAGATTTACTGTAATCGGAGCAGGAAATGGCGGAAAGGCCATGGCCGCTCATTTGTCCGTGATGGGCGCAAAAGTTTGTTTGTGGAATAGAACCTACGACAACATTTCGATCATTCATAAACGAGGTGGAATTGATCTTGACAGTGAGGATGGAAAAATCAGGGGATTCGGTGCCTTGGATCTGGTGACTTCAAATATTGAAGAAGCGGTCAACTTTGCCCAAGTACTTATGATCGTATTACCGTCTTCAGCCCATGGATCCATCGCAAAAATGATGTCCCCATTTTTAAAAGATGGCCAGATCATACTTTTACATCCTGGCAGGACCTTCGGAGCGCTTGAAGTAAGGAAGGTACTCGTTGATAGCGGCTGTACTGCTGATGTAATTGTGGCCGAAGCGGAGACTTTTATATATGCCAGCCGATCAGATGGACCAGCCCAAGCGAGGATTTTTAGAGTTAAAGAAGCCGTTCCGCTTGCGGCATTGCCTGCCATAAAGACTGAGAAAGTCTTAGGCGCTATTAAAAGCGCATACCCTCAGTTTATTGATGGTGTTGATGTACTTAATACTGGTTTGAACAATATGGGGGCGATTTTTCATCCTGCCCTCACCTTATTGAATGCCGGCTGGATTGAGCATACCCATGGCGATTATCAATTCTACATAGATGGGGTTACTCCTTCCGTTGCGAGAATGCTTGAAGTGCTTGATCGCGAAAGGGTCACAGTCGCATCTTCGCTTGGCATTCGGGCGAGGACTTCATTGGAATGGCTGAAGCTCGCATACGACACAGAAGGTGAAGATTTGCATGACGCGATTCAAAATCAACCCGGATATTATGGTATCAAAGCTCCTCGAAACCTCAAGCATCGATATATTTTCGAAGATGTACCAATGAGTTTGGTTCCAATTGCCTCATTAGGTATTCGCTATGGAGTATCCGTCAGAGCCATGGATAGCATGATCAGAATTGGGTCGATCATTCATCGGACGGATTACTGGCGCAGAGGAAGGACGGTGGAAAGCCTTGGAATCCAACAGTGGTCGGTGAGCGAACTTGGCAGATATGTAACTGAAGGAGTGTTAGATTAGTCAGAACCAGCAATATTAAATAGTAAATTGGTAAATATATTGATATTATTGTAATATTAAACAGAATATTAGTTTTAAAGCCCAATTTGGATAGATTATAACGATTATAATAAACTAGATCTATGCTAAAATTGGGGTCGTAGTTTATGTCCCAAAGCATCTTAACGAAAGGAGTGAACATGACTGAAGTTTCACAAGGATGCTCTCGACCTGCCTCGAAGGTGATCGTAGCAAATGATACGAAAACTGACGGGAGTCCAAACCAAATACAACCGGAGGTAAAGAAAATGTCAGCAAAAGTTGGGGCAAAGGCGCCCGATTTTTCCGGAACCGCATATTATCGCGGCGGTTTCAAACCTGTAACCCTTTCCGAATATCTTGGAAAATGGGTTGTTCTTTGCTTCTACCCAGGTGATTTCACCTTCGTCTGAGCCACAGAAGTATCAGCGGTCGCTGATAAATTCGCGGAATTTCAGGCATTAGGGGTAGAGGTACTTTCTGTCAGTGTTGACAGCCATTTTGTTCATAAGATGTGGAATGATTTTGAATTGTCGAAAATGGTGGAAGGCGGGGTGCCATTTCCAATGATTAGTGACCAAACTGGTAACATTGGCCGCGCTTTTGGAGTGTGGGATGAGGATCAGGGAATTGAATTGCGAGGTCGATTTATCATTGATCCTGATGGCGTTATTCAGGCTATGGAAGTATTAACCCCACCAGTTGGGCGCCGAGTGGCAGAAACCATTAGACAGGTACAAGCCTTCCAACTCGTTCGCGAAAGCAAAGGGGCTAAAGCTACTCCTGCCGGCTGGCAGCCAGGCGACAAGGTTCTTCAGCCGAATCCTGCTATGGTTGGAAACGTTTGGAAAGAGTGGAATCCAAAAATGGAAAAATGATCACAATATAATTGTGATTGATAGCGGGCTGCCTTTATGGCAGCCCGTTTTTGTTTTGGGAGGAGCCTCAGGCAGGTTGATGATGGTGGATTAAGGCAATGAAATAAAATGACAAAAATCATCCAATTAGCTATTTACAAATATCATTTGCGCTGATATTATATAGAACATAAAATAAATAGCATAAGCTAATATGAGCAAAATTTGTGGAGGCAGATATGACATCTGATGAAGTCTCTTTAGGTTCTTTGACCAAAGGTGAAAGTGGAATTATTTTAAGAATTAATCAAAAAGGAGCGGCCAGGCAACGATTAATGGCGATGGGAATTGTTAAAGGGGTTGAAATTTCGGTTGAACGGAAGGCGCCACTTGGTGACCCCATCGATTTTCTCTTAAAGGATTATCACCTCTCCTTAAGAAAATCTGAGGCGGATTTAATTGTTATTGAAAGAACCCATTCATGAACCCACAGGTCATACCGCTCATTTTTTTACCACAAGGTTCAAAAGCAACTCTTTCAAGAATTTCCGCGGGTGTCGGTCTGGAATCCAGACTGGCGGCACTTGGTTTAACCCCAGGCACCGAATTATGCGTATTTCAGCAGAATGGCGGGACCTTGCTTATAGGTGTCAGGGATTCACGCCTGGCTATTGGATCTGGGGTAGCCCAAAAAATCATGGTTGAGGTATTGGAAGACTGATGATGAATAGCACATTCGAAATTGCCTTGGCGGGGAACCCAAACGCCGGTAAGAGCAGTATTTTTAACATGCTAACTGGTTCTCACCAACATGTTGGTAATTGGCCGGGGAAAACTGTTGAAAGAAAATCAGGGAATTTTAAATACAAAAATACTGATATCGTGGTGGTGGATCTTCCGGGCACTTACAGTCTGACAGCGTATTCGCCAGAGGAAATGATTGCCCGGGATCACCTTCTTTATGAAAAGCCCGAAGTGGTTGTTACTGTTCTTGATTCAGCCAATTTGGAACGTAATTTGTATTTGGCTGTACAGGTTTTGGAGTTGGGAACCCCCTCAGTCATAGTTTTAAATATGTCAGATGTTGCTAACACACGTGGAATCAAGATTAACAATGAACTTCTTTCCAAAAAATTAAACAGTATAGTTGTCAACACCATTGCGCGCGAACAAAAAGGTTTGGAAGAATTATTGGAAGGGGTTTTATCCCAGAAAGAAAAGCTTAACCTCGGAGCAAAATCATATCAACCGATTCAAATTGATTATGGGCAGGAGATTGAATCAGAGATATCCAAACTTTCAAGCCTCATTGCAAACTCGCCTGCCGTTGAAAAAGTTTTTCCAACCCGGTGGCTGGCCATAAAATTACTTGAATCTGATGAGGACATTCAACAAAAATTGAAATTACTCACTGGCGGAAGAGAAATCCTTGCGGCTGTCGAAAATTCAAAAATAAAGTTGGAGACCTTGTTTGAGGACGAACTTGAAGTCATGATCGCGGATCGGAGATATGTTTGGATCCATGATTTGGTGCAACAAGTGGTAGACAGGCCAAGAGTAAATTCAATGTCGGTTTCCGACCGAATTGACCAGATTACAACTCATCGTGTATTTGGTATCCCTATATTTTTGGCGGCGATGTGGGTGGTTTTTAAACTCACCGCGGATGTTTCCGCGCCTTATTTGGATTGGGTTGATGGCGTCATTAATGGACCAATCGCCGGCTGGCTTTTTGCGATTTTACAAGCCGTAGGTTTGGATGGAACCTGGTTAGAAAGTTTGGTAATGGATGGGATCGTAGCCGGAGTCGGCGGAGTACTCGTTTTTGTGCCGGTTTTAATGTTCCTGTATGTGGCCTTGGCCTTACTAGAAGATTCCGGTTACATGGCGCGAGCCGCGTTTGTGATGGATCGATTAATGCATGCACTTGGTTTACATGGTAAAAGCTTTTTGCCAATGTTGGTGGGTTTTGGATGTACAGTGCCAGCTCAATATGCTACCAGAACTCTGGAAAATCCCAAGGATCGAATTCTGACGGGCTTGTTGGTTCCCTTCATGTCATGCGGTGCCCGTTTACCCGTATACATCCTTTTTGCCGCGATTTTCTTTCCTTCGAATCCTGGTCTGGTTGTATTCAGCATGTACATCCTTGGGATTATCACCGCGATTATCCTGGGAATCATCCTCAAGCACACCCTTTTTAAGGCAAAGGAACAGTCAACTTTTGTAATGGAGCTTCCTCCATATCGGGTACCAACCCTGAGCTCGATTTGGTTCCACACATGGGAACGAACCTCGTCTTTTGTGAAAAAAGCGTGGACAATTATCATGGCAACCAGTATTGTATTGTGGTTTTTGATGTCAATTCCAGTTCATGGAACTGGCACCTTTGCAAATACTGAAGTTTCAAAAAGTGCTTTTGGTTTGGTAAGCAAAGCGATTGTTCCAGTCTTCAGCCCCTTGGGTTTTGGATCGTGGGAAGCTTCGAGCGCATTGGTCACTGGTTTGGTGGCGAAAGAAGTGGTCATCAGTACAATGACACAGGTATATCCAAACGCGGATGAAGCCATTGATTCAGTCGAGGCGCCAACCTTGGTAGAGGGTATGCGGGAGATAGTGACTTCATTCGGAACAGCGACCTTGGATACTATCAAATCGTTGCCATTAATTATTGGTATCAATCTCTTTGACGATGAAGATGTGGCACCACAGACATCCTTGATGGCATCCATTCGAGAGGGTTTCGAAGAAAGCAGTCAAGGACACGCGGTGCTCGCGGGTTTAGCCTACATGGTGTTTGTATTAATCTACACACCCTGCATGGCCGCTGTTGCCGCGGAGGCTCATGAACTTGGTATGAAGTGGGCCTGGGTCAGTATTATTGGTCAATTAGGGCTTGCCTGGATTATGGCGTTTGCAATTTTTCAGGGTGGAATTTTATTAGGGCTAGGTTAGGAAGGCGGAAACAATGCTAACTAAATTGTTAAAGACAATTAATACAACAACGGAACCTTTTTCGATTCATCAATTAAGCCGAAAAATGGAAGTCGAACCATCCGTTCTTGAAGGAATGCTGGCTCATTTGGTGTCGATCGGACGATTAAAAGATGAAGATATGCCATCCAATGATGATGTAGGACAAGGCTGTGCGGGACACTGCGGTGGATCTGGATCATGTGCCTATGTCGCCAGAATGCCAAAAAGCTACTCAGTGAATCAACCTAAGAAATTCTAAATTTTGGGAGATGATTCTGGTTTTGGATGCCTGATTTTTAAATTGTTATTAATCTGGCACCATAAGAAGGACGGGTGATATAAAGGGCCGCGTTCAATCCAGTCCTCGCCTTATATTCTTGCTTAACCATATGGGTAAAATCTTCTGAAAATTTACTTTTTACCAAATTAACCGTGCAGCCGCCGAATCCCGCGCCAGTCAGCCGAGATCCAACACAACCAGGCTGGTTCATGGCAATTTCAACAAGCAAATCGAGTTGCGGAATGGAGACCTGATACTGATTTCTCAAACTGAGATGTGCCTGAACCATTAGTTTGCCAAAGGCTTCGATATCACCATTTTCCAAAAGAGGTATCGCCCGAAGGGTGCGATCGATTTCTTCAACGACATGCCGGGCTCTTTTATTAACCGGATCGGGTAAGAGATTTGAGTATCTTTCAAAATTTTTCAGACTAACATCTCTTAAGGACTTGATCCCGGGAATTTGTTTCGCCAGGATGGTAACTGCCTGGTCACAGGATTGTTTTCTCTGATTGTATTCACCTTCGGTCAATTTTCTGCGAATGGATGTATCAGCGACAACAATTGAAAAATCTTTTGGCAGAGCAATTGTTCGCCAATTCAGAGATCTACAATCCAGAAGGAGTAAACGGTCCGCCACTCCGCAGGCACTCGAGAACTGATCCATGATACCGCAATTGACGCCGACATATCGGTTTTCAGCCTTTTGACCAATCAGCGCTCTTTGCATAGGAGTAATTTCCCATTGACCGAGAGTTTGCCAGGCTATCGCGAAAGCCATCTCTACGGCTGCCGATGAACTTAAACCTGCCCCTCTGGGTATATCTGAACAAAATACAGCGTCCATTCCAGCGACTTCCAGACCTTCATCTAATAATGCCCAAGCTACACCCGCTGGATACAACGCCCAATCCGATAAAGGTTTTTTTGCTAAATCGACCTTGTTGATGATTGAGTTGTTGTTGAACTGGCTATTTTGATCAAAGTCGTTCGCGAAAATTGTATGAATCCCACTTTTCGAAGGTGAAAAGGCAATATAAGCCGCCCGGTCAATCGCGGCTGGTAATACAAAACCATCATTGTAATCAACATGCTCACCGAGAATATTGACTCGACCCGGTGCGGCAGCCAAAAACTCGGGATCCTTTCCAAATTGTTGACGGAATGCCTGCCTGGTTTTGTCTTTGAAGTTTAACATGGTCATAATTCCTCAACAGGCAAGTACTCTGCTTTCCATAACCGGATAATAATTTTTTGGTTTATTAAAAACATATTTAAGGCACTTTTTGATTTATTATTTTTTAAAATTATTATAACAAAAGCCCTTAAATGAAAGAGAACCGCCAAAGCGGTTCTCCGGTTTTGAAGGACTTATTATTCGGCTAAATACTCAACATCCACCGACATTCCTGGCAATAAAGAATCAGGAGGATTAATCAAGGAAACCCTTGTCTCATAAACCACATCGCCGCCTAAAGTTCCAGCGATTGGCGAAATCAAACTAACTTCACCGTCAACATTGATCCCCAGGGCATCCACGTAAACCAGGGTTTTTTGACCAACAAATACACTAGGGATGTCCTTTTCACTCAAATCAGTTGTTAGCACCTCCAAATTGACGGTATCCACCAGAAAGATAATTGATTGTCCAGGTAAGGCTAACTGACCAACCTCAGCGTCTACTTTTGCGATCGTTCCTGCGAAGGGGCTGATAATCTGATTATTGTTGATTTGTTCTTTGATCGATTCAACGCGAAGTTGAGTTGAAATGAAAGATTTGAGTTTTGTTCCGGTTGCTTCATCAGGAATGGTTTCTCCTTTTAACGTAGCGAGATACCATTCAGCTTCCTGAACTTTGTTGGTGGCTATTTCAAAGTCAGATCGGATGATAGAAGCTTCAAGATCAGTGGGTTTGCCAACGTACCAATTTTGAGTAGCGATGAGAGTATCCAGGCGCATTTGTGCGTTAGTAAGGTTCAAAATTGCTTGAGCTTTTTTCGAATTACCATCCTCTAACCTGGCAACCAGCCTATATGCATCGGATGCTAAGGCTACCTGCTTTTTGGCGAGATCGATTTCGGCCTGATTATTCTCAATTCGCTCATCGGACGCGCGCGGGAAAGTTAAGGAATCGACCTTGTCTTGCTTGTCCTCAAGAAGATCCTTGGCTGAAGCCAAGTCAGATTCGGCTTGGGCGATCGACATTGGCGAGGTTAATTCCGATAACTCGGTCTCAGCCAGGGTAAGTTCTATGCGAAGTAAATCGGAATCGACCTCAGCTAAGAGTTGACCTTTTTCAACCTTTTCACCGGGGTTTACATAAACAGCTGAAATGATACCCCCAGTGGAAAGGCCGAGATGAACCTGATCTTTCGCGACAACATTTCCCGAGGCAATGACGATGCCGTTGGGAGAATCCTGCGCCACCTCTGTGGTTACCGGTTGATTTGGTAAGGAAATGGTTGGTTCAGCCTGAACGGTTGGCGTGTTACCGCAACCAGCTACAACAAACGCAAAAACGATAAAAATTAATGTTAAGCTACGCACTTTTCACCTTGTAAATTGTAATTATTATTGATTGACATCAGCAATGATTATACCATCTTGCAAGGTGACAATTCTATGCGCGTATTTAATAACTCTTGGATCATGGGTAGCAAAAATGAAGGTTGTGCCGGTGTTTTTATTTAACTCAGCGATGATATTCATAATTTGCTCACCATTGTTCGTATCCAGGTTCGCGGTGGGCTCGTCCGCCAACACCATGGAAGGATTGGTGGTTAACGCCCGGGCGATCGCGACTCGTTGCTGCTCCCCGCCGCTCAATTGATCTGGCCGGTTTTTTGCTCGATGACCGAGTCCGACCGCATCCAATAATTCATTGACCCGCTTCTTTCGAGTAGCTGGGTCTACTCCCGTCATTAATAATGGCATTTCGATGTTTTCATAAGCGTTTAAGGTCGGAATGAGCGCAAAGAATTGAAATACATAACCGATTGTTCCTCGGCGAATCTCGGCTCTTTTGTTTCTGTTTAAACCGCTCACTTCTACATCATTGATGAGAATTGATCCGGAGGTAGGTTGATCCAAACATCCGATTAACTGTAATAAGGTAGTTTTGCCGGAACCAGATGGGCCGACAAGCGCAGTAAATTCACCTTTTTCGAATTGGAGATCGATTCCTCGTAATGCCTTGGTTTCGATTGCCCCGTTTTTAAATGTTCGGGTTACATTGCTAAGTTTCGCTACAATCATTTTTTCTCCTTCTAAATACTTCCATGAAGCGCTTCGACGGGTTCCAACTTGGAGGCCAAAAGGGCTGGGTAGATACCCGCCAAAATTGTAACCAACAGTCCATAAATGCTTAGTTCAAGATAATCGCTGCCAATCAGGTAAGGATAAATTGTATTTGACATCATAATATCCATGCCCAATTCTCCATAATTGAATCCATTGATTGCCAACAACTCAACAGATAACCAACCCAGGAAAATACCCATGATTACGCCGGCGATCGCAAGGTAAATTGCCTCTACAAGGAAGATCGCCATGATCGTCCCATTCTTCATTCCCATTGATGTTAAAATTCCGATTTCTTTGGTGCGTTCGTAGACCGCCATCAATTGGGTATTCATGATTACCGTTGCTGTAATACCCAGGACGATGATGTAAAGTACGCCAAAGTAATCAGCCGCCACATCCTCAAAAAGTATGATGAGATCATTCATTTCTCGCCAATCCTGAATTTTGTAGGTTGGATTGGAAAGGGCAGCCTTTACAGCCTGTGTATCGTTGATATCCTTAAGCAGAATAAAAACATACGAAGCGTGGTTTTCGGCACCTCCAATGGTCTGGGCTTTCGCGATTGGCATGAGGACGTAATTTCGATCAAAACCTTGTACATTGGTTGTATAAATTCCGCGAATTTCAAAATTCTGTTGGGTAATATTTCCATTGCTATTATTGACGAGCAGCATTAAAGAATTTCCGGGTTTAAGCCCGAATCTCTCGGCAAGGGGTTCACCAACCAAAACCCCGTTCCGATCATCATCTGTGAGGTAATTTCCCTCTAACAACCCTGTTTTAAAAAATTTATTAGCCTCAGCTTCGGGTTCAATTCCGATGATTCGTACCGAGGCAGTTTCCTCACCCTGATTCAGAATACCGGTCAGTAAAAGCTTGGGGGTCGCGCTCAACACCCGTGGATCTTTTTGAATCGATTTGGCTACTGTGGTTGGATCATTCACCAGATCCTCCCACTTCAAACTGGTTCGCGAAGGGTTGTAGTCTAGGGCTTGAAGCTGGATGTGTCCGGTTTGAAGGTTGATGGTTTGCCGAATCGCGCTCTCGACCTCACCATTCAAAAATCCAGTGATAAGAAAGAGGAGACCAACCCCGATGGAAAGAGCGAGCGCGGAAAAAAAACTTCTGCGCTTGTTACGCCCCAAATTTCGCAAGGCAAGCATAAAAATTGTTTTCATGTTTTTCCTCACACGTAATGTAAAGAATGAGCGGGTTCGTTATGGGACGCTTCCCGGGCTGGGACAAATGAACTCGCGAGGGATACGAGGAAAACGGTAACTGTCCGCATGGGAAGTTTTTCGATGCCAAGGGATGGATAGATACGATCACTGATCAGCGCCATGTATGAAGCGACATCAGTATAACTGGAGTAATCGATCCCCACTTGTTGAAAAATTAAATTCATACTCAAACCGAAAGCAACCCCGATTGCGAGACCGATCATCCCAATCATAGTGCCTTCCATCAGAAATAAATAGGCAATCTGGCGGGGAGAAAAGCCCAACGCGCCAAGAACACCGATCTCGCGGGTACGCTCATAAACCGCCATTAAGAGCAAGTTCATGATACCGATTCCAGAAATGAGGAGGATGACAAAGCTAAATATAGTCAGTACCATATCCTTTGTGCCTACCGCATTCTTTAACTCTGGAAAAGCAACATCATACTTATCAATCTCGACATTTGGGAATTCGGCGGCAAGGGTTGTGATGACAGGATCTTCCATCCCAATCCGCTCCAAGTAAATCGCGATCTCTGTTTCAGTGCCATCCAAACCATAGAGATTTCTGGCCTCCTCAAGCGAAATATACGCGTATTGCTTCTCCAAGTCCGCCATATTAAGATCGTAAATTCCGATTACGGTTAAGGTACGGGTCCGCATCTGCTCGTGTTTAGAGCTGCCCGCGACTGGAATACGATCGCCAACCGCGATCGCCATTTCTTCGGACAGCCCTTTGCCGATCAATATTACATCTCCGTCATCGCGATTCAGGAAGCGACCTTCAGTGATATTTTTTGCCATTAAGCTGATTTTCGCCTCGGCTTCAGGTTCAATACCAACAATTTCAATCCCAAATGCGCCTTCACGGCTGGTTGCGATGCCACCGGTTCGAATTCTTTTTCCAACCGCCACAACTTCGGGTAATTGTCTGATTCTTTCGATTATCAAATCTGAGTTTTCGAGAGAAAGGAGAGGAAGCCGGCTGGATTTTTCACGAAATCCAGAGGCGTGGATTTGAATGTTTCCACCTAATACTTTGATCGCGTTGCCATAGATCGCCTGATTGAAACCAGCCATCAAGCCGTCGTAGACCATCATTAATCCCATGGTGAGCATGATCGCGCTGATGACAATCAGAGTTCTGCGTTTTTGGCGCCATACGTTGCGCCAGGCCAATTTGAATAATAATGCCATTTAACCTCCAATTCACATATATCTAATCTTATTGTAACTATTAAATTTTTGAAATATTACATTTTGTAAATTGGACCATGACAAATATAAAATTCGT
>DATMWA010000076.1:0-1868 GCA_035562755.1 Anaerolineales bacterium
CACCAGAACTCCACTTCTGGTAGCCATGACGTGTGTATTGCTATCAATTTTATTGATGTGGACAAATACATCCTTGGCCCAGGGTGGAATTTTGGGAATTGGTTTGGCCCTAAGTCTATCAACTCTCATTCAGTTTCTGGCACTTTTTTTATTGATGCATAAGAAATATAGAGCTATAGACCTCGGTTTGATCGCCAAATCTCAATTAAAAGTGATAACCGCTTCAGCAGTGATGGGGATATCGCTGTGGTTACTAATGAGACTATTGGACAAGATGGTATTTGACACTACTAGAACTTTGCCCTTGATTGGCTTAACTACGGTAGTGGGAATTATGGGCCTAATGGTGTTTTTTGGTTTAGCAACACTTCTGAAGATACCGGAGCTCTCGGCGTTTACCGGCATTCTTAAGCGGTTGGGAAAGTGGCGGAGCATCCTATCTGAATCTGATGAGGTATTGGAATCAGCCTCACAAACTGAAGAGGTGAAGCCGTGGTAAGATAATTGGCTCTATGACCAGCAAATACATCAGGAATTTCTCAATTATCGCCCATATCGATCACGGAAAAACAACATTGACCGATCGGTTATTGTTGCGGACAAAAACTATTGATGAAAGAATTTTTACTGAACGAGTGATGGATTCTAATCCAATTGAACAGGAGCGAGGTATTACCATAAAAATGGCGCCGGTACGAATGTTTTATACTGCGGCCAACGGTAGAGAATATCAATTAAATTTGATTGATACTCCGGGACATGTGGATTTTTCATATGAAGTCTCCCGATCTTTGGCAGCAGTTGAAGGAGCATTGTTATTGGTGGACGTAACCCAAGGAGTCCAAGCACAGACGTTGGCTCATTTTCAGAGAGCTTTGGAGCAGGATTTGGTGATTATTCCGGTGCTCAACAAGGTTGATCTAGGCGGAGGCGATCCAGATGCGGTGATGTTGGAAATGATGGACATGTTTGGATTTAAGGAGGAAGATTTTGTCAAGGTCTCGGCCAAGACAGGTCATGGAATCGATGATTTATTAGAGATTATTGTAGGCAAACTGCCAGCTCCATCAGATAAAGCTGAAATGCCGTTGCGGGCTTTGGTATTTAATTCCGTATTCGATACCCACAAAGGAGTAATTACTCATGTCAGAGTAACGGACGGAATAATTGAGCCCAAAGTGCCACTGCGGCTAATGGCTTCTAATTCCAGTTTTGAGGCGTTTGAGGTGGGTGTATTTTCGCCTCGAATGAAGCCAGTGGAACGATTAACCGCGGGAGAAGTGGGTTATTTAGCTACTGGTTTGAAAAATATTCGGATAGCCCAAGTGGGTGATACGATTACGACCCAAGTTTCCGCTGCAATTGAAGCTTTAGCTGGCTATGAACAACCTCAATTGATGGTGTTTATGGATTTTTATCCGCTCGATGGTGATGATTTTGAATTACTCAAAGATTCATTGGACAAACTAATGTTGAACGATTCAGCCTTAAGTTATGTGCCGACTCATTCTCAAGCTTTGGGCAATGGAGTCAGAGTGGGGTTTTTGGGAATATTGCACGCCGAAATAGTCCAAGAGAGATTGGAGCGAGAATTTAATTTGGATTTAATTGGGACAACTCCATCGGTTTCTTATCAGATTGAAATGAGTGACGGAGCTAGTCAAATAGTCCATAATCCTATGGAACTACCCGATCCCACATCAATACGAACGATTTTGGAACCGATGATTGACGCGATTATTTTTTCTCCGAGAAGTTATTTGGGGGCAGTAATTCAGCTGTTAGAACATCATCGAGCAGTTCAAAAAGATATGGAGTTTTTTGGTGACCGGGTCAAACTAAGGTATGTGATGCCATTGGCTGAATTG
>DATMWA010000077.1:0-53058 GCA_035562755.1 Anaerolineales bacterium
GTAGTATAAAGGATGCCATGCCTGAATGGCAACGCATCCGCAACGCCCTGACCAGTTAATTTAAGTTACAATTGAATAACCACGTTTAAGGAGATTTATGCGCGCGGTAGATGTGATTATTAAAAAAAGAGACAAATATGAGTTGAGTGGTGAAGAAATTCGCTACTTTGTGAATGGCTACACCCACGCGGAGATCACCGACTATCAGGCGGCGGCCTGGGCGATGGCGGTGCTTTTGAATGGGATGAATGACCGCGAAACTACCGATTTGACCATGGCGATGGCCGAAAGCGGGGAAATTCTCGATCTGAGCGATGTAACCAGCATGGTGGTGGACAAGCACAGTACCGGCGGAGTGGGAGATAAAACCACCCTCAGTGTTCTGCCGATTGTTGCCGCCTGTGGCTTACCTTGCGGCAAGATGAGCGGACGCGGGCTCGGTTTTAGCGGCGGAACATTGGATAAGTTGGAAAGCATCCCTGGCTATCGGGTAAACCTCTCCACCGCTGAGTTCAAGAACCAACTGCGCCAGATTGGAATTGTCCTCACCGGACAATCGGCGGATTTGGCGCCGGCGGATGGAAAATTTTATGCCCTGCGGGATGTAACCGGTACGGTTCAATCCATTCCGCTGATCGCGGCCTCGATTATGAGCAAGAAGATCGCCGGCGGGGCGAACTGTATTGTGCTGGATGTGAAAGTCGGGAACGGCGCTTTTATGAAAAATCTGGATGAGGCGCGTCAACTCGCTCGGGCGATGCGCGGAATCGGCGAGCTGGCCGGACGCAAAACCATGGCGGTTCTCAGTAATATGGACCAACCACTCGGTTTCGCGGTTGGCAACGCGCTCGAGCTGGTCGAAGCGATTGAAATTTTGCGCGGCGGCGGCCCGGCGGATTTCCGCGAACACGTGTTGCGCTCGTGTGAGGAAATGCTGACCATCAGCGGGGCGATGCCCAATGACGCGGCCGCCAGGCAGGCGGCGCTTAACGCCATCGCCAACGGCAGCGCGATGGAAAAATTGATTCAGTTGGTCGCTGCCCAGGGCGGCGATCCGGAAGTGATAAAAAATCCCGAGCGGCTGCCACGGGCAAGCCTGATCGAGGGTGTAAAAGCCGCCCAAGGCGGCTATATTTCCCAAATCAACGCGCGGGTAATCGGTGAGGCGGCGGTAGCGCTGGGCGGCGGCAGAGCCAGAAAGAGCGACCCGATCGACCATGCTGTCGGTTTTATCATCCCGCGCAAGGTCGGTGACAAAGTAGAAAAAGGGGACCTCCTTTTTGAGGTCCATGCCAATGATCCGGCGAAATTGGCTCAAGCCCGCACAGATGGCTTGAGCTCGTTCGCCTTCAGCGCAAGTCCGGTAGAACCATTGCCATTGTTTTTTGAGGACTAAGATCCATTCAGATCGGAGCGATCACGATGCAGATATCACTCAGAGCTTACAACCGCGAGATTGAGGAATTATTGGAGAATGACCAGATCGATGAGGTGATCGCTCATTGTCGGCACATTCTTCAAGAATTTCCCCGTCACCTGGATACCCTGCGTACCTTCGGCAAAGCCACCCTGGATAATGGCAACCTGGAAGCCTCGACAACAACTTTTAAACAACTCCTCGGCAGCCTGCCGAGTGACTTTGTGGCCAACCTCGGCCTCAGCTTTATCCACCAGAACCAAGGGGACCTTGAAAAAGCAATCTGGTATCTCGAACGGGTTTATGAATCCAATCCGAACAATGTGATGGTTCAGGAAGAGCTTAAGAAGCTGATGACCACCCGGGATGGGAAAATGCCCGACCGGCTTAACAAAACCAACGCCATTTTGGCACAAATTTACACCAATAGCGGCGAATATCTGCGCGCCATTGAGGAGATTACAGCCATTCTGGCTGATGACCCAGACCGGATGGACATGAAGGTCCTGCTGGTAAAAGTCTACGAAAGCATGAACGATCCACGACGCACCCTGGAAGCCTGCGAGGAATGTTTTGAGGTTAACCCATACAATTTTGAGGCATTACGGATTGCCTTACGCAATGCCCGCAAATCCGGCGCCGACGAACACATTCAGGAATGGACTCAGCGCATTTTAGAGCTCGACCCGTACGCGATTGACCCTGTAACCAACCTCCTGGCTGAAGAAAAAATAATTCCTGACGATACCATCAGCCTCGACCGCCTGGAATGGATTCCGGGCGTGCCTGCCATCAATGATGCCGCCGACGAACCTGTTTTGGAAGGGTTGGACACCGGCGACTTCGATTTTGTCGAAGAGCAGGAAGCAAGTGGGGATGAGTTCCCCGACGAACCGGTGGAAGAGATTCCGGTGGAACAGGAAACTCCAAAATGGCTCAAAGACCTGTTAAGCGAAGCCCGGGTCAGCGGAGGGTCTGCCAAATTTGACCGCGCGGCCGGGGAATCGGTCCCCGACTGGGTACGGGAGATGGCGGCTGATGAACCGCTTGAAACTGCGCCGGGCTTGGTTGGCACAATGAGCGCGCTGACCCCCGAGAGTGATGAAAAACCACCAGCCGCTGTATCGGAACCAACAGAAAACGCGGAGCCAGAACCCGACCAAAGTTGGGAATTTGGGGAATGGAAACCAATTCCGAGCGAACAAAGTGACCCGCTAGAACCTTTAGCCGTTACCCGTAAATCAAATCGAATCTGGTATGCCGAACATTCCATCCCGGCTAATTCAGCGGTAGAAGATTTGGAAAGTCTGGCACAGACTCGCAAGACCAGCCACCCGATCCAGCGCGGTGAAACTGAAACCTTAAGCGAAGATGTTCAAACACATACTGAGGAAGAATCGGGAGATTGGCGGGATAACCTGGATCTGGATTGGATCGGAGAACCGCGCGAGGAATCTCCCGCTGAGCAACCCGAAATCGCCGAGCAAGAACAGGCATCCCCAAATGAAACCGATCAGCAAGTTCCTGATTTGGATGGCCTCGATTGGCTCGGGGATCTGAGCAAACCTGAAGGCGAAAACGATGCTGACTGGCTGGGCGATGTGAGTCACCCCCTGGAGGATGAAGTCAGCCTCCCGGATTCAGAAAGCGCGCCGCGGGTGGAGGGAATGGCAGCCTTGCTGAGTGGTCATTTACCCGACGCGCCTAACGTGATGCTGCCTGAGGGAAGCATGCTCCCCAAAGAACCCATCGAGCAGATCCCGGAGCAGGCTTTTGAAGCTGACATTGATCCAACCGGTCTTCAAACCGAGCAGAACTCTGAAGAGAACGCCGCAGACAGCAACGCGGATGAGGAAGTAAACGAAGACGCGGGAGAGGATTTTTACCAAAGTCTGCAAAATCCATCCACCTCCGCTGATCAAAACCAGACTGCCGCTGATGATGAACAAACCCTGATTGGTAACGTTGGCGCTCCTGTGGGAGGTGAAATCTTCCCTGAACCCATCGAGGAGATTCTGCCGGAAACAGAAGTTTCCGAGTTACCCGGCGAAATTACCGCGCCGAACCGCTTCCAGACTACTCTCTCTCCGTTATCGAATTCGGAGTCCGAACAAATGGATGAGTCCCCGATAGAAAGAGAATCGGATGAGATTCAACCCACCCCAGATGAGCCGATTGAGGAAATTGTCACTGAAGCGGAAATCGAGCAAGAGGTTGTACCGTTTGAAAATGAAAACGAGGAGCTGACAGAAGCACCTTTCGAAACAAGCTTTGAAGCGGATAACCAATCCGCTGAGGAACCGATCGAGGAGATTGTCGCCGAAACGGATATTAATGAAGTTACCACCGATCAACCCGACTCGATTGAGGGCGGTACAGCCGAGATCGAGGAGGCAGATTTCAGCCTTCCGCTTGAATCCGGAATGGATCAAAATGGATTGGAGGAAGTCCCAACCGAAATCAGCGCCGAGGCTGAGCCGGCTCAACCCACAGATTTGACTGCCGAAAGCACACAAGAATCGGATTGGGTATGGATCGAAGAACCAGTGGAAGAGCTCGTTGCCGAGGACGAGTCCGCTCCGGCGCAAAGCCAGGAAGAAGCTCCCTCCGCTGAAGAATCCGCTCCCGATGACGGGCAATCTTCCGAGCTCGCGGTAGAGGGAATGGCACTGACCGAGAATGAGCCAGTTGGAGAATCCGACGGATCAGGGGAGGAATTTTCCAACCCCGAACGGCCTGGATTTATGGAAAACGAGGCGGTCGAATCCGAATCCTTAGAAAATTCAATTCCTGAAAGCAAGGCGGAGGAAACAGCCCGCGAAGAGCAATTTATCGGCAGCGCCTTTGACCGCGGGAAGCGCTTCCTCGAAAATGGAAATTTGGACAAGGCGCTGGCTGAATTTTCCGATTTGATTAAATTCGAGCGCATGATCGATCAGGTTTTACCCATGATGGAACAACTTGCCAGCCAACACCCCGGTAACAAGCGCGTGCTGCGTGTGCTGGGTGATGCCTACTTCAACGCCGATCGGTTGGATGAGGCTCTTGACACTTACGCCCGAGCCGACGACCTGCCGGACATTCCCAATGAAATGGACATCCAAGCATGAAAGACCATTTTGATCTTCTCGCTCCATTCTATGAGCGATTCATTCATCCCCGAGAGCCAGTTGATCTTGCCGGCTTCGCCGGCCTTCCCACAGAGGGTATCTTGTTGGACGCGGGTGGCGGAACCGGTCGAATCACGCAATTTCTGACCGGACAAGCCGGCGGCATCGTGGTCGCCGACTTGAGCCATGACATGCTGCGAGAGGCAACGCAAAAACCCGGCTTGCTGGCTGTACGTTCGCACAGTGAACGTTTACCATTTCCGGAAAACACCTTCGCCTCCATCATCATGGTCGACGCGCTTCACCATGTCTGTAACCAGAGCCTAACCGCTGCCGATCTCTTTCGAGTGCTTAAACCGGGTGGGACCCTGGTAATCGAGGAACCGGACATCCGTAAATTTGTGATTAAACTTATCGCGGTTGCCGAGAAACTCGCGCTCATGCGCAGCCATTTTCTTGACCCCGACCAAATCTCCGCGCTCTTCAAACAACCGGATGCCAAGGTCGAAATAAAGACCGGTGATACGACCGCCTGGGTCATCGTAAAAAAAGAAGGCGGAGAAAGCGCGCCCGAATTCTAACGTTCATGGTACAATCCGTGCCGGCAAAAGCGTAATCAATTCATTTGGAGGAAAACTTGGAACGATCTTTGGTATTAGTTAAGCCCGATGGTGTGCAGCGCGGGCTCATCGGCGAAGTCATCGCCCGCCTTGAACGGCGCGGCTTGCGCCTTATTGGCGCAAAATTTATGCAGGTTAGCCAGGAACTGGCGGAAACCCATTATGGTATTCACAAAGGCAAGTCTTTTTATGACGGACTGATCGCCTACATCACCTCAGCCCCGGTTATGGCCATGGTTTGGGAAGGTCCCAACGCCATCAACGCCATTCGCCAAACAATGGGCGCCACCCGTCCGTGGGAAGCCGCCCCGGGTACCGTTCGCCACGACTTCGCTCTCGAAGTTGGCCGCAATATCACCCATGCATCCGATAGCGTTGAAAATGGCGCTGCGGAAAGCGCGCTCTGGTTCAAACCTGAAGAACTGGTGAATTGGTCCCGCGAGGTTGACCGCTGGATCTTCGAATAAAATTCTGAAGCAAATCAAAAAGACGCTCAAAATTTGAGCGTCTTTTTTTAATGTACAATGAAATCAAAGGATGGTAAAACAAATGGCTGAAGAATCGCACAAAGCGGGAACTCTTTCCCCGGAAATGCCGTTATTGGGTTTGTTGTTTGCCGGTCCATGCCATGGCTACGACCTGCACAAAAAAGTAAACAGCGAACTCGATTTCGTTTGGCATCTCAGTCAGAGCCAGGCTTACTCCATCCTGAAACGGCTCGAAAAACGAGGCGAGGTTTCTATCCAGGAGATTGCCCAGGAAAGATTACCCTCTCGGCAGTTACTGCGGCTTACCCCGCTTGGAAAAAAACGCTTTCTTAGCTGGCTGGAAGCCCCATCCAGCGGGAGTATCCGCGCCATCCGGCTTGAGTTTATCACCCGGATTTATTTTGCCAGAATTTACTTTCCCGAAAAACTTCCCCGAATTATCTCCATCCAACGAGAGGGTTTGGAGTTTCACATCGCCCGGCTTAAAAAAGTGAACGACCGTCAGACGCTGGATCGCCTCTATAACCGGATGAGTCTCTCACTGCGACTGGTCCACCTTGAAAATGTACGCCAATGGCTGGATGAATTTGAACAAGAAATTCTTAAACCAATTTAAACCCGCCTTACCGCCAATTTTAACGCGCCGGAATAAAGTTATAAGCCTTAAAAACAGCCTGCCCCTCCGCTGATAGCACCAGATTGATAAAGTCAGCCGCCAGAACTTGGTACTTGGAATCAGCAATCGGCGCGATGGGATACTCCGCGATCACATTAAACTGGTCAGGGATGTCGATCTTTCCGACCTGGGTTAATGCCTGCGGAGTGATATCGGATACATACACAATTCCCGCGTCCGCCTCACCCAAAGCCATCTTGGTAAGCACAGATTTCACATTCTCCTCATAACTGACCACATTCGCCAATACAGCGTTTGTGAAAGCCAGGTTCCCGGTCTTCTCCATGAATTCAAGCGAATATTTACCTACCGGAACGGCTTTGTCGGCGAGGATTATTTTTAAACCCGGATTGGCCAAATCCTCAAACGTTTTCAGCCTGGACGGATTATCAACAGGGTAAATGATCACCAAACGGTTGGTAACAAATAATCGCGAGCTATTTTCAGTTATCCTGCCATTTTCAATCGCCAGATTCATGTACTTATTGCTGGCGCTGGCAAAAACATCCGCCTGGGCTCCCTGCGCGATCTGCTCCTGCAATTGTTGCGACCCGGCAAAGTTAAACACCACGGTCACATTGGGATGGCTTTCTTCAAAGAGACGCTCGAGTTCAGTAAAGGATTCGGTTAACGAAGCCGCCGCGAAAACCGTCAGGGTCTCCGGTTGGGAGGCGGCAGAATTCTGCGGGACACAGGCCGAGAGAAAAAGGGTCAAAACCAGAAGCCATGTGTTTTTTCCCACGATTAATTTCCTTTTGAAATGGATCGGATTGGCTGATCCTCAAAGTATTCTTTGAAAAGGAGACCTTTGACGAGGAGGAGGGTAAGGAAAGAAAAGCTGATAAGAATAACCGCCAAGGTGATCGCCACGCTCATATCTACCTGAAAGCCAATATAGATCGCCAACGGCATGGTTTGGGTTACCCCGGGAAAATTTCCGGCAAAGATGATTGTCGCGCCGAACTCGCCGAGGGAACGTGCCCATGTCATTACCGCTCCACTCAGCATCGCCTTCCAGGAGAGTGGCAAGGTAATGTGGGCAAAAATCTGGGCAGAGTCCGCGCCATCCAATCCGGCGGCTTGTTTTAATTCCGGGTCGATATTGGAAAAACCGATCGAGGCAGCCTTGATGTAGTAAGGGGAGGCAATAAAAACCTGGGCGATGACAACAGCAATTGTAGTGAAAGGAATGCTGAGACCAAAGGCTTCCAGCGTCGGTCCAAACAAGCCTTTCCTTCCAAAGGTCAATAACAAGGCAACCCCCGCTACGGAAGGTGGTAAAACGGTTGGCAAGTCCATTAAGCTATCAACCCAGCGTGCGTAGCGGCTTTTTGAAACAGCCAGATAAGCGGCCACTGGCGTACCAAAAATGAGCGTGATGAGGGTAGCGGTCAATGCGCTCACCAGGCTGAGATGGATGGCTTGGAGGACTTCTTCCTGATGCAGGTTATTCCACACATCGGTCGGTGTTACATTGAGGAAGAGAGCCAAGATGGGCAATGAGATAAACAGGACCATCGGCAAAACCAGCAATTTCCAGCCGCCAATGGAGGAGAAGCGAAGACCAGCCTGCTCCGGGGCGGAAGCCGTGTTTTCCGGGACGGCCTCGGCAGGGATAAAGATGTTGGTTTTAATTTTTGGCCGCATGGATCATCCGATTGAACGCCCTGTTAGAGAGTAATACTCACTGGTTGAGTATAATCGAAGGACGCTTGACTGGCAAGCATACTTAACCTTCTCCAAACAGCCCCACTCCGATCAAGGCTTTGGTAATCATTGAATTTGACCTTATGGGAGTAAATGGAATTCTGGTTGATAAAGCAGCTTTTGATAAACAATTTTGACAATATGATAAATAGCCCTGGGCAAATCTACCCACGACTTGATCAATCCGCCACAATACGCCTCATTCAATTCGTTCATGCCCATTTCCATAATTTCAGGTACAATGGAAATAGCAAGAAACCTCCCCCCGCGGGGAGAAAAAAACTTGCCCGCTTTTCCAAATATGGTATAATGGTTTTGTTCGACCAGCCGAAGCAAACTTTGAAAAGTGGGTACCCCCCACTTTTTGTTTTGGATGATCAAAACCGAGGATGATAATCGGAGAAAGTGAAAGATGAAGAACGAATTCATATTGGCATTCAATGAGGTATTGGAAGACAAGCAGCTACCCAAGGAAGTGATTCTTGAAGCGCTTGAATCCGCTATGGTATCTGCCTACCGGAAGATGGTAAATAAAAATACCACTGCCCGCCAGGAAGTTACCGCCAAGATAGATCCGCAGACCGGCAGAGTGGTTGTTTACGCCCAAAAAGAAGTGGTGGAGGATGTCCTTAACCCCCTGACCGAATGCACATTGGATAACGCGCTTGAGGTGGACGGCTCAGCCCAAATCGGTGATTTGGTGATGGTTGATTCAACCCCCGAGGATTTTGGCCGGGTCGCGGCACAGACAGCCCGTCAGGTAATTCAACAGCGCATCCGCGAAGCCGAACGTAACGCTCAACTGCGCCACTTTGAATTGCAAGTCGGCGAGATCGTCAGCGGCATCGTCCAAGCCAGCAACGCCCAATCCACCACCATCGGCTTGGATATGAAAGCCGAAGGTATTCTGCCTGCCTCTCAGCGCATCAACAATGAGCGCTTCCAAGTTCACAGCCGTGTTCGGGCGATCATTCTGGAAGTAAAGGCTGAAAATCGCGGTCCACAGATTATTCTCTCCCGCGCCCATCGTAACTTTTTACGCCGTCTGTTGGAGACTGAAGTCCCTGAAATCTATCACGGAATCGTTGAGATCCGTTCGATCGCGCGAGAACCTGGTCAGCGTGCCAAAGTCGCCGTAAGCGCTACCCAACCGGGAATTGACCCAGTCGGTGCCTGTGTCGGCATCAAAGGTGTCCGCATTCAAGCCATCGTCAAGGAATTACGCGATGAGAAGATCGACATCATCGAATACAACGATGACCCGGTGATTTACATCACCAAGGCGATCAGCCCTGCCCGGGTAACCGGCGTATATGCCAACGGATTTGATCGGACCGCCACGGTTGTGGTCATGGAAGATCAATTATCCCTTGCCATCGGCCGCGATGGACAGAACGCCCGCCTGGCAGCCAAACTGACCAACTGGCGTATCGATATCAAGTCGGTCATTGAAGCCGCCTCGGACGTGATCGTCCGTTTACAAAATGATGCCAGTCTTCATTCGACTGCCGAGTTGGAGAAAGACAACGCGATTCGCGCTGGCGAATTACTCGACCGAAAAGCCGAGAACAAGCCGCTTACCCCCGAGGAATACGAATTCATCGGAAAATTTGTCGACCGGGTAGAAACCCGCGCGCTCGAAAAAGCGCTTAAACACGAAGCTGAATTGCGTGAAAAACAAGCCAAGGCTCGTGAAGGAATTCCCGAACAGGCTTTCGAGCAACCCCTGGAAGATCTTCCGTTACGCGAACACATCTTCAATATTCTCACCGAAGCTGAGTACCTCAACATCGGCGAATTGATCATGGCGGTTCGATCCGACCCGGACAGTGTCTTTGGTTTGCACGGAATCAGCGACAAATCCCGATCTGAGATCCAGGCAATTCTGGATACTTACCTCGCTCACTTTAGTGTCAAGGAAACCGTTGAAGAAGTCGCTCCTGTTGAGGAGCCGGTTGAAGTGGTTGCCGAACCGGAAGTGGTCGTAGAGGAAGAACCCATCGTTGAAGTGGTTGAAGAGTTCCCCATTGTTGAGGAAGTTGTCGAAACGCCTCCTGTTCGTACCCAGGAAGAAGAGCCTGAATCCGAGCTGAGTTTTGAAGAAATGTTCACTCTGCGGCCGGATGGTGTAAACCTGAGTGCTGAAGAAGAAGAAAAAATGGAACAACGCGGCAAGAAGGGTAAGAAATCCGTCACCTACGAATTCGACGAAGATCTCGGCGAGGTGGTTAGCCGCAAGAAACACAAACGCGGTGACGAGGATTGGACAGGCGAAAGCTGGTAGGAGTTTATGACGCCAAATTCCGCGAAAACCAAAAAGGTACCTCAACGCACATGCGTTGGCTGCCGAAAGGTTGACCCTAAGAAATCGTTAATCAGGGTTGTTCGCACTCCGGAAGGTGTTTTTGTTGACCCCAACGGAAAGTTGAACGGAAGAGGCGCGTATATTCATGAACAAAGGTCATGTTGGCAGGCAGCCTTGAAAGACAGTCTGGCGCGTGCTTTGAAAACAACATTAACAGAGGAAGATCGGGCGAGGCTTGAGGCAAAGCTTCAAACTTTGCCCGATGATACCGCGACAGATAACGCGGAAAACGTACAAACGTAAGCCAATTAGTTCTCTAATCTTGAATTGTACGTTTTAGAAGGAGGCAAATATGAGTAATAAGAAAATCGAATTACCCCTTTCGATTGTGGTTCGTGATTTGGCGAAAGCCATCAATGTCGGACCGATCGATGTCATTCGCAAATTAATGCAAAATGGCATGATGGTTACCATCAACCAAATGGTTGATTTTGATACCGCTGCCATTGTGGCGGAAGAATTTGGTTATGACGCGGTCCCTGAAACCCAAGCGGAAGACCAAACCGTAGAGACCGGTGAAATTCCCCTTTGGCGTCAAAAGATTATGAACGAAAACGAGCTCGATCTCGTTCCACGCCCCCCGGTTGTAACGATTCTGGGACATGTTGATCATGGTAAAACCTCCTTATTGGATGCCATCCGCGAAACCGACGTCGCTTTGGGCGAGGCTGGCGGAATCACCCAGCACATTGGCGCTTATCAAGTCAATAAAGAAGGTCAATTAATCACCTTTTTGGACACACCTGGCCACGCGGCATTTACCGCCATGCGAGCCCGCGGCGCCCAAGGCGCCGATATTGTTGTTCTGGTTGTAGCCGCGGATGATGGAGTAATGCCCCAAACCCGCGAAGCGATCGCCCATGCCAAAGCCGCTCGGGTACCCATCATCGTCGCCCTCAATAAAATTGATAAACCAAACTCTAACCCCGACCGGGTAAAGACTCAACTCTCCGAGCTGGAGCTTATCCCGGACGATTGGGGCGGCAATACCATCGTAGTGCCGGTCTCAGCCAAGGAGCGTAAAGGCATTACCGACTTGCTCGCCTCCATCCTTCTTGTGGCGGATAACACCAGCATCAAAGCCAATCCCAAGGGCGCCGTTACCGGCACCGTAATCGAGGGCGAGCTGGATAAAAACCGGGGCGCGATTGCCACTTTGCTGGTGCAGAACGGTACTCTCAAAAATGGCGATGTTGTCGTCGCCGGCACCGCCCATGGCAAAATCAAAGCCATGTACGATTTCAGACTTAAACCAATCCACAAGGCTACTCCCTCCACCCCCATTTCTATCCTCGGTATGACAGCGGTACCAGAGGCGGGTGAAATTTTTGAAGTGGTCAAATCAGAAAAAATCGCCCGTGAGGTCGTTAACGAACGCGTTCAAGCTAAAAAAGCGAACACTCAGGCTGCCCGGCTTACCCTCGAAGACCTCTTCGCCCGATTCAAGGCGGGTGAACTCAAGGAACTTCTCGTTATCCTCAAAGCGGATGTACAAGGTTCGCTGGAACCCATCGTCAAGGAGCTGAATGAGCTCGCCAAGAGTAAAGCATCCGAAATCGCGCTTAAAGTATTACACGCCGAAACCGGTAATATCAGCGAAAACGACGTAAATCTGGCGATCGCCTCCAAAGCCCTCATTCTCGGATTCAATGTACAGGCCGACGCCGGCGCCCGCCGAATGGCGGACAACGAAGGTATCAGTATTCGTTTGTATGACATCATCTATCGCTTGACCGAGGACATCGAAAAAGCGCTCAAAGGCATGCTCGAACCGGAATTCACCGAGAAGCATATTGGCAAAGCCAACGTGCTGGCGGTCTTTCCCATTTCAAAAGTTGGCAAAATTGCCGGCTGTCGCATTGTCGATGGCGAATTTCGACGAAGTTCACGCGTCCGCCTCTTCCGAGGAGATTTAGTCGTGTTTGAAGGTGAGATTGCCTCCCTTAAACATGAAAAGGAAGACGTACGTGAAATCAAGAACGGCCAGGAGTGCGGGATCGGTTTAAAGAATTTCAACGACATACTGGTCGGTGATGTTCTGGAAAGTTATGTATTAGAAAAGAAGGGATAGGCTAAGATGCCTTCAGGCACCCGCTTACAAAAAATCGCCGATCGCATCCGCGAAGACCTCTCCGATCTCATGATCAGGGAGATCAACGATCCGCGCCTGGAACGTGTGTTTGTTACGGACGCGAAGGTGGATCGAGAATTGGCTTACGCGGATATTTATGTATCCGCGGTTGAAGGGCGTGAACGCTCCAAGGAAGTGATTGAAGGGTTGGAAAGCGCCAGCGGCTTTATCCGCCGCCGGCTCAGCCAATCTGTTGAATTGCGCGTTTTTCCCCGTCTCCGTTTTCACTGGGACCCAACCCCCGAGAACGCGGATCACATTGAGAAGATTCTCGCCGAAATCCGCGGTGAGACCAAATCCAAACCAGACTCGGATTAAGGAAACATGAACCAAATCGATTCAAACATTAAAAATAAAATCCTCAGCGCCAAGCATATTCTGGTTGTAAGCCATGTTCGACCGGATGGCGACGCCATTGGTAGTGCCTTGGCTTTGGGGCTTGCCATGCAAAAGGCAGGAAAATCGGTGGAAATCGTTTTGACCGACGGAGTACCAACCACTTTTAAACACCTGCCCGGCGTGGAGATGATTTTGCGTGAACCCAGTGGTAAAGCTGATCTTTTCATTACGGTCGATAGCGCCGATTACCGGCGGATTGGCAAACAATTTGAGAATCATCGCAAACCCGATATCAATATTGATCACCATGTGACCAACGAACAATATGCTGAACTTAATCTGATTGAAGCGGACGCGGTAGCTACGGCCAGCGTTCTCGCCCGGCACATCCCGCTTTGGGGATTGGAGATTGACGCGGATATCGCCGCCAATTTGGTAACCGGTATCGTAACCGATACCCTCGGATTCCGAACGTCCAATACCTCACCTGAAGCGCTGCGTCAAACCGCGGACTTGATGGAAACCGGTATCAACCTGCCTGACCTTTATAATCGCTCGCTCGTCAGTCGGTCCTTTTCGGCAGCCCGATATTGGGGAGCCGGATTAAGCAGCCTTAAAACTATGGATGGCATCGTTTATGCTTCCTTAAGCCTGGCGGATCGAAACGCGGCTGGTTATAAAGCTAACGACGACGCCGATCTGATCAACGTCATATCTTCCATTAGCGATCATGTGGTCGGAATGATCTTCGTTGAACAAGATGATTCGGTCAAAATCAGCTGGCGGGCTTTGCAGAATGGCGTTGACGTTAGCGCCATCGCTAAATTTTTTAATGGCGGTGGTCATAAAGCCGCCGCGGGGGCCGACATTGTGGGTACAATGGAAGAGGTTCAACCTACAGTTTTAGCCAAAACCCGTGAAATGTTGGGATTGTAGAAAGGATCGGGAAATATGCACAGGAACGAGAATCAGGACAGCGTAAAAAACGCCATCTCTGGCGTACTGGTCATTGACAAGCCAGTTGGTCTCACCTCTCACGATGTGGTCAATATCGTCCGCTACGGGACAGGCATTCGCAGAGCAGGACATACCGGAACCCTTGATCCGCGCGCTTCCGGCGTGCTGGTTATTTTGGTAGGACCCGCGGTTCGATTGAGCGAATTTGTTTCCGCTTCCGACAAGCGTTATCAAGCCATTATCCGGCTTGGTGCCGCTACCGATACTTTTGATGCCGATGGCAGGTTTACCCGCCTGCCGACTGAAAATATGGACGTCACTGAGGCTGAATTCGAGCAAGCGCTCGGTTCCTTCACAGGTGAAATCACCCAGACACCGCCTCCTTATTCCGCGATCAAAATAAAGGGCCGCCGGGCATATGACATGGCTCGCAAGGGTGAAACGGTTGAAATTCAACCCCGCCAGATCACCGTCCACAATTTGGAACTCCTGGAATGGGCTCCGCCGGAAGTGGTAGTAGACATTCACTGCTCTTCCGGTACATACGTCCGCTCCCTGGCAAACGATGTCGGTGAGCATCTGGGCGTTGGCGGATATCTGGTTGGTTTGCGCCGCACAAAAAGCGGACGTTTCAGCCTGCGTGAAGCCATTCCATTGCGCAAACTGCAAGAAGCATTTAAAGATGGTAGTTGGTATCAATTTATTATTCCGGCCGCTGAAGCTCTCAGCGAATGGCCTTCGATTGAACTGCAGCCCGAGCAGGTAGACGCCATTTCTCATGGTCATCGAATCCCCGCTGACCCTGCCGTAACCCCCGGTCCCCGCAATTTAGCTCGCGGTGTAAGTATGGCGGGCGAATTGGTAGCCCTGATGGAATTGGATACCACGACCAGCGAATGGCAGCCAAAAAAGGTTTTCCTCGCTTAATCGCTCTATGACCTCTGCCTCATCTCTGGAAGAGCTGAATATCCCATCCAGTTGGGTTACGATTGGAATCTTCGACGGCGTTCACCTCGGACACCAACGTATTCTTAAAACTTTAGTCGCGGGTGCTCACAATGCGGGGTTGCCCGCCTTGGTAGTTACTTTTGATCCACACCCCGCCCAAGTCCTGGCGGGTATTCAACTTCCCCGCCTTTTAACCAGCCTTGAAAAAGAAAATATTCTGCGCCTTTTAGGGGTTGATCTGGTAATCTGCCTTACCTTTACCCGTGAAATGGCTGCCCTCAGTGCCTCCACATTCCTGCGGCAACTCAAACAAGCCACAGGCTTTACTCACCTGTTCACCGGCTACGATTTTGCCCTTGGTAAAAACCGGGCTGGTAATAATATCGAACTTTCCAAAATTGCTTCAGAAATGGGTTTTACCCATCAGGTTTTTCCCGCCTTCGAGATGGACGGAAAGATTATCTCATCCACCTTGCTGCGAGATTTGGTGGCGGCTGGTGAAGTTGAGTTCGCGGCCAAGGCATTGGGCAGGCCATATCAGGTAAGCGGAATAGTGGTGCGCGGCGATGGCCGCGGGCGCACCATCAGCATCCCTACCGCCAATGTCAGTTTTCCGGCAGGAAAGGTACTCCCCAAAGTAGGCGTTTATGCCAGTGTGGTTACGGTTCGCGGTCAACGTTTTGCCGCTGTTACAAATTTCGGCATGCGCCCGACCTTTGTTGAACAGGCACTCGCGCCCCGTCTTGAACCACACATCCTCGATTTCGATATGGATATTTACGATGAGCAAGTGGATGTCGAATTCATCCGCTTCCTTCGCCCGGAGATGCGCTTCAATGGCCCGGATGCGCTCGTCGAACAAATAAAACGCGATATTGCTACCACTCGGGCTATGTGCCTGGTGTAAGGAAGAATCCATGCGCGAACTTGCCGAACTTGCAAATCAAGCTTTTGGGATTGAACTGAATGAGGAACAACTTCTCCGCTTTACGGTTTATGAGCGGGTTCTGTTAGAGTGGAACGACAAAGTAAACCTGACCGCCATTCGGGACAAGCGTGGGATCTTAATCAAGCATTTTCTGGATTCGCTCAGCTGTGTGCTCGCCATCCAAGAACCGCCTGAAAGCCTGATCGACATCGGCAGCGGCGCTGGTTTTCCGGGTTTGGTGTTAAAAATTTTCTATCCCAGCGCCAGGGTAGTATTGGCGGATAGTATTGGCAAAAAAGCTCGCTTCTGTGAGCTTGCCGCTCGCGAAATGGGATTCAACGATGTGCTCAGCCTGCCCGCCCGGGCGGAAGAGCTTGGAAATGACCCTGCCCACCGTGGACGCTATCAGTGGGTCACCGCCAGAGCGGTCGCCCGATTGCCAATCCTGCTGGAATACCTGCTACCCCTGGCGAAAGTAGGTGGAATGGTACTGGCTCAAAAGGGCGCCACCGCCCAGGAAGAGTTAGACGACTCATCCAACGCGCTGTCCAAACTCGGTGGAATGTTGGATCGAGTTGTTCCCATCCACTTGCCCGAATTAGAAGATGAACGCTCCCTGATTGTGATCAAGAAAGTTTCCCCAACACCGCGTATATATCCTCGCCTTGCCGGCATCCCCGCCAAAAAACCTTTATAGCTTTTCATTCCTCATCAGGATTGCTTTCCAAATCTCTGATTAGGATGGGTGTTATCATACACCAAACGGACAGGCATCCCGTTCAGCTGGTAAAAATAATTGGCGTGATTTTCCGCCATCATGATAAAATCGCCCGGGTCAGGCGCCCGCGCCAGCCATAGCCAAAGGTAAAAAAAAAGCGCCAAACGATTGTTTGGCGCTTCTAAATTTTGCTGCTGAATAAGCTTCCTTGCTCAACGAATAAACGTACCTGTTTTTTCCCCGCGCAGGGCGCTGAGAAGTGAGCCTTGATCCCACAAATTGAGCACCAACATGGGTACCTTGTGTTCCATGCAATGGCTGATCGCCGTCACATCCATCACCTTAAGTCCCTGGTTGAGCACGTCAATGTAAGTAAGCTCATCGTACTTAACCGCGTTGGGATTCTTTTTGGGGTCGCTGTCGTAAACTCCATCGACCTTGGTAGCTTTTATGACCACATCCGCGTCCATTTCAGTGGCGCGCAAGGCGGCAGCCGTATCGGTAGAAAAGAAGGGATTGCCTGTACCAGCCCCAAAAATTACCACCCGGCCTTTTTCCAAATGACGAATCGCCCTGCGCCGAATATATGGTTCGGCAATGGCGCGCATTTCGATCGCGCTCATAACACGGGTCGGAACGGTCATCCGTTCCAGGGCATCCATCAAGGCCAGCGCGTTCATCATCGTACCCAGCATGCCCATGTAATCCGCGGTCGCTCGGTCCATTCCCCGATCCAAACCCTGGGCACCCCGCCAAAGATTTCCCGCCCCTATGACCACCGCGATTTGAATGCCGAGGTCAAAAACTTCCTTGATTCTGCGGGAGACTTGTTCCACTTCGGCGACGTCAATCCCGTAGCCGTTTTCTCCACATAGAGCCTCACCACTCAACTTAAGCAATACGCGTTTGTATTTCAATTCGGTCATTCGCGCTCCTTGTGAATATGATTAGATTAAGTTTAGATCAAGTAAAAAGAAAAGCCAACAAATTGTTGGCTTTTCCTGGTTCATACTTTTAGAGGGCTTCACCCAATTCCCAACGATGGAATCGGCGAATGACGATTCTCTCGCCAGTACTGATATTGGCTTCGTTCATCAATTGCTGAATCGTAACCGATTCGTCGCTAAAGAGAAATTGATTCATCAAGCAGACTTCATCCTTGAATTTCTTTAAGCGGCCTTCGACAATCTTTTCCAACATCGCTTCGGCTTTGCCCTGTTCGCGGGCAGTATTGCGGGCAACTTCGGCTTCTCGATCCAAAACCGCCTGAGGAATTTGATCCTCGGTTACGTATTTGGGTTCGCCAGCAGCGATTTGCAAAGCGATCGTATGAGCGAATTTTCGGAAACCTTCACTGCGGGCAACAAAATCGGTTTCGCAGTTTACTTCCACGATGACAGACACGCGTCCACCGCCATGGGCGTACACTTCGATGGTACCGTTAGAGGCATCGCGATCCTCACGTTTGGCGGCTTTGGCTTTGCCTTGTTCACGCAGAAGATCAACAGCCTTCTCGAAATCGCCTTCAGCCTTTACCAACGCGTTGCGGCAATCCAGCATAGGAGCCTGAGTTGCCTCTCGCAACTCCTTGATCATTTGGGTAGTTACTTCCATTATTTAAACCTTTTCCTTCTTTTTTTATTCTTCGGTTTGATCTACTTCTGGAGCCTCAACAGTTTGCTGGGCCTGGACTTTGGCGAGGGTAGAGGCGCCGAAAAGTTCGTCGTCTGATTTGTCATCGCTCATATCCAATTTACGCTTGCTAGTGCGCGGTTTGTCTTCGGCACCGGCGGCAATGGCGGCTTCTTCTTCAACCGCTTCTTTGTCATGCATATTGGCGCCTTCAATGCAGGCGTCAGCCATTTTTCCTACCAGCAGCTTAATCGCGCGGATGGCGTCGTCGTTGGAGGGAATCGGGAAATCAATGTTGGTGGGGTCACAGTTGGTATCAACCAGAGCGACAATCGGGATATTAAGCATGTTACATTCACGTACCGCGGAAACTTCTCGACCGACATCGATGATGAAAACCAATTCGGGCAGTTTCTTCATCTTGCGAACACCTTCAAGCCGAGTGTTGAGGCGGGTAATCTCGCGCTCGATCAGCAAACCTTCTTTTTTGGTCAGCTTGTTAATCTCGCCGCTGTCTCGCAAATTTTCCAAACGTTCCATTTCATGAATACGTTCAGAAATGGTCTTCCAGTTGGTTAATAATCCGCCCAGCCAGCGCTCGGTAACAAAAGGCATGCCAGCTCGATTGGCTTCTTCCAGAATAGTTTCCTGGGCTTGGCGTTTGGTGCCGACAAATAACACAGTTCCACCGTTGGCGACGATGTCACGAACGATGTTGTAAGCGTTATTGGCGGCTTTGACTGTTTGTTGTAAATCAATGATGTGAATGCCGTTACGTTCGGTAAAAATGTACGGCTTCATGCGGGGGTCCCATCGGTTGGTACGATGTCCGAAATGGACACCGCTTTCCAGAAGGGCTTTCATGGAAATTGCGGCCATTAGTTCTCCTTGATCCGCCGGGTTGGCTCCCGGAGGAAAGTTTAGCGGGGATGTTTACCCGCTCAGGGATGCTTGATGCCCATCCCAGGCAGAATGTGCTCGGCAAGGCCGGAGCCGATAAATTATATCACGCTTTCAAGCGAACATTGATCCATTAAGGAGTGATGATCGGATTCCGGCGGAATTGAATAGCAAAGTTCTTTAAGCCTTACCGCGGCCTCGCGGAGGATGATTTCCACCCCAAATTGGCCGGTTGAAAACCCTTGTCCGGATTTCAAATCTTTTTGTCAAGGTTTTGTACAATTTATATTGACATATTCTTTGCATCTGGTATAATTTTGGATTGGATATGTTTTCTTCCAGGTGAGCAAGTTCCGCCGAGATCATGCCAGGACGACGGCCCTAAAAAATCGGCCGGTTGGGCTTATTCGGAAGCTTCAAATATCACCAGTTGGAATTACCCATTTTGTTTTAGAGCAGAATTGGCATCCAGGTGATTTTTATACGATAATTAAAAAGGAGTCGGACGATATGGCCGTGATTTGGTGGATTCGGCGAGACCTGCGTTTGAGCGATAATTACACACTCAATGCCGCCTTGGCCACAGGCAAGCCAGTCATACCGGTTTTTATCCTTGATTTGTCGCTCGCCACCGCGAAGCGTCAACGGCGGCTCGGATTTCTTTTTCAAGCACTGCGTACCCTGGATCTTGAATTAAAAAACGCCGGCAGCGGACTTGTCATCCGCTCCGGGCAACCCGCCAGGGAGTTAGAGCGTCTGATATCTGAAACCGGCGCGAAAAAAATTTTCGCCGGACGGGACTACACCCCCACCGCTATGAAGCGCGATTCACTGGTAGCAAAACACCTGCCGCTCGAATTGGTTAACGACCAGTTGGTGGTTGAACCCGAGGCAGCCTTAAAATCAGATGGAACCCCCTACACGGTTTTCACACCTTTCTCCAAAAAGTGGCGCTCCCAAATCAATCCATCCCAATTAATCCTCTCTGCCCCAAGCCATTACCCCCCGATTCGGTTGCCCCACAGTGAAAGAGTGCCTGAAACACCCAATACCACCGCCTTTTACGCTAGTGAAACCGAAGCCGCTTCCCGCCTCGAAGCCTTTGCCCAGAGCTCGATCTTCAACTATGCCGAAAATCGCGACCGACTGGATATCGATGGCACCTCCATGCTCAGCCCGTATTTTCGTTTTGGGTTGCTCTCCCATCGCCAGGCGGTTTCATTCGCCTTGAACGCGATCAATCGGATCTGGCATCAAGACCCTTCACTTCCCTCTGAACGTTCCTCGAAGGGTCCTGAGACCTGGCTTAACGAGCTGATTTGGCGCGAGTTTTATATTCACATCCTCGCCAATTTTCCACACGTATCAAAGTCTGAGTTCAACCAGAGCTTCAGCCAGGTTGCCTGGCGTTACGACCAGGCTGACCTGAATGCCTGGAAACTGGGCAAAACCGGTCTGCCGGTGGTAGATGCCGCCATGCGCCAACTGGCTCAGAGTGGATGGATGCACAATCGGGCGCGCATGATCGTCGCTTCATTTTTAGTAAAGGACCTTTTAATCGATTGGCGTGAGGGAGAAAAATGGTTTGCCGAACAACTGGTTGATGCCGACCCCGCCGCCAACAATGGCGGTTGGCAGTGGAGCGCGGGAACCGGCACTGACGCGGCACCCTACTTCCGAGTCTTTAACCCGGTTTTACAGGGTCAGAAATTTGATCCGGATGGCGCCTATGTCCGAAAATGGGTCCCAGAATTATCTGCTTTTCCACCCAGCCTGATACACAAACCATGGGAGGCGGATCTGTTTGAACAGCAAGCCGCCCAATGTAAAATCGGAACCGATTATCCCTTTCCGATCGTCGAGCGCGAATTTTCCCGCCAAAGAGCACTTCGCGCTTACCAAACAGCTAAGGAGCAAAAATGAAAGATTTAATCCGACAATATACAGTAATCTTCACCACCCTATTGACGATCACCGTCAATATTCTTGCCAATGCCCTGCCCATCAATGGACTTAATACCGGCCAAATTTCAGACCGGTTTGATGTGTATTTTGTTCCGGCTGGCTATGTTTTCTCGATTTGGGGATTGATTTATATTTTCATCATCGCCTATATGATTTATCAAGCCTTACCTTCCAAGCGTGAATCCGAAATTGCCCGCGCCACCGGCTGGTGGTTTAGTTTGGGAAATCTGGCAAACTCGATTTGGATTTTCCTTTGGCATTACCTTATGTTTCCAGCCACGCTGGCGGCCATGTTAGTTTTACTCGTCAGTTTAATAATGGTTTACTTAAATACCCGTCAGGCGGCTACCCAAGGAACAGCCGCATTCTGGGCATTCAGCGCCCCTTTCAGCTTGTATTTGGGTTGGATATCGGTAGCCACCGTAGCCAATGTAACCTCACTCCTGGATTTCCTCCAATGGGATCGGTTTGGATTGTCAGAAGAGGTCTGGATGGTCATCATCCTGGCGGTAGTAACTGGATTGGCCTGGCTGATGAACGCCCGCTTTAAGGATGTAATTTATACGCTGGTATTTTTGTGGGCTTTGGCAGGAATAGCTCTCAAACACGCCAGTGTGCCCGTGGTAAGTATATCCACTTGGATTTCGTTTGGCTTGGTGCTCGTATCATACCTTTACTTCACACTTTTTCGAAACAGAAAGGAACTAAAAAATGCCTAGAATTGAGATCGGCCTTAAAGCCCCTGATTTTGAATTAAAGGACATCGAAGGCAAAATTTTTCACCTAGAGGAAGCGGTAAAACAAGGACCCGTACTGCTGGTTTTCAATCGCACTTTTGTCTGACCATTTTGCCAAAGGCATATGGCGCAGTTGCGTCTCGATCATGATCAGTTCGTAAGTAGAAATATCCAAGTAGTAATACTAGGACCGGAAGATGAAAATGCATTCCGAGTTTATTGGGAAAAACACAAATTGCCGTTTATCGGTATACCCGATCCTCACGGCGAGGTATTAAGGGCTTTCGGTCAAGAGGTCAACCTGTTCAAGTTGGGCAGAATGCCAGCCCAGGTGTTGGTGGATACAAATCAGAAAGCTTTGTTTGCTTACTACGGACATTCAATGTCCGATATTCCAGCCAATAGTGAGATCTTCGAAGTACTGGATGCCATCCGAATTTAATTTGAGAGCACAAAACCCGCGGTTTTGTCCTTCCCGCGGGTTTTGGTTGCCCTATCGCCCGGCAGATTAAGGTCTAATAAGATTTCAGCGGATGGAGCAGTCTACTCGCAAGTCGGAATCTCATTCGGATTGGTGTTGGCGTTCATCTCCATTCCAAAATACGGACTTGGGTCAAGTGTATTCCCAATCTCGAGCTCATTGGTGAAATTTCCCCAGCCATCATCTCGGACGATCGAAAAATGGAGATGGACTCCAACCGGATTGTTTGGATCCCCGCTGAAATTTCCCTGGTATCCCAAAAGGGTCCCTGCTTCAACATGCTCTTCTAAAATGCCGGGGTAAAATCGCGCCTCAATAAAGCTGTTTCCCGCCGCGTCCGCCAGATGAGTGTAATAATTCCATACCTGGGTTCCCGGATTCAGTTCGTCGCTTGGAATCCGAATGATGAGGCTGCCAGCCCAGCCCGAAAGACGGGTAAGGTAACCACTCGCGGCAGCATACACCGGAGTGACACCTACCTCGGTACCGCCAAAAATATCCAAACCCTGATGGCGATGCCCCACATAAAATGAATCATCCCAGATGTAACCAATTAATCCGCTGGTCGGCATAAGGTAAGGCGTCTCACCACATCGGCTCAACGCCTCTACTGTTTGGCGCTGGTTGGCGCGTGGATTGGTGATAAAAGCCCAAACCGTCGCGTCTCTGCCATGATTACCATTTAATGTAAGGAAAAGAAAAAGCGCTAAACCTGCCAGGGCGCCCAGAGCAATCAGGAGAATCAGCCCGCGTGGGAAAAACCGGGAGGATGTGCGCATGAGCATCATTTTACCTTGCTTTTGAAGGTTCGCGTAAAAGGAAAAAACTGACTATATTCAATTTCTTATGTGAACTTAAGATTAATTTATCAATTTTTTAACACTCCGATATTAACATAAGGGCAACAAACAAAACAAAAACTAAATGTAAAGGAGACAATCATGTACAACTATTATTTAGCCAATCACCCATTCCAACTTGCTCGCCGTTATGGTTACGGCTACGGACGATCGATTAGCGCAACGTTGCCGATCCAATTAAGAGAAAATGAAGACGAGTACACCCTCTTCGCTGTTGTCGCGGGGTTAAAAGCTGAGGACCTGAATATTCAGGTTCTGGAAGATACGGTCACTATCAGTGGCAGCTATCCCGAAACGGAAGGCGAGACCATGGTAAATGAATTGCCGGGCGGAGAATTTTCTCGTAGCATGCGCTTCCCGGTCGCGCTCGACGCTGAGAAAACCGAGGCAAAAATCGAAAACGGTATTTTGACTCTCAAAGTCGCCAAAGCCGAAGTGATTAAACCCAAGAGCATTCAGATCAAAGTTAACTAAGCCGAACAAATTAGTTTTAGGCAACCAAAACAAAAGCCGCCAAAAGGCGGCTTTTGTTTTTAAAAAGTTCTGAAACTCTGATAGGGGAAATTACTGAATGAAGAACCTACCAACCTTAAAACTCAAAAACTCATCTCCCGCCTGAAAGTTGTAATACAATTAACCCATCTGCCAGATCGGGAGGAAGGTCACTTCTTCACATGGCATTGTTACCTTGTGATTTTTTTCACAAAATGGGATAATACCAGTATTACATCTCAACGATGGAGCGCTTATGTCTCACAAGAAGATCAAGTACAAACCGATCGATCCTGAAATTCAAGAACTCGCTCGCCAGCATGGCGGCACGCGCGAGGCGACCCTGGAAGTATTACGTGACCTGGATGCCCAAAATAAGTTGAATCAAGAAACCATGGTGGATACCGCCCGTGCCTTGAATGTCCCCTTACATCACGCTTATGGAGTGACCACTTTCTATTCCATGCTCTCATTAAAGGAAAGAAAGAAGGTCATCCGGGTTTGTGATGGCCCGGTTTGTTGGATGAACCATGCCGCCGAAACGCATAAAGCATTTCAAGATTTGGCGGACGCTACCGGAGAATACACTGTTGAGCGAAGCTCCTGTCTGGGTCTGTGCGACCGTGCTCCAGCTGTCCTGATTGGTGATGAACAGGCTGGTCCAATCCTTCCCAGCGATACCCTTCGGCTGGGTAATGGTTGGCGCGGCATACCAACCGATTATTCCACCCCACGCCCCGGTGAAAAACGAGTCATGACCCGTTTGATTGGGGTAGTAGATCCAACTTCAATCGATTCCGCCATCGAAAATGGCGTTTACAATGGACTTAAAACCGCGCTCACACTTACGCCAACCCAAACCCTTGAAGTCGTTGAGGCATCCGGTTTGCAAGGAAGAGGCGGGGCAGGTTTTCCGGTTGGAAGAAAGTGGCGTTTTGTAGCTTCTGAAAATCGGGAACCGCGATACGTGGTTTGTAACGCGGATGAGAGTGAACCCCTGATCTTTAAAGACCGGGTTCTGATGGATACCAATCCACATCAGCTTTTAGCTGGAATGATTATCGCCGGATACGCGATGAACGCCCGCGAAGGTTGGATCTACATTCGAGGCGAATACGAACACCAAGCCCGCAAATTGGAGCTGGCGGTAAGCCAGGCCAAAGAAAAGGGTTACCTGGGAGAAAATATTCTCGGCAGCGGTTTTAGTTTTGAGCTGCATATCCACCGCGGCGCCGGCGCATACATCTGCGGCGAAGAAACTGCCTTATTGGAAAGTTTGGAAGGCAAGCGGGGTGAGCCGCGCCTTCGCCCGCCTTACCCTCCTCAGAGTGGTTTCCGAGGTCAACCAACCGCGGTAAACAATGTGGAAAGCTTTTGCGCCGTTCCACACATCCTTGAGCATGGAGCCGAATGGTGGCATGGTCTTTCCGATGACCCAACTCCCGGAACCAAGATCTACATGGTGCTTGGTCATGTAAACAATCCGGGGTTGTTTGAGGCACCCTTCGGACTCACCCTGCGTCAGATCATCGAAGATTACGGCGGCGGGATGAAACCCGGCTCGCACTTCAATTTCGCTTTGTGCGGCGGCGCGGCTGGTACCATCGTTCCACCCGCCCTGCTTGATAGCCACATTGATTACAGCTCTGGTCCGGTGAAAGGGGTTACCCGGGATGTTCCAGCCATGGAAAAACGCTGGACCCAGGTAATTTCAATCGGCGCGGGAGCATTTTTAATCGTTGATCAGACAGTCTCTCCGATCAATTTCCTGCGCGAACTGATGCACTTTTTTGCCGCCGAAAGCTGCGGCAAATGCACTCCTTGCCGGGTTGGCACCTGGCGCTCGCGGGAAATTTTGACCCAGATGACAGCAGGCAAAGGTAAAAGCGGCATGACTGACGAATTGATTCAGCTTGCCAAAGTAATGCGTGATTCCTCCTTCTGCGGGCTGGGGCAGTCTGCCAGCATTCCCATGTTCAGCGCGCTGACCCACTTCGAAGCTGAATTTGCCAAAGCCGAAAGCGGCATCCACAATTAAGAGGAGCAAACGATGGCTGTTCGTATCAAATTGAATGGAAAAGAGATCGAAACCGACCCAGGGCAAACCATCCTTGAGGTCGCCCAGCAGCATGGGGTAGAGATCCCCACCCTGTGTTATCACAAGGACTTAAACCCCACCGGCAACTGTCGGATGTGTGTTGTGGAAGTGAAAGGCGGACGCTTTTTACAGGCTGCTTGCGTAACCCCAGTCGCCAATGGGATGGATATTGAAACCCACAGTCCGCGGGTGGTGACCGACCGAAAGATGACCCTCGAGATGATGCTTGCCAATCATCCGATGGATTGCATCACGTGTGAAGCCAACGGACATTGCGAGCTGCAAGACCGGGCTTACGAATATCAGGCTGTTTTTCCTGAATTTGGACAGAAAAACCACCGCTATGAGATTGATAGCGATCCGAATCCATTCATCCGGGTGGACATGAACCGTTGTATCCTTTGCCGGCGATGTGTGTCGGCTTGTGAAGAAATCCAGGTTCGGGATGTTTGGGGGGTTGCCAAACGCGGCATGGACGAGTTTATCGTTGCCGGAGCCGGAACTTCACTTCTGGAAGCCCACTGTGAGAGCTGTGGTCAATGTGTTGCCTATTGCCCCACCGGCGCGCTTACCAACAAACCAAATTACGGAACCGCGCGCAGCTATCAGGTAAAAAAAGTTACCACAACCTGCAGCTACTGCGGGGTTGGCTGTAATTTCGACCTTTTGGTGAAAAACGACAAGGTGATTGGGGTTGGATCGAATCCCAACGCGCCAGTCAACGGAATGGCCCTGTGTGTCAAGGGCCGCTACGGATATGATTATATCCACCACCCCGATCGACTCTTAAAACCGCGGGTTCGCAAGTATCTATTGGATGGAACCAGCAAGGAAGAAGTTCGTCCCTTTATCGGAACCACTGTTTCGGCGGAATTAGATGCCAATCATCCGTGGAGTTGGGTGGAAACCGATTGGAAAACCGCCCTGGAACTGACCGCCAGCAAGCTTAGAACTACTCGCAATACTCACGGTCCCCGCTCGATCGGCGTGCTCACCAGCGCCAAGTGTACCAACGAAGAGAACTACATCATGAATAAATTCGCGCGGCAGGTCTTAGGAACCAACAATATAGACCACTGCGCCCGTCTCTGACACTCCAGCACTGTCGCCGGTCTGGCGACCACTTACGGATCTGGAGCTATGACAAACAGCATGGACGATGTTTCTCAAAACGCGGCATTGTTCTTTGTAATCGGCTCGAATACCACGGAACAACATCCGGTATTTGGCACAATGCTGCGCCGGGCGGTACGATTCCGCGGCGCCAAGTTAATCGTTGCCGACCCACGGCGGATCGATTTGGTCGATTTTGCGACGATTCACCTTCAACAAAAACCGGGCACCGATATTGCCTTGTTAAACGGCTTGATGTATCTCATCCTCGAAAATGGTCATCAAAACAATGCTTTTATTGATGAACGTACCGAGGGCTACGAGGATTTTGTCGAAGTCGTCAAGCAATACCCCCCGGATCTGGTCAGCCAGATTACCGGCGTACCAGAGGAACTTTTACGGCAGGCTGCCGAATTAATGGGCACGAGCAAACCGATGGCTACCATGTGGACTCTGGGTATCACTCAGCATGTGGTTGGCGTTCGCAACGTCTTCAGCCTTTCCAACTTGCAGATGCTCCTCGGCAATATCGGTATCCCCGGCGGCGGCGCCAACCCCCTGCGCGGACAGAATAACGTTCAAGGCGCGTGTGATATGGGCGGGTTACCAAATGTTTATCCGGCCTATCAGCCAGTGAGTAACGAAGCCGTGCGGCTTAAATTCTCACAAGGCTGGGGGGCAAGCCATCTCCCTAACGCTGGAGATGGAGAAATTTCGGTCAATGGTTTGGATCCAAGGGACGGGAAAACCGTTACCGAACTTGTTCCGGAGATTTTGGAAGGCAAAACCAAAGCTTTATATGTGATGGGTGAAAACCCGATCACCAGTGAAGCCGACAGCGGCCATGTGCGTCATTGCTTCCAGGCGATTGATTTCCTGGCGATTCAGGATATCTTCCCGACGGAATCGACTGAATACGCTGATATCCTCTTGCCCGGGGTCAGTTTTGCCGAGAAAGATGGAACGGTAACCAATACCGAGCGGCGCGTTCAGATGGTGCGTAAGGCAATCCCGAATCTGGGTGATGCTCGTCAGGATTGGGAAATCATCGCTGACCTGAGCAAACTGATATTAGCCAATCCTGCCGAAGGTGAACGAACGCTTGACCTGACCGCTCCCTGGGCAGGCTGGGATTATCAATCCCCCAATCAAATCATGGGCGAGGTTAATGCCTTGGCGCCTTCTTACGCCGGAATCACGCATCAGCGGCTCAATAATGGCGAACGGCTCCAATGGCCAGTGCCCAGCCTCGACCATCCAGGTACGCCGATTTTGCATACCAAGGGCTTTACCCGAGGCAAAGGACGTTTTATGCCGGTCGACCATATTCCAGCCCCAGAATTACCGGACGATGAATACCCGTTGACCCTTTCCACAGGCCGGGTGCTTTACCATTGGCACGGCGGCGCCATCACCCGACGTTCCAAGGGCTTATCCGAAATCTATGATGAAGCGCTGATCGAATTAAGCCCACAGGACGCTATCAAACTTTCTGTGAATGGCAATAGTCGGGTAAAAGTTTCCTCCCGCCGCGGAAGTATTGTTGCCAGAGCATGGATTACCGATCGGGTGCCGGAAGGTATGGTCTTCGCTAATTTCCACTTCCCAGAAGCCAACGCTAACGAGCTTACTTTGGCGGAACTCGATCCGATCGCCAAGATACCTACTTTCAAAGTATGCGCGATCAAAGTTGAATTGGCGTCAGAACCAGAACCGGTTGGGTAAGGTAGAAAATCAAATTCAAGTTTCTTTAAATAATAAACCCGCCGATCTTGATCGGCGGGTTTTCCTTTTTCAACTATCGGTGTCCGTTCTTTTTCAAACAAAAATGCCCTTCCGGTTCAATCGGCAAGCCGCATTGTGGACAGACCGGTCTGCCACGGCTGGCCAATTCAACAATCCAATAAGCCAAATTGTTAGCTTGTTCGGGTGTACACCATAAACGCAGGAGTCGGGTTTCTTCCTCACTGATACCCTCCAGAATACTCTCCCGAACGAAGATGACCATTCCGCCGCTGGCTTCATCATAACCGACACCCAAATCGCCCGCCCGGAAGAGCGGTGAATCGAAGTTATCAATCCGCATCTCAAATTCATTGACCGAGGCGTTCAGGGTTTCAAAACGCGAATCACGTTGCGCCAAATCGGCAAGAAAGGATTCAATCCCTGAGGCAAGGGTCAGTAATTGTATCTTTTCTACCAAAACCGTAAACCGCTCTCCGTTTGAGATTGCCTGTAAATAAAAAATCCGATGACCCGGCTTGCCAACCGCGTCCGCGCTGAGCTTGTCGCATGGGTCAACGTCAATATTGCGTCCAGCCATCAAACCGTATCCTCCAGTGGCGTGTTTCCCTCTCGTTCACGTTTTTTACAAGTAAAACTGTCAAAATCACGCGCAACACTGACATTCGGATGCAGTTCAGCCGCCTCAGCAATAATATCCTTTTCCCTATATCGTCGGCTGAAATGAGTCAAAATCAGGTGATCTACCCCGGCTTTCACAGCCAGCTCCGCCGCCCAAGTGGCAGTCATATGGCTGAACTGTTTCGCCATCTCCTCTTCTTCTATTAAATAAGTTGATTCGATGACCAGCGTATTGGCTCCTTGGACATACTCAAAAATATTATCCGTACGGGCAACGTCCCCGGTAATCACCAATTTCGCTCCCGGCTGTTCGGCGCCCAATACCTGTTCGGGTGTGATCAGCCTGCCATCTTCCAAGATGACGGAGTTTCCTTTAACCAATTGGGCACGTTCGCCGCCAAATGGAATATTCAGTTCTTCCGCTTTTTCCGCCAAAAATGGACGGCGCGGTTTTTCTTCAAAAATATAACCGTAACAATCGGGTCCGCGATGGGTAACATTGAAGGCGCTTACCGTAAAACCTTCCTCATCATAAAGCAGTCCCGGAGTAACCTCGCGATAAACCAGCTCCATGGGCGGTTGCTGTCCACGCAGTACTACTCCGTCCACCAGCGTCCGTACCCGCTCGAGGGTGCTTTTTCCACCCAGAATCTCCAAGTGTTCAATCGCCTCCCAACGCATGAAGGTGGACATTAATCCACCGAGCCCAAGGATATGATCAAGATGGCCGTGGGTTAACAAAATCCGATTAATCTGCTTAAATCCGATCCCGGATCGCAAGATTTGACGCTGGGTTCCCTCGCCGCAATCCACCAGAAAACGATGGTCGTTGAATTTCACGATCTGGGCGCTTAAACCCCGATGCGCGGAGGGCGCGGAAGCGGATGTTCCTAAAAAGATTATTTCAAACAAGGGCAGATTCCTTCGTTGTTTTGCGATGGTGTAGGTTTATTTTACCTTAACGCCAAGTTGAATAATGCTATAATCAAAAATTGACAGGGAGAACAATGAGAAATTCATCCAAGAGGATCGCAAGCCCGACAAAAGTTTCCCGCGAGAAGTTGGCGATCGACGACCCAAAAAAGAAGAAATCTTCTCCTGGCGCCGCAAAAAAGAGTGCCACCAAGCCCGCTGCCCGCGTCACGAAAACTTCATCCAAACCAATTTCCCGATCCAGTTCCCGTTCCACCAGTAAAACAAAGCCAAGCGAACAAGGTCAAATTCGGCGAGTCCACATCTCCGCGGACCGAAAAGCCGATATTCTGGGTGCCATTTTAGCCCTTGGCGGTTTATTCCTCGGACTGATGTTATTTTCCGTTTCCCGCAGCCCAGTGACCGAAGGTTTAGCGGCGTTTTTTGATCAGCTGATCGGCCATGGCGTTTATGCGCTTCCATTGGGGATGATCTGGGTTGGCGGTTGGCTTATCCTGCGCCGAATCGAATCCATTCCCAATTTCTCAATCGGCAAGGTTGTAGGCGCGATTTTCGCTTTTTTTGGCTTCCTCAGCGCCACGGAAGCTCTTACCTTGCATGGCGGATTAATTGGAAAAGCGCTCTGGAATGGGCTGCTTAAAGGGCTGGGTGAGCTTGGGGCTGGAATTTTACTGGGCGCCTGGTTGGTAATCGCGCTCATGCTCCTATTTAATATCAATCTTTTTCAACTCTTGCTCAACGGGGCAGAACTTCTCGGCACGCTCTTTGGAAGAGTGACAGGAAAGCTCTTTCAGAGTCGCGATCAATACGAAGATGAGCAACTTGCTTATCAAGATGGCTACCTTCCGGTTGAAGCGGATGAGGAGGAAGGCAAGCCTCAACCCCACGTCATCATTGAACGCCAGGTGGAGGTTGGCAAACCTGTACGGCTTGAACCAAACAAGATTTTATGGAAATTGCCGCGGGTAAAGGATATTCTGGATGAAAATACCCATGCCCAATATGATGAAGAATTAACCCAGGAAAGGGTAAGCTTACTCGAAAGTACCTTGCGGTCTTTCAGCGCGCCAGGCAAGGTGGTCAATATCGAGCGCGGACCTACGGTTACCCAATTTGGGGTGGAACCTCAATTTGTGGAAACTCGGAATGGCAGGGTGAAGGTACGCGTCAACAAAATAGCCGCCCTCGCCGATGACCTTGCCCTGGCACTCTCAGCCGCATCCATCCGCATTCAGGCGCCGGTGCCTGGCCACAGCTACGTTGGGATTGAAGTACCCAATGGCGAAATGAGTATGGTTGACTTGCGCGGCGTCCTCGAAAGCGACGAATATCAGCGCAAACGCAAACCGCTCAGTTTCGGTTTGGGACGCAGCGTCTCCGGTCGGCCAATCTCGGCTGATTTGGCGGCCATGCCCCATCTTTTGATTGCCGGCGCTACCGGATCAGGTAAATCCGTTTGTGTGAATGCCCTGCTTTCCAGTTTACTGATGTTTAATACCCCCGACGACCTGCGCCTGGTTTTGGTAGACCCCAAAAGGGTGGAACTGACCGGTTACAACGGAATTCCACACCTGCTCGCGCCGGTGATTGTGGAAACCGATCGCGTTCTGGGTGCCTTGCAATGGATGACCCGCGAAATGGATCGCCGTTATCATACCTTTGCCGATGTAGGAGCACGCAACATCGATGACTATAACAGCAAAGCCCGCTCTCGAAATCTGCGTAACCTTCCCAATATCGTGGTGGTCATCGACGAATTGGCTGACCTGATGATGATCGCCCCGGAGGAAACGGAAAGAACCGTCACCCGATTAGCTCAACTTGCCCGGGCTACCGGTATCCACCTTGTATTGGCCACCCAGCGCCCTTCGGTCAATGTCGTCACCGGGCTGATTAAAGCCAACATTCCCGCCCGTGTAGCCTTCGCGGTCACCTCCAATACTGATAGCCGGGTAATTTTGGATAAACCCGGCGCGGAACGCCTTCTCGGAAAGGGTGATATGCTCTATCAGGATCCCAATGCCCCCGAACCGGTTCGCTTGCAAGGTGTTTATGTCTCAGACATTGAGATTCAAAACCTGGTGGATTATTGGCGCGACCAAGCAGCTCCTGGACAGGCTGGGCAAACTGACGAAGCCATCGACAGGCCAGGCGAGAATCTCCCCCTCAAACAAACCTCCTATCTGGCTGAGGATATCACTGCTCGCGATGTGGGTGATCCATTGACCAAGGACGCGATGGAATTTGTTCGTGCCGAAAACAAAGCCTCAGTCTCCATGCTCCAACGCAAGTTCCGCATCGGCTATACCCGTGCCTCACGCATCATCGATTCACTGGAAGAAAAAGGTGTCGTTGGCGCGCCTAAGGACGGCAGCGGAATTCGTCCGGTTTTAAGCAATCAAGACGAAGCGGAATAATAACAACCAACCTTTCAATTTAATCCCGTTTTACCGGGTCTTTCATGAAAATGAGAGCCAGTAATCAGGTTTTTCCACCCATGTGCCTTCAAGCTATTTAAATTCAGGATTGTTTTTTACCCTCCGCGTGGCATAATAAATTTAGAGGATAGTTAATCTGTAAAAAATGATTGTTTTTTACTAAATGCCTGGCGGATTTCGCCAAAGGGTCCTCTCTCGCGGACACAAAAGGAGTCCATGATGAAAACACCGAATATTTGGATCATGGGGATTTTGATGATCTTGTGTGCCGGATGTGGATCAAGCCCATCCGATCTACCCGCCTCAACCCAGTCAAATACCCCGATTCCCGAAGCGATTGAAACAGCAACCCTTTCTTCCTTTTCTGACGAGAATATCATCTTCAATATTCCACCGGGCTGGTCCACCATGTCCGCCGAGGGTGAATATTTTGACCTCGGGTTGGAAGAGCTGTTTGCCATACAGGATGCGACCTCAACGCAACAATTTTTCAGCATCGCAGCTTCTAAATTGGCGGAAGGTGAAACCATTTCAAGTAAATTCAACCAGGCTTATACCAAAGGTCCTGCCCTCGAGGAGTTGGTCGTCGTTCCGAAAGATCGGGGAGAGTTTACGGGGATCGAACTCACCTACCAACGGCCCTGGGGCGAACCTCGCTGGCGATTCCATGACCTGTGGGTGGAATTAAACGGCAGCGTTTATGTATTTTCCTACCGGGTGTACAACACCACCTATGATCCTCAATCCACCATTTTTGATGACCTTATGGACGGCTTTACCCATCAAAATGCCATCGTACAGGTTGAGCCAACCGATACAAATGACCCAATCCAGCTCCCCAAACCTCCCGATACCGCCCGGATCGTTTTTTCGGCTACCGGATGGACGGTCCCCAAATCGGGCGAGGAAATTTTTGTAATGAATGTGGACGGCTCAGGAATCACCCCCATCTCCAATAGCGCGGGAGATGAACGTGACCCGTGCTGGTCACCAGATGGAAAAAGGATTGTTTTTACATCAGAGCGTGATGGAAACAGCGAAATTTACCTCATGAATGCCGATGGCACTGAGCAAATCCGCTTGACCGATACTCCCGAAAACGAACATCACCCCGATTGGTCTCCGGATGGAAAGAGGATCGTCTTCAGCCGAACGATGCCGGATAAGGCGAGTGACCTGTTTATCATTGATCTGGCTGGCGAGGAATTTACCCGCCTTACCGACACTTTCAAGCGCACCGAAAACTACCCGGATTGGTCACCGGACGGAAGTCAGATCGTCTACTCCGCTTTTGGCGGTGAGGAAGGTGGCATCTTTGCCATGAAATCGGATGGGAGCGGCCCACATCTGATCATGGCTGGACCGTTACACTATCCCAAGTGGTCCCCGGATGGGAAATGGATTGCCTTCGATGGCGAACCAGGAGGTAACAATTTTGAGGTTTACATCATGAAGGCGAATGGGGCTGAGATGCGCCAGGTTACCAATCACCCGGGTGGCAGCGGGGAATACAACAAATGTCCCTCCTGGTCACCGGATGGAAAACGCCTGGTTTACTTCTCCACCAACCGTAGCCCAACCCCGGGAACCGACATCTTTATCATCAATATCGATGGCAGTGGTGAGACCCAATTAACTTTTGGAAAAAACGACTTGCACCATGGCGGATTCTATCCCAACTGGTCACCTCTGCCGTAAGCAGGCCAGATGAAAAAATTTTTCCGAGGTGTGCCGTTCACTCGTTCCGGAGCTCGAGCTCGTAATATGCGTCACCATTAAGGAGATGAGTGAATTTAAAGCCGGCTGACCGGTAAAATTGGCGAGCCTCGTCCCAATCGGATGTGGTTTCCAAAATCAAGCGATTCGCTCCCCTTTGTTGGGCAATCTGGATGAGATGCCCGAGCATTGCTTTCCCCAGACCTTGCCGGCGGTAACGTTTATCCACCGACATGCGTACAACCTGCCAGGTAGTTTGATCGATTGGGGTTAACGCCCCGGTCGCCAGCACTTCGCCATCCTGCTCAATTACAAATATTGATTCAGGGTAGAAAGAAATTAAATTCTCCAAATCGGGGTTGAGATCCGGGTTAATTTTTCCCCAATGCTCAGCTAAGCCTGAGAGAATGAGGGATCGAGCCGCCGGCTGGGCCGCCATACTCAAAAGGTGAACAGTTGGTTTTTTCAGCATTGTGAATTTATACTCTCTCACAAAAGCGCATTGGAAAATAATTATTCCGGTTGCAATTTATATAGCAAAATCCGCGAATTCTCGCTGCAAGGGTTCATCGGCGGTGCGCCGTCCAACTTGACCGCCTCAAGGCCAGGAATCTGCCTGACCAATTCCAGCCAATGTTCCATTCTTCCCGGTTCACCAATCAGGTAATCAGCTTGTTTCAACCACTCTATTGCCTGGGCATCAGACCAATACCGGCTTTGTTTGCTCTCTTCGAGAGTAATGTATTTTCGATAATAATGCTCCCCGTTTAACTGTTTGGGAAAAATTCGCACTGGGCCAAAGTGGAATAAAGCGCCGATGGAGGGCTGGTTTTCCACCGCCCAGAAGAGCAGCGCGTTGGGCTCAATTTGGGCTTCAATCGCTTCCCCGGCTACACGCAAGGCAGTGATGGTATTTACCTGGCAAGTTCTGTCAATATCCTCTCTCGGAATTGAGGGCAGGGAACTCATAAACAAAAAGCCAGCCAGGAGCGCGGCAAACATCCCTCTGCGGGAAGGCACCCCGTGTGAATGTTGAAATAATTTTGAAAGCAGGTAAAGGAATACCACAATTACCGTCCCACCGGCTAAGCCAAAGAGGGTCGGCAGTAGGTAGGCTTGAATCTTGGGATCAAGCCCGAATTTATTGACGAGGACGCGCCATAATTCGGTTGATCCCGGCTGGATGGTACCTTCGCCGATTCGAGGAACAGCCAAATTCATCAGCGCGGAAGATAGTTTGGAATAATAACCCAAGGCTAAAAGCCCGAAAAAAAGAATCATTCCAACCGGTAAGAAGGAACGTGCCGCCCAACTTCGACCATGCTTGCCGACTACATGATAGGCATCCGGCAAAAGGATAAAGATGGTTGGAGCCCAGAAGAGCAAATAAACTGGCAAGTTGAACAGTAAGACTTGTTGGTTGACAACCACATTTAGATGGACGGCTAAAAGCATGTCGAAGGCTAAAATGACAAAGAGATTCTGTTTGGCTCTTTCCCGATCCACTCTCCAAATGGATGGAAGCAAAAAATTAGCGATGAAGGCAATAAACACCGCTAAAAAAGATGTTTTAATCACCCGGGAATAAGCATGAACAATCTGCCAAAATGAATAATCAAAAATTTCCCTGCCTTCTTCCGGTGTAAACCTTAAAATATCCTGCATGCCGAGGAAATTTAACAGCGGGGGACGCCAAACCCGCGGCAGGGCAGTAACCCATAAATTCAGGAAGATTTCGGGCCAATAATAGATGTGTACCCCTACGAATAACAACCCGCTTGGGATGAGCAGGAGGAAAGCTTTTTTAATCGAGTGTTCCCAGGCGAGATAGAGAGCAAAAAGGGCATAATAAGGCGCCATGTTCTGACGGATCATAACCGTCATAATCGCCATGATTCCGCCAATGATGATTTGGCGGTTCGAACGCTGTTTTCCAAGTCCAAAATAGAATGACCAGATGAGGAAAAAAAAGGTCAGGGTCTGAGTATACTCACGGGTATAAGTCTCCACCCAAAATTGGTTGGCGGCAAAGGAGATCAAGGCGAGGTTCGCCCACCAAGCGTTGGAATTTCGCCGGATGATAAGCCACAGCCCAATCAAACTAAGGATTGTGGTCAGAATCGCGAAAATTCTTCCAGAAAAGATGCCAGGCGAGATAAATTGGGATAATCCGGGTATGAAGAAAGCAAAGGGAGGCTTATTGGTAATTGCCCCATTCACACTGAATGGAACTTGTTGTCCGGTTAGAAACCAATAGCCTTTAATCAGGTAATAACCTTCATCCATGCCGACCCAGGTGGTCGTGGCGATATACAGCGCTCTAACCAGGTAAAAAGCGAGCAAGCCGCCGAAAACCAACCATTCTGTCTTTGGGTTTCGCGCGGCTTGCAAAAGATTATATTTTTTTGTAGACATGAATTCTTGCAATGATTGCTGTGATTTTTTGGGTCACCCTATTGTACCAAGAATCCAAATAAAACTTGCCTTCCTAAGTGAGGCAACCATCTCAAACTTGATCCCAATTTCTGATAAGACAGGTTTAGATGACAGCGTTTTTGGGTGAATACCAGCGTTTCCGCAACCAGTTGGCAACATTCACCAAGCCAATCATCACGGGCACTTCCACGAGCGGGCCAATCACAGTGGCAAAGGCTGCTCCATGATTGATTCCAAATACGGCTACCGCGACTGCGATGGCGAGTTCAAAATTGTTGCTCGCGGCGGTAAAAGACAAGGTAACATTTTTTGAGTAATCGGCTCCCGCCGCCTTTCCCATCCAAAAGGAACTGAGGAACATGATCACAAAGTAAAGCAGTAATGGCAGCGCAATTCGAGCCGCGTCAAGCGGAATTTGAATGATGAGGTTCCCCTTTAAGGAGAACATAACCACAATTGTAAATAACAAGGCAGCCAGAGTTAGTGGGCTTACTTTTGGAACAAAACTTTCGTAATACCATTGCTTGCCCTTAAGTCGAATTAACCAGAACCGGGTTAGGTAACCAGCCAGGAAGGGTATTCCAAGATAGATGAATACACTTTCCGCGATTTGTTTAACCGTGATATCGACGGTTACTCCCTCAAATCCAAACCAGGTTGGCAGTAAGGTGAGAAATATCCAGGCATAAAGTCCGTAGAATAAAACCTGAAAAATACTATTAAATGCTACCAATCCGGCGGCATATTCTGTATCTCCCTGAGCCAACTCGTTCCAAACGATCACCATCGCGATGCAGCGGGCAAGCCCAATTAAAATCAGACCGGTAAAATATTCAGGATACCCGCGTAAAAAGATGATCGCCAAAACAAACATCAGCAGAGGGCCAATCAGCCAATTTTGGATCAAGGACAGGCTGAGTACCCGCTTATTTCGAAAAACCCCGCCCAACTCTTCATACTTAACCTTGGTAAATGGCGGATACATCATTAAGATCAATCCGATGGCAATGGGGATATTGGTCGTTCCAATCGATACCGCCGCATTGAATTGCTGAACCTGAGTTGGATATAAATATCCGATGCCGACGCCGACCGCCATGGCGATAAAAATCCAGAGAGTAAGGTAGCGATCAATAATGGATAGTTTTTTTGTAACACTCGTTGACATTGCATTCTCCTTAATTCTTTGATCAATCATCTCTTGACCTGAATAAATCAGCCCTATTCTCCAATCCAGCAGGCTGACATTTGGTCAGTTTATCAATATTCCCGCAATAAATGCGTCGATAAAATCATTATTATTATATTCATTTTTATGAATATGTCACCTTAAATTTTTTCCATCTCAACCAGGCATTCTGGATTCCTAATCACAAGTGTTAAAATGAACAGAGACCGGATTCAGAGAAAACAGGCTGAGTCAATCCGCTAAAATATAATCTAAAGTGTTACCGAGGGTAATCTCCAATGAACGATCCTCATCAAAATAATCTGATTCGGCTTTTTATCGCCGTGGACCCAAATGACCAGTTCCGCAAGGATTTGGCTGAACTCACCCGGGAGCTGCGTGGTCGGTTTGACCGGCAAGTGAAATGGGATGATCCGGAAAAATTTCACCTCACACTCGCTTTTCTGGGTGAAGTTGAGCGGGGGAAGCTAAATCCCATTCGTGAAACCTGTCGCGCCGCGGCCGAAAACTGCCATGCCTTTCCCTTGCGATTTGACCATATTGGCGCTTTCCCCAGCAGCCGAAAGCCTACAGTTCTTTGGGTTGGCTGCCAGTCAAGCGCACCCCTTGACCAACTCGTTTATCAAATCCGGGCAGGATTAACCCAAAGCGGGCTGGAATTTGATCAAAAACCCTTTCGCGCCCACCTCACCCTTGCCCGAATTAACCCGCTCATCCAGCCTGAAAAATCAACCGAGCTGCTGATTAGTATGAAACAATTGGACCTGGGCAGGCTGAAGGAGCAAACCATAAAATCGGTTACAATCTATCAGAGCGAATTAATGCGAATGGGAGCTCGCTATACTCCCTTAGCTCAATTCGCCTTGAAACGCTGAAAAGGATGAATGAGTGGAGCCAAAACAATTAGCCAATAGTATCATCGAGGTTTTGGAAGAAAACAAAGCCGAAGATATCGTTTTAATGGATCTTGAGAAAGTTTCCAATATAACCAGTTTATTTGTCATTTGTACCGGCAGTTCGGACCGCATGATCGAAGCGCTCGCGGATCATGTGATTGATGGAATCAGAGAAAACCATAAATTGAAGAGCAAACCAATGGGTGAAGCTGCGTCAGGCTGGGTGATTGTCGATTATGGATCGGTGATTCTGCATTGCTTTACCAAAGATACCCGAGAATACTACAACCTTGAGGAACTTTGGAAAGAAGGCAAGGTTTTACTACGCATCCAGTAAAGGGAGTGGTGAATTCGTCCTCGAAAAGCAGGGCTTATTAACTCCCCAACCCTGAGCCAAGTAAGGTAAAATTAAATAAAATTCCGGTTATATTACGGAAATTGGAGACAATATGCATTTTGGAACAACTGAACTGATCATCATTCTGGTTATCGTGATTTTGCTCTTCGGCGTTGGACGCATCAGCAAGGTAGCAGGCGAGATGGGCAAAGGGATTAAAGAATTCAAGAAGGGCATCGGCACCGACGAAAAACCTGCCGACGACGAAAATAAGGAAGCCTGATTAACCCCGATCCCTGCCAGAACTCAAATCAAACCAGTATTGGCGGGTAAGTAAAATCTATTGCCGCGTCCCTCCAAAAGCGGCAAAACTGCCGCTTTTATGCAAGACTTCAATCTCACAAAAACCGATTTCCCGCATCAGGGCGAGCTGAAAATTCAATCCTCTTGGGGTATCCTCCTGTTCGATGTTTGCAAAAACCTTATCGCGCAGATCTTCCCCTCCCGCCTGAATTAGATATTGGGAATAGCGTTCCCACATCACTTTTTGGACCGCGCTATTCTCGTGTTCAATCAAATCAGCGATCCATAATCCCCCACCCGGTTTTAATGCCTGATAACATCGATTAAACACTTCCCGCCATTCCTCATCACCCCGCAGATGATGGAAAACCGCTCCCGCCAGAATGATATCAAACTGACCCTTGCCAAAATTCAGGTCGCGAATATCGCTTTGAAGGATTTCAACCGAATGGCAGCCAGCCTTGGAAAGACGTTCCCGGGCTCGTTCGAGCATCGGCAGGCTCAGGTCGACCAGGCTTACTTTGAGTTTCGGTAAAAGCCCCAATAATTTCAGACTGTAATTGCCCGCTCCACAGCCTATATCCAACATGCTCTCCGCATTCGGAGTGCATGCCGCCGCGGATTTGGTGAGGACCTCCAACATCACCACCGAATCCATGATCGCGGTATGTCCACTCTCCAGGCTGGAAAAACGATCCACATCCGCGTCAAAACGATCTTTAATTTGCTGTACACTTGATTTGCTCATTCAGATCACCCTGTTTCAAATAGATTGTTCTAAGAACTTGATGATACCATGCCAACATTCACCAACCGCGGTCAAATTAACATCAAAAATATTTTTCAAAATGAGCCGGATTTCCCAGCTCCATGGCACACAACTTTATACTATTGTGATTTAATTAAATGATTATGGAAAAACAGGCACTTGTCCAGATATTTTTTTGCGGCACACTGGAAACACGACAGCGCACGAAGCAAAAGGAAAATTAATGTTTCTGATCATTATCGGGGTTACCGGTTGTGGTAAAAGCAGTGTTGGCGCTGGTTTGGCGGAAAAATTAAATTGGAAATTTTTCGACGCGGATGATTTCCACTCCGCGGAGAACATCGCCAAAATGAGCACGGGATTGCCTCTCACCGACCAGGACCGGGCAAGCTGGCTGGAAGATTTGAAAAATCTGATCAGGGTCCAGACTGAGCAAGGCATTGATGGGGTATTGGCGTGCAGTGCCTTAAAAAATGCTTATCGGATAATTCTCGCCCAGGGGGGACCGGTAAAATTCGTCTATCTCAAAGGCACGCCGCAATTGATCAGTCAAAGGATTGCCAGGCGCAGCGGACATTTTATGCGGCCAGAATTGTTGGCAAGCCAGTTTGAATCTTTGGAAGAGCCAATGGATGCCTTGACCATTGATATCGACCAGGAGCTTGAACGGATTATCGAGAAAATTACAGAGGAAATCATGCTGAAAAAATATACGCTTGGGATGATTGGTTTAGGAGTGATGGGAAGGAGTTTGGCGCTCAACTTTCAGCGCAATGGAATTACGACGCTTGGTTACGATTTGCGGCCAAAACTCAGCCAGGAAACGGAACTTCCCGTGGCGGAATCGTTACAGGAATTAGCCGATAGCTTAACCAAGCCGCGAGTCTTCTTTTTGATGGTACCGGCGGGTGATGCCGTCGATTCCGCCATCAAAGATTTACGTCCTTTCCTGCAAACCGGAGACATCCTTATCGATGGCGGAAATTCACATTTCAAAGATACCGAGCGGCGCGTAATCTCACTTCAAGCACAGGGAATCCACTTTGTTGGCACTGGAGTTTCCGGTGGGCAAAGCGGCGCGCTGTGGGGTCCATCCATCATGCCGGGTGGAGACAGCCAGGCTTGGGCCGCGATCCGCGAAATACTGACCAAAATCAGCGCCAAAACACCTCAGGGGGAAGCCTGCGTGAATTGGATGGGCAAAGGCGGGGCGGGTCATTTTGTCAAGATGATCCACAACGGAATCGAGTACGCTGATATGCAGTTGATCGCCGAGATATATGACCTGTTTCATCGCGGGGCAGGCTTATCAAACCAGCAGATCGCCTCAATTTTTGGAAATTGGAATAAGGGCAAATTAAGATCCTACCTGATTGAGATCACCGCCCAAATACTTACCAAGATCGACCCGGATACCGGACGAGATTTGGTAGATTTGATTGTAGACCAGGCCTCTCAAAAAGGCACTGGAATTTGGACTTCCCAAAACGCCCTCGATTTGGGGGTTGCCATTCCGACCATCAACGCCGCCGTGGAAGCCAGGATCATTTCCTCGATGAAGAGTGAGCGAATTTTTGCCAATAAAATTTTGGGAGGGAACTCACCCTTCGAGGGAAATTTGGATGCGCTTACCCAACATGCCGAAGCTGCCCTTTATGCCAGCAAAGTCACATCCTACGCCCAGGGCTTTTATCAACTCAAATCAGCATCAGCCGAATTTGGGTGGGACCTGAATCTGGAAGAGATTGCCAAGGTTTGGCGGGCAGGCTGCATCATTCGTGCCTCCATCCTGGATGATTTTGCGGCAGCGTTTGAGCAAAATCCGCTGCTCTCCAATTTACTCATCCACCCAACCTTCAGCCAGGCAATAATGGAACGCCAGGAGGGTTGGCGCGTTACCCTGCAAACCGGCATTGGCTTGGGTATTCCCATGCCCGCCATGGCGGCATCCCTGGCTTACTTTGACGCGTATCGTTCGGAAACCTTACCAGCCAATCTCACCCAAGCCCAGCGCGATTTCTTTGGCGCCCATACTTACCAGCGTTTGGATCGCCCCGGTGTTTTTCATACCAACTGGGAAGGTTGAGGAAAGGAGTGACAGCCGAGCTAAATCATTCCATTTATGTAATCTATCCTTTTTCCTTTTCCCAAACCAGATCGCCGGCACAGAAAGTAGCGGCCGGCTGGAGATCGGAGTTAAACAGGCTGATATCAGCCCAATAGCCCGGTTCCAAAGCGCCTCGATCGAATATTCCAACGGAGCGCGCCGGGTTGGTGGTCGCAGGCAGCAACGCCTTTTCCAACGGGTAGCCCAACAGATTTACGAGATTACGTACCCCGGCATCCAGGCAATGATACGCGCCGGCCAGCGTTCCATCTTCAAGCGTACATTTTCCATTTTTTACAATCAAAGGCTTGTGTTCCCATTCATACTGACCCTCAGGCATGTTGGCAAACGGGGCGGAATCGGAGATGAGCACCACTTTATCCATTCCCTTGGCTCTGAAAAGGATCTCCATCGCCACCGGGTGCACGTGAACGCCATCACCGATCAGCTCCGCATAAATTTCATCGATGGTCATGACTGCCCCTACCACGCCAGGCTCACGGTGATTTAAAGGGCGCATGGCATTGTAGGTGTGGGTGGCGTGGTTCAAGCCCAGGCTGGCCGCTTTTTTCACCGTTTCATAATCCGCTTCACTATGCCCGATGACCGGAATGATGTTGTTTTGAATCAGATATGGTATTACCTCCAGCGCGCCGGGAGCTTCGGGGGCGAAAGTAATCATGCGCAAATGCCCGCGACTGGCAGCCTGAAAATCAACCACATCCTGTTGGTTTAGCGGATACACCCATTCAGCGGTTGCCATGCCTGGCTTTGCCGGTGAAAGGTGAGGACCTTCGAGGTGAATCCCGAGACAATGGGCTCCGCGCGGAGGCTCGGTGAGCTGCCTGCCCATCTCAGTCAAGGCGTTGATGACTTCCTGGCGAGGGTATGTGAGCGTGGTCGCCATAAAAGAGGTGACCCCAAATTGAGGATATTTTTGAATTACCATCCCAAGGTCAGCGCCCATCGCGTCATAACCCAGCAAACCATGCGTATGAACATCAATTAATCCGGGACAAACCGCCAAATTCTCAGCGTTGTAAACGACCTCGGCATTTTTGAGGTTGAGGGTGGATTGTTCACCAAGCCGGGTTATCTTCCCGTTCTCAATTTCCACCCAACCTTTCTCAATTTTTCGGCGGGGAGTGAAAACTGTTCCATTGATGATGATTGTGCGCATAGGACCTCTTGTTTTTTTAAATATTTTAACGGTTGATGATTACCTGATGTTGGCGTGCTTTGGAATCAGTACGTTTCAGTCACTTTCTTAATTCCCCGCGGAGCGTCAATATCGATTTTACGGGCATGGGCGAGATACATCGCGAACAATTGCATGGGTATGATAGCCAGGATCGGGGTGATCCACTCGGGCAAATCCTTTGGCAAACCAATCGCCAGTTCAGCCATCCCCAACATTTGATCATCATTACTGATGATGATCAGTTCCGCGCCGCGTTGTTGAACCTTCAGGGTGAAATCGCGCATTTCTGTTAGCATCGCTCCGGTCGCGCTGAAAACAATCACCGGATAGCCCGGCTCAAGCAGGGCAAAAGGACCATGCAAGAAATCCGCGCTGCTGTAAGGCTCCGCCTTGGTATAGGTGAGCTCTTTTAACTTAAGCGAACATTCGTAAGCTGAAGCGTAATGAAAGCCTCTTCCGATCACCAGGCAATGCTGCATATAACGGTAGCGCTGAGTGGAAATTGCCAGGCTGGATGCATCGTTAATCAAATTCTGGATCAGCCCGGGTAATTGATTCAGTTCGACCATCGCGGCTTGGTTTTGAGCGATCGCGGCACTAAGCATGGCGATCGCGGTCAATTCGGTTGTATATGTTTTGGTCGCCGCTACGCTTCGTTCCAGCCCAGCGTGAAGATTGATGGAATATTCCGCCGCCCGTTCAAGGTCAGAACCTGGTTGGTTGGTAATGGCGATGGTCAGCGCGCCTTGATTGCGGGCTTCCTGCACAACCGAAACTATATCAGGGCTTTTTCCACTCTGGCTGATGCCAATCACGATCACATTCTTCAACACCGGAGGTTTTTGGTAAATACTGAACAAACTGGGAGTCGCCAGACTGACCAAAAACTGGTTGCTCGCTCCGAGCAGGTATTGGGCGTATCTGCCAGCATTGTCACTGGTTCCTCGCGCGGCGATCAGGATATTCTTGCTGCCATAAGCCCGAATCGCGGCTCCTATTTTCTCTATTGCGCTTGCTTCTGTATTGAGTAAATTGGCGATTGCCTCAGGCTGTTGGTGAATTTCTTGATAAAGAAAGGTGTCCTCAAGTTTCATTTAACCGCCAATTTGCAAACAATCTTTTTAACCTCTACACTCTTGTTTACCGCCAGCCCCGGCATGTGCACATCCTGCGGGAAAAATACGGCGAACTCGCCAGCCTTGAGAAACAGCGGACTTCCCTCGCCATCCGCCTTCTGATGATCTGAATGTTCTAGGTATTCACCCAGCTTAAGATCATTAATCCAGGCGAAATTAATCAGCTCCTCACCCTCCAAAATGTATTGGATGTCAATGTACTTGCGGTGTGCCTCCCAAACCCCCTGTTGCCTTGGCTTGGTGAGATATTGCTGTTGCATAGCGTACATTTCCGCGCCAAGCAGCTCAGTGCGTTGAACCAAAAAATTTGCCTGGCTGATAGAACGGATATACTCAAAGGCTTGTGGAAAATACGGATGAATTGGGAAATAAGTGGCGCACCTGGCTATGTTGTCTTTGATCATATTTTGTTCCTGATTAATAATGGTCGCTGCGCGGATCTTTAACCTGGTTGACCTGCGGTCAAGCGGGTAAATCGGATTGGTTCAGCCGGGCGGGCAGTCAACCGAGCTCAAGCCTGCTTAAAACCTGGGCACTGAGCGGCATACCCCGCCGCCGATTCCTGTGCTTATGGTAACATAAATCAGGCGAGTTCAGGTGCCAAACCAGCTCAAAACCAGGACTGCAACAGCTTACAATAGTTTGACGAATCGGGGGGTAGAGGCTATAATATTGAACGCTAAAATAACAAATACTCGGTCGACTAGCTCAATTGGCAGAGCAACTGACTCTTAATCAGTGGGTTCAGGGTTCAAGTCCCTGGTCGATCACAAAAAAAAACGGCATAAGCCGTTTTTTTTATCCTTCTGGCGCGGGGTAATCTATCCCGCCTTGACAAGGAAGAGCTTTATTTTTTTGATCCGAGGAATTTGCCGAGCATCCCAAAAATTTCATCCAAGGCTGAACCATTCTTATTGACGTCCAGGAGGGTGTTAAGCATGCCCATCATGTCCGGATTCGATTCTTCAACTGTTTGTTTTTCGCCGAGGAGCAGCCCGGTCAACCCATCCACATCCAAATTAGCTTGTTTCTGTTGTTTACCCAGCATCCCCATCACCAACGGGGCGGCGATTTGCAAAATTTGGGCTACCTGATTACTTTCCAAACCGGTATTTTTGGTCAAGCCTTCGGTTACCGCGGGCTGTTGACTGCCCAATACGTGCTTCAGGATTCCAGCGCCATTGGCTGATTCAGGATTGCCGAGGAAGCTATCCATATGATCGAGGATCGAGCCATCGTGGTCTTCCGCCACGGCTTTAAAAAGTTCCTGTGCTCCAGCGGGTTCAGAGGCGTTTTTTGCCAAGGCGGAAAACAACAGGGGAATCGTGGATGATAAAGCGGAATTCGTGGTTTGTTCATCCGCGCCAATTTTCTGTCCAATTTGGGATACGGCTCCCTGGGCGAGTTGTTGTAATAATTGCTGGGTAAAGGTGTCCATTTTTATTTCTCCTATTCGGTAATTTCTTATGGCTTAGTAAAATTTTGTTATTTGGGTCATAAATTTAATTAATTTTGAGTTGTTCCTTATTGTACTCTTGTTTTATGCTGACTTGCCATTGAGGAGCGAAGATTCTTCCAAAACCAAACATTGCTCAGATTAAAGGAAACCCCACGGGAGATGTTTAAAAATTAACCTGCCAGAAGAGTTCCGGCGAAGAGGAAATGCTTTGGGTTACTCGATGTAGCCTTCGAAGCGCAAAATCCCTTGCATTGCCTGGTTGCCATCCAGCATCGCTTTTTGCTTCCATTTCTCTTCCCGCGGATTAAACAATTCCTCAAAATGATATTCCACTATATCCGCAAACTTCTGGGGTGTCTGCGTTTGGTGCCAAAGCGCGTTTTCGTAGTGCATGGCGAACGGCATGCGGAGTTTTTCGACCCAGTTGTCGCCATAGGTTCCAAATTCAAAGGCAAGTCCATACAATTCCCGATCCGGGTATTTTCTATCGCGCAACTCATACACAAAATCGATCAGATCGCCTTTAATGGCATAAAATTCCTCCGGATTGGCAGCAACCACAATCGGGTAGTTATATTCTCGTTCACACTGCTCAGACGGGCGTTTCTCGTGCACTGAATTTACGATGCTCATTTGATACCGAGGACCATATCCGGTGTGCATATCCATGTGCAGAATGCGTGGGTAGGCTTCGAAGGCATCGGTAAGTAATTTTTTGACGGTAGCGGTTTCGGATGGTGTTTTTGTTCCGCCATAGAACAAGCCGCTTGGATGGCGGTATTGCCCAAGCATGAGGCTGTGGTTAACTTGTTTCCAGCCCTTGGCCGCCGCTTTTAAAACCAGTTTCGGGAAGAAACGGAGCAAATTCGCGGTATGATGCCCAATCTCAGTTTTCGCGCAAATCAGGTCGAGCAGGTCATCATAGGCAGGGTTGAAGGCTGGATCAAAATCCTCATCGATCAAGAACGTGCGGTTGAGGTCAATGTTGTCAGGGTTTACCCGGCGGTGATGTTTCATTCCCCATGGATTGATCGTATGGATCAAAAGTAATCCTGTGGTTTGAGGGTCTATTTGAGGGAGATAGTCACGAATGAGCAGCTCAAGCATGGCAGAGCCGACATAGCCTTCAATTCCATGTTCCGCGATGGAGAAGATGAGAACTTTTTGGTTAGTTTGAACGGCATCGGAGATGAACCAATCAATGCTGAGGTCCTCCTCTTCAGAGATCATAAATTTATCTTTTTTGAGGTGAGGCCAACGCTTTTGAATCTCGGAAAAGTGATTTAAAAATCGTTGGCGGGATTGTTCATAAGTGTTGGGGATCAGATCCGTAATCATTTTGGGTCGCTTTCGTAAGGGTCAAGGTGATAGGTAAAATATTCAGTCTCGCATGGTTTCCCTTTACCGATCCAGGCGGTCAAGGTTTCCAGCTGGATGATGATGCTGAAAATGGTGCTGTTATCGGGTTGATGTTTACAAATTGAGGCGGGGTAGCTGGCATGGTCAGCCAATAAAGTTTTGAACAGTTCTGGGCTGTGAGATCCATAATGATCGCTCAGGAGGCGATTGGCGCGGTTGTAGCGCATGATCGAATTACCGATCTCATCCGGATTAGCCTCAAAAACTTTCATCCGAGGGGTTACATAATGATTGGAATGGGCCAGGGTGTCACCGCTGATATAGATCGGTTCGCAGTCCGTCGCCGATCCTTCCATGGCGTAAACTTCGCCGTATTTATCCGCCAAAAAGTTATCATAACTGGATGCGCGCTGTGGTAGCAGGCAAAGAGTAAGCGCCTGACTGATATTTTTCGCCGCGAGCAAGGCTCGCACCATCACCAAGCGCGGTACGCCCGGGTGGATGTCGTTGTTATCCAACTGATTACCCGTAAGGCTAACCCCGGCTGCGTTAAAGCCCGCACTGTAAGCGATAGCCCCGGAAGAAACGCCAAGAAATTCCGGTTCTCCTTCCGCCTTGATTTGAAGAATTACCAGGTCTTCTTCCGCGTCTGGAGCAAGATCATTGGTATGGGCTACCAGTGTGCTTCCATCCAACGTTGCGTTTCCTCGAGCAGCCATATCGGTACAACCCCGCCAGGCGGCTGTTTCCCAAAGCTCCTCACACATGGAGAGAAAAACATCTTCAAAGGGAACTTCAGCCCCTTCCGCGAGACCTTTCATTTCCTCAATGTATTGTGGGAAAACCTGTTTTGTCGCGTTCAGATAGGGTTGACTGGCTTCCAACATTCGTTGGTAGTTTTTTCCGAGCGGAAGATGTTGGCGCAATTGTTGCAAGGAATGAACAATTTGGCGGCGGCATTGAGCACCAATCTGCAATCCGACCTGGTAATGAGAACCAGAGGCTTTGACAGTCTCAATTTCCATATTATTCACATTCTTTCTAATTTTGGAAGCGGATCGTTAAATTTGATCCGAAATATTTCATTTTACGCAATATTATTATACACTATATAAATATTGCATAAAAAGCGTCAATAAGTGCTGAATGCCAGCTCCTATGCTACAATGAAAATAAGAGTGCCGTTGTCCCATTTTATTCCTTTCTCGAGGTAAATTGCAAATTACGCCTGACTGCCTTGAGCAGGTTTCCGTCCTGATTGAAAATACACTTCCAATGACGAACGCGCCAGGGGTAGCGATTGGTCTGATTGATCGCGATGGTTTATTTCGGACATTTCATCTTGGAGTTACCGATCTTACCACCCAGGCACCCGTCACGGAAAACACCCTCTTTCAAATCGGTTCAATCAGCAAAGCTTTCGCCAGTATCGCCCTCTTACAACTTGCTGAGCGGGGAGAACTCAAGCTCGAAGATCCCCTTTCCAAATTCCTCGACTGGTTCAGTCTCAAAAGTGATTTTGAACCCATCCGAATCGTTGATCTGATGAGCCACACCGCCGGAATTATCAGCGGGGTTGACCAATCGCTTTCTGCTGTAATCGAAGTTTACAATCTGCGTCAAACTCAGGCAAGTACTCCGCCGGGCTTGCGATTCCACTACTCCAATGTGGGCTTTAAAGCGCTCGGATTGGTACTTGAAAAACTCGTCGAAGATCCAATTCAGCAAATTCTGGATCAAATGGTTTTACGACCATTAGGCATGTCCCAGTCCGCCGCCGCTTTTACCAACATGGATAGGGGAGGAATCGCTACCGGTTACATACCATTTTTCGATGATCGCCCCTGCCCGGCTTCTGGAAAATTAGCGGCCGCACCGTGGTTTGAAAATAATGGCGCGGATGGATCAATTCTTTCCAACGTTACCGATATGGCAAAATACGCGACGGCGTTATTGAATGAAATGGCTCCATTGCTTAATAAGGCAAGTTATCAAGAACTGATCCGCCCCAGAGTAAGCACCATGGATGGCAGCCATGGGCAATATTACGGTTTGGGCTTATTTCTTGAGGAAGTAAACGGACATCAGATCATTGGGCATAGCGGAGGGATGGTGGGTTATTCTTCCGATCTGCTGATAGATACTACCATGGGTCTGGGTATTTTCGTCCTGACGAATGGGGATTGTGACCCTTCGATCTTCACTCGCGGAATTCTTGCCCTCATCAATGGCTGGCAAAACCCAGAATTGCCCGTTCAAAAGGCGGCCAAAAAATTTCAAGAATATGCTGGTGTTTATTACTCTCAAAGCGGGGAGTTGCTTGAATTAAGATTCGAAGGAAAATCGGGGATGGTCTACTTCGAGCATAAGCCGCTGCCTGTCAAGGCGCTGGAGGAAGATCGATTCCTTATTGAAAAAATCGATCCGATCCATCCCCTCAAGTTGACCACCGACGCGATTGGTTCAAAAGTACTGGAATGGGGAACCCGCTATTATTCAGAGAAACAACAAACCGAACCACCCGCAAAGAATCCTCATCCTGAAATCTGCGGACATTTTCGTTCATACAATCCCTGGCTCTCAAATTTCAGGGTAATCGCCAGAAACGGATCTTTATGGATGGCATTCCCCTCAGGTACGGAAGAATATCTGACCGAGATTAAAAAAAATACATATCGGGTCGGTCCGGAGGGTTCTCCTGAAAAACTGTTTTTTGGTACGTTTATTGGCATGGTTTCTCAGTCCGCCTGGTTTGGCGGACAGGAATACAACAGGGTTTTTACGCCATGAACCCATACGAACATGGCGGTGAACTTTCAATAAATGGAGGAAGAGAATGAAAAGATATGGAATAGTAACTTTGTCTCTGCTTGTTGCCCTGAGTTTGTTTCTCAGTGCCTGCTCGGCTCCCGCCGTGCCAGAACCAGCCGCTCCAGAAACGAGCCCGGCAGAACCTGTGGAAGAGCCGGCAGCCGTAGAAGAACCAGCCGCGGTTGATGAACCAGTCACCTTACATGTAGGTACCACCTACATCTGGGATACCGCGAATCCTGCCTTTGGTTGGTATGGTTATGGGCTGCGTTACATGCTCTTCGACACCTTGGTAGAAGAACAGGGAATTAGTGACTTCCAACCAGGGCTGGCCGAAAGCTGGACCGTCTCGGAGGATGGTTTGGTATACACATTTAAGATTCGTGAGGGTGTAACTTTCCATGATGGAACACCACTTGACGCAAACGCGGTCGCCTGGAGTTTGAATTGGACGCTTGAAAACGACATCGAAACCTTTGCCTTCTATATTTACGCTTTTGAGGAAGTCGTTGCGTTAGACGCGACAACCTTGCAAGTCACCCTTTCTTATCCGGTAGGCAATATCGAATACTTATTGATGTACGTTTGGATCCTCCCCGAGAGTGTTTGGGGTGAGATGACCGCCGAACAGATTGGCGAATTTGAAGACATCACCGCGGCGACCGGCTCCGGACCATTCATGCTCAAAGAGTGGGTCGAAGGCGAGTATATGATTTTGGAAAGTAACCCCAACTACTGGCGCGGTAAACCAAAAGTGGATCGAATTATTTACCACGAATACGCCACGGAAGACGCGGTTGTTCAAGCCTTGATCGCCGGTGAAGTTGATGTGACTGAAGCCGACATCATCCCAGCCACCGCGGTTCAAACTTTGGAAGATGAAGAAAATATTGAGGTGCCGATTCTGGCATCCACAATCATCGATGAGCTGATTATCAACTCATTTGAGAATGGCACTCAACCTGCCAGCCTTAACGATCCGGTCGTCCGGGAAGCCATGGCTTATGCCATCGATCAGCAGCAGATTATCAATGTTGCCTATCTTGGCTTTGCCGAACCCGCGACTGTGATTATTCCAACCTCGATGGGAGATTGGCACAATAGCGAGGTTGCGGCGATTCCATTTGATACGGCCGCTGGAGCTCAACTTTTGGAAGACGCTGGTATCGTTGACAGCGATGGGGATGGAATCCGGGAATACACCGATGGAACTCCCCTTGATTACCGGCTTTATGGCGTAGACGAAGCCAGCAACGCCCGTATTTTGGAAATTATTTCCGATGGACTGGCTCAAATCGGCATTTCCGCTATCCCAACCTTGATGGATGAGGACAGCATGATCGCCCTTTACCCAGCCTATGATTTCGATCTAATCTACTGGGGTTGGGGTCTTGATCCCGATCCAGACTTCGCCATGTTAATCTTCACCTGTGATCAGCGTGAAGAAGGCGGCTGGAATGACAGCGGTTATTGCGATACCGAATTTGAGGAGATGTACACCGCTCAAGGCGAGGCATTTAATCAAGATCAGCGGTTAGAGATCATTTGGGACATGCAGGAAAAGCTCTTTAATGAGCGCCCTTACATTGTCCTCTCCTACAAGCAGAACATCCAGGCTCATCGAACCGACAAGTTCACTGGCTTTGATACCTTGGCCGGAGACTTGCTCTGGAAAAAGTCCTTACTGCTGATCGAACCAATTCAGTAGTTTTGTAAAGGCGTTACCCGCCTAATAGCGGTAAGCGCTGCCAAATTAGTGAGGCCCTGTGTTTAAAAAACGCAGGGCCTTGATTGAAACTCTTTATGGGTTTCTTAAGGAAATTTGAATGCAACGTCGGGATTACCTGCTCAAAAAGATCTTTTTCGCGATTGTGACCTTGATAGCGGTCGTTGTCTTTAATTTCTTTCTTTTTCGCATTCTGCCTGGAGATCCAGTTAAACTCATCATCCATAGTCCGCGTATGACCAAGGAAGCCCAGGCAAAGATTCGCGAAAACTTTGGTCTGGATAAACCCGTTTGGTGGAATCAGGAAGAATTTTTAACAGATGGATTGGCGGGCGGGCTGGATACTCAATTTACCGCCTATCTGGTCAACCTCACCAAGGGCGATCTTGGAATTTCCTTTGCCAACCGGCAGGACGTGAGCGAGATTCTTAAAGACAGAGTCTGGAAAACTTTGATTCTGATTGGCTTGGGCACAGCCCTCGCGATTCTGATCGGAGTTGGTTTGGGAATGCTCGCCGCGTGGAGGCGTGGCTCCCGCCTGGATACGACCCTGCTCTTGATCGGTTTATTTACCTGGGCAATGCCAACCTTTTTCTTTGGCATCATCCTGCTCATGCTCTCAGGCGGGGTTTTTCCCATCGGCGGCATGGTTTCTCCGGGTCTTAAACCTGAAGATGGATTCAAATATTGGTTGGATGTAGGCCATCACTTATTTTTACCAACGGTTACGCTCACCATCCTTTATATGAGCGAATACATGCTTATCATGCGCAGCAGCGTTGTGGAAGTCCTCAGCGAGGATTTCATTCTTACGGCAAAGGCAAAAGGATTAAATACTTTTCAGATCTTTCGTGATCACGCGCTTAAAAACGCCATGCTCCCCATGGTAACCATTATTGCCCTAACCCTGGGTTACACGGTTGGCGGTGCCATCCAGGTAGAGACGGTATTCAGCTGGCCAGGTCTCGGCAGACTCATGTTCGACGCGGTGCAAAAACGTGATTATCCTGTATTACAGGGTGTATTTCTACTTCTGGCGGTCAGCGTCATCATCGCCAATTTATTGGCGGACTTGCTTTATGCCGTCCTCGACCCGCGGGTAAAACCGGAATAGGAGCAGAAATGAACACGAAAGAAAAAATCTGGCGTGCTTTTATCCGCAAACCAATGGCTTTGGTAGGTCTTGGCATGTTATT
>DATMWA010000078.1:0-2539 GCA_035562755.1 Anaerolineales bacterium
GCACTCGCAACCTTCGACCACGCTTAACATGTATGGTCATCAGTTTAGCGCCATGGAGCTGCAAGCTGCCTGTCTGGTGGATGACATCTTTGATCAACCCCAACTTCAACCGCAAACTCAACCCAGTCTGTTGCCTGTGGAGTTACTCTCAGTCTCGAATCTTAAAAAATGATTTTTCAATCTTAAGAAAAGTTGAGAGTAATTCAGAAAGTTTTGCACGTTTTTTGCACGTTTTTCTGCCCAAATATAGCAATCGGACGGCATAAACCACCATATATGCCGTCCGACTACCTTGAAACCCCTATATATAGGCGCCTTCGGCAAGATTCGAACTCGCAACCTACTGATCCGAAGTCAGGCGCTCTATCCATTGAGCTACGAAGGCGTGTCCGGTATTATACCATTATTGAGCCTGGCGAGCAGCTACTCGGTGTAGAGATTCATTACCTTTCCAAATAATTCCAAACCCTGAACAAAATTTTTTCTTCCCAGTCCAATTCGAAAATGCTGCATGGGGGTATCAAACATATTCCCAGGGACGATCATGAGTCCATGTTCGCTTACAAGCTCATCACAAAATTCCTCAATTGGTTGTTTACCTAGCCAACGAGGAAAGCAAATAGAGCCAGCTTTTGGCTCGACCCAGACAAACCACTGATTATATTTTCGGAAAAAATCCCGGGCGGCGGATAGGTTCCCTTTAACAATTGCCAAGTTCCTTTCCACAATCGCTTCCTTATTCTCTAACGCGATGATAGCTAAAATCTCTGATGGTGCTGAATTGCAGATGGTTGTGAAGTCTTTAAATTGTATAAAGGAGTCAATCCATTGCTTATGCTGCGTAGCCAGCCATCCAATTCTAAGCCCAGGTAAGGCGAATGATTTAGAAAGTCCGGAAAGGGAAACGGCTTTGGAATAAAGCTGAGAGGCGGATGGTAGCCGAGAAGCAGGGTAATATTCCAATAACCGATACATTTCATCTGAAAAAAGGATGAGTCCAAATTTTTGAGCTATCGAGATGATCTCCTCAAAATCCGCCAAACTAGGAAGATATCCCGTTGGATTGTTCGGGAAATTAACAACGATCATTTTGGTATTGGTACGAATTAACTCCTCCAGACGGCCAATATCGAGATACCACTCCTGGTTTCTAATCTCCAATTCCCATAATGAAAGTTCGCATCCTAGATCTGAGGCGATACTATAAAGGGATTGATAGGTCGGGGAGAGTACAATAATGTGGTCTCCTGGCTTGATAAGTGTGTTCATCGCGATGAAAATCAGCTCTTCAGGAGCGGCAACGATGACATTTTCTTCATTAATCGGGTCAACCATATTTGCCACTAGCTGACGCAGTTTTGGATGCCCCGCTGATTCTGTGTAGTTGAGTTTTAGGTCATCCCAAAGTACTTTTGTGGCCGGTGCTGAGAGAGCGAGTAACTCTTTGAGATAGAGCCCGTCACAATCAGAGGAGCTTAATAAGTATTCAATATTGAATTCATATTTGGCAAAGAATCGCTCTAATTTGAAGGGTTGAAATCTCATTTATTTACTCGCCGGCGGGGAAATGATAAAGCAATTGGATGGTTTATGGGAGAAAATATAACAATTAGCCCACAGATCACCAGACTTGTAGAGAATATTGGCAGTTTCATAAATATGATTTTGTTCAAAGACATAGAGAGTATGGTTATCTTCGAGTGTATCTTTGATATCGTTTAATGCTCCGAGGTGAAGGTTTCTTCGGATATCCTTATCAACACTGTCAATGTCATGCTTTTGCGCATAGTCGATAATATAATGTAATCCGCTCGTGGATTTACGCAGGCTTGCGTTAACCAGACTATCCGCAACTGAACCAATCACTCCCATGAAAATAGCAATAATGAGAGCATTAAACAACAAGATTCCCAATGTATTAGAAAAATAAGTCGAATCGACAAAGTTATTTTCCAATAGACCGATCATTAAGAAACTGATAAAACAGAGCACTGTTGAGAAAAGCACAATTAAATAATAATCAGGATGCCAGTCGAATTTAAACCAATTGATAGCTTCCGGCACGGTAAAAAATACCGCTTTCGGATACAAAAGAAAGGGTAATAAGACTGTCAGGATTCCAATAATGAGGCCAGCGAGAGACCAAACCAGCCCTCCTTTTAATGCAGATTGAGCGTTGACGGTTATTATGCTTGCGGTATAGGTGAGAAATGTAAATATTGGTAAAGCGAGGAGGAATGATAGCCAGGATAAATATAGATGGTTTTGAGTTTGGATCCATGCGTTCAGGCCAAAGGATGATAAGGCAAAAAATAATCCAGCTGTAATCCCAAAGGTGTGGGCAATTGTTCTTCTTGTGATGACGTTATCCATTTCCAAATCCTTTCACTTCGTCAGGTAATTGAAAGCCCTGGTTAATTGCGTAGAGCGCGACTTGGGTTCGATTTTCAAGATTGAGTTTGGAAAGGATATTGCCAACATATTTTGCAATGGTTCTCTCGTGTACCCCAAGTATTTCGGCTATTTCGCGATTCTTGTG
>DATMWA010000079.1:0-22156 GCA_035562755.1 Anaerolineales bacterium
CGAATGTTACCAATCCACCCGCGGAAGCACTCGCAAAATCACACGTTATTGAAGATGTAGGTGACGCCCTGGTCATTTACGATACCATCTGGACTGAGGTAAAAGGGGAATAACTTCCCTTGAAAAGTGAAAATAGGGCAGAATTTCTGCCCTATTTTTCTATTTAATTTATAGTTATTGAAAAAGCAAAAATAATAACGTAAAAGCAATAAATACTTGTAATTATTAACTGAAAGGCATATAATATGGCTATGGAGAGCACAAACGTTAATTTTTCTCAAGGCGGACTGGACCATATAGACAGAACGATTATTGAGGAGATGCGTAAGGACGGCAGAAGCGCCTTTGCCCAGATTGCCAAGCAGCTCAAAGTTTCGCCGGGGATGATTCGTTTGAGATATAACCGCCTGGTCGATCTAGGAATCATTAAAGTTGTCGCGATCACCAATCCATTGCGAATGGGTTACAACGCCATGACTATGGTTGCCATTCACACCGAAGGCGGAAAAACCCTTGAAGTTGCCGCCGCCATTAGCGCATTTCCGGAGGTCGTTTACCTTATCATTGTCAGTGGTCGTTACGACATCATGGCTGAGGTTATTTGCAAAGACCATGATGATCTTTTGCGTTTTATGACAGAAAAATTACACAAGGTTGACGGTGTCAGGGATACGGAAACGTTTGTCCATCTCAAGATTACCAAGGAAATATATTATTAGTTCCCGCCGTCATAAATTAAAAGGAGATTTTATGAAAGTGCTGTTAGTTGGCGTGGGTGGAGTTGGAGAAGCGTTTGCAGTTATGGTGAAGGACAAACCATGGATTGAAAAGTGTGTTCTTACAGATTACGACCAAAAGCGTTGTGAATTTGTCCAGGCGAAACTTGGAGACAAACATCGTTTTCCAATCGATTTCGTAGACGCGAGTGATCAAAAGATGATTGAATCATTAATCAAAAAATACGAAGTTGATGTTGTCATGAACGCGGTCGATCCAATCTTTAATCATCAAATTTTTGACGCGAGTTATGCTCAGAATGTGATGTACATGGACATGGCGATGACCTTGTCCAAGCCCCACCCAACTGATCCTTATACAAAAAGTGGTGAAAAACTTGGGGATTATCAGTTTGAGAAATCCAAAGCCTGGGAAGATAAAGGACTTTTGGCTTTGGTAGGTATTGGTGTTGAGCCAGGTATGGCGGATGTTTTTGCCCGTTACGCGCAAGATTATCTATTTGATGAAATTGAAGAATTGGGCGTAAGGGATGGCGCAAATATTGAGATTGATGGCTATGAATTCGCGCCTAATTTCTCAATTTGGACAACCATCGAAGAATGCCTTAATCCGCCCGTAATTTGGGAGAAAGAAAAAGGCTGGTTCACCACCGCTCCTTTCTCAGAACCCGAAGTCTTCAATTTCCCCGGCGGAATTGGTCCAGTAGAAGTGGTTAATGTTGAGCATGAAGAAGTATTGCTGATGCCGCGTTGGGTCAAAGCTAAGCGGGTAACATTTAAATATGGTTTGGGCGATCAATTCATTGGAGTCTTAAAAACCCTGCATATGTTGGGATTGGACAATAAGGAAAATATCGATGTAAAAGGCGTCAAGGTTGCTCCTCGAGATGTAGTTGCCGCATGCCTGCCAAATCCTGCCACATTAGGTGAAAAGATGCATGGTAAGACATGCGCGGGCACCTGGGTAAAAGGCAAAAAAGACGGCAAAGACCGACAGGTATATATTTATCAAGTCGCGGACAATCAGGAGTGCATGCAAGCCTGGAGCTGCCAGGCGGTTGTTGCCCAAACAGCCTTCTCCGCGGTCATCGCGCTCGATTTGATTCAATCTGGGCAGTGGAGCGGGAAGGGTGTGTTAGGTCCCGAAGCTTTTGAATCAAAGCCATTCATGGACAAGATGGAATCGTATGGATTCCCGTATGGCATTCTGGAAATGTAATTAAGTTAACAAACTTGTAAAAAATCTTTCCGGATTAATCATTAAAAAGCGAATAAACTTGCCGAATCGGAAAAGTTTATTTGCTTTTTGATTTCTTACTTACTATAATTGAACAAAAAACGAACGTTGGAGGATGATATGTACGGTTACTGTGGAAAAATCATTCACTTGGATTTAACCTCGAAAAATATTTCCATTGAACAACCCGAGGAGAATTTTTATCGTAAATATTTAGGCGGTTCTGCCATGGGGCTTTACAATGTTTTGCGTGAAATGCCCAAAGGTGCCGATCCGTTAGGCCCCGAAAATGTTCTCGCCATCATGGCTGGCGTAACTGTCGGATCTCCTATATCTGGAAACAGTCGAATCAATGCTACCGCCAAATCTCCACTATCTGGCGGAATTGGAGATTCTCAGGGTGGTGGTTTTTTCCCTGCTGAACTAAAATTTTCCGGCTTTGATGGCATTGTGGTAAAGGGCAAGTCTGCCAAATCAGTTTACTTATGGATCCATGATGGTGTGGTTGAGATAAGAGATGCCGAACCGTTAAAAGGAAAGAAAACAGGCGAAGTTGATGCTTATTTGAAAGAAGAACTTGGGGATGAAAAAATTGAAATTCTTCAACATGGATTGGCGGCTGAAAACGGAGTTTTATTTTCTAGCCTTCTGAGCATGTCAAATCGTAACAACGGAAGAACTGGCATGGGGGCTGTAATGGCTTCCAAAAATTTAAAAGCTATAGTCGTACGCGGAAAACAAAAAATTAATATATTTGATCCAAAATCATTGACAGCCTTAAATCGAGAAGGACCTGTGATGCTGCCGGACAATGGAGACATGGCGGGCCTTGCAAAATATGGAACAGCGAGTGTTGTAAACCCACAAAGCGACATGGGAACATTACCTACTCGTAATTACAATGAAGGAAGCTTCGAATTTGCCAGTGAAATCTCCGGCGAAAACCTTTATGATCATTACTTGCGTGGCGCCGCTGAGGGAAAACAAGACAGACAAGGTCGGGATACTTGTTACTCCTGCGTGGTGCGATGTAAACGAACCGTTGAGTTGGAAGGAAAATATGAAGTTGACCCTGTTTATGGGGGTCCTGAATACGAGACAATCGGAACATTTGGCTCCTATTGCGGGATAAGTGATTTAGCGGCGATATCGAAGGCGAATCAGGTGTGTAATGAATACGCGGTAGACACTATTGCGGCTGGGGCAACCATTTCATTCGCGATGGAGTGTTTTGAGAAAGGAATAATTGATCTAAAAACCACCGGTGGAATTGATCTTCATTATGGTAACGCCGACGCGATGTTACAGGTTTTAGAAGAAATTGTCACCGGCTCGACACCGTTCGGGAGACAACTTGGCCAGGGATCTGAAAGAACCGCCCAAGCATGGGGCAAGGGAGCAGATGAGTGTTTGACCACTGTAAAAGGCGCTGAATCACCCGCTCACATGCCTCAAGCCAAGCGTTCTCTTGGTTTGATTTACGCGGTTAATCCGTTTGGCGCTGATCACCAATCCAGTGAACATGATTGGATGATCGAAGAAGGAATCGCAGGGGAACTTTACCTGAACCGGCTTGCTACATTGGGAATTAATGGAACTTTGGAACCGCTCTCTTTAGGCAAGGAAAAAGTTCGATTTGCTTATCTTACCGAACTGTTCTATTCTATGTTGGATAGCCTTGAATTATGTCAATTCGTTTGGGGTCCAGCATGGACACTTTATGGTCCCAATGAAGTTGTCCGATTATTAAAGGCGGTCACAAATTGGGATTTCACTGTCAACGAGCTTCTTGAGGTAGGGGCGAGGCGCCTGAACTTAATGCGTTTATTTAATAATCGTGAGGGTTTAGGCCGCAAAGATGACCGTTTGCCAAAGAAATTTTACAATGCATTACAGGGTGAAGGACCTACTGCCGGAATCGCCTTAAGCAGACAAGAAATTGAAAGCGCGATCGATGAATATTATCGCCTGGCTGGGTGGGACAATCAGGGAATTCCTGATTCAAAAATACTGGATGATTTGAAAATAGCTTGGGCATTGCAACATATATAAATATAAGAGAGAAGATAATGACAACAAAACTATATGATGAAAATTTTCCCAATATGTCTCCGGTCTGGAGTAGAATCTTCCAAATTGAAGCGGATAGAGCTGAAGGAAGCTATATCTGGTCAACCGATGGGAAAAAATATCTTGATTTTACTTGCGGAATTGGGGTAACCAATACTGGGCATTGTCACCCAAAGGTAGTCGAAGCGATTCGTGATCAGGCTGGAAAATTTATTCACGCCCAGGCAAACATTGTGGTCCATCAACCCATGCTTGGTTTGATTGAAGAATTGAAAAAAATTGTTCCTCCCTCCATTGATGGGTTTTTCTTCAGTAATTCTGGTGCGGAAGCGGTGGAAGGGGCGCTCAAACTTGCGCGATCTGTAACCCAAAGAACCGCGGTTATTGTTTTTAGCGGTTCATTTCACGGACGAACCAGCCAGACAATGGCATTAACAACTTCCAAAACAGGCTATAAAGGACTTTCTCAGATATTTCCTTCCGGTGTTTATGTCGCGCCATATCCATACGCATTCAGGTTGGGAATGGCTGAGGAACAAGCATCTCAATTTGCCCTCAGTTCACTAGAGGAATTGCTCATCACTCAAATCGCTCCGCACGATGTGGCGGCGATCTTGATTGAACCAGTTTTAGGTGAAGGCGGGTATGTAGTTCCACCTACATCCTTTATGAAGGGTCTGAGGGAAATTTGCGACAAACATGGCATCATGTTGATCTTTGACGAAATCCAAAGCGGGTTTGGGAGAACTGGCAAATGGTTCGCCGGGGAGCATTTCAATGTAGTGCCTGATATCATTACCGCCGCGAAAGGAATCGCGAGTGGTTTACCATTATCCGGAGTGTTCGCCAGCAAGGAATTGATGAAGAAATGGCCGACCGGCTCCCATGGTGGTACTTATGGCGGAAATGCCATCGCGATGGCCGCAGGGATCGCGACCATTCGCGCAATGCGTGATGAAAAAATGTTGGAAAATGCGACCGATAGGGGAGTTCAATTGCAAACCGGGTTGCGAAAACTTCAGGAAGAATATTCGAATATTGGCGATGTTCGCGGTTTGGGGCTTATGATCGGATCCGAATTTGTCGATAAAATGGGTAAACCAGATAAGATGACAGTCAAGGCGGTTGTGAACAAAGCGGAAGCGGAAGGGTTGTTATTGTTGTCGTGTGGTACTTACGACAATACAATTCGATGGATTCCACCACTCAATGTGAGTTCAGGAGAGATTACCCAAGGACTCGAAATCTTTACGCATAGCCTCAAAAATGTGTTAGGGTAAGATTAATGAGAGAAATTAACCGGAACAAACTTGAGAAGTTATTGATTGAGGAAGAGCAGCTCTTTCTACGCACCCATCTGAAATCCTCCAAATTGTATAATCAAGCCCGAAAATCATTATTCGGTGGTGTTCCGATGCTTTGGATGATTCGTTGGGCGGGATCCTTTCCGGTGTTCGTAGAATCTGCCAAAGGTTCTCACTTTATTGATGTGGATGGAAATGAATATATTGATTTTTGTTTAGGCGATACCGGTGCAATGACTGGACACTCTCCAGATCCTACGGTTGAAGCGATCGTTCAACAGACGCAAAAAGGAATTACCTTGATGCTCCCATTTCAGGATGTTATTGAAGTCGGGGAAGAACTTCAGCGGCGTTTTGGGTTGCCTTTTTGGCAATTTGCCTTGAGCGCCACAGACGCGAATCGGTTCGCCTTGCGGATGGCACGATTTATTACTGGAAGACCCAAAATTTTGGTTTTTAACTATTGTTATCATGGCACTGTTGATGAGACCTTCATTACCTTGGATGAGGAAGGCACTCCAGGGTCAAGACCAAACAATATTGGTCCTCAAATTGATCCTTCTGAAACTACTAAGGTTGTTGAATTTAATGACGTTGCCGCCTTCGAAACTGCACTTTCGTCACAGGATGTAGCGGTTGTCTTAATGGAACCGGTGATGACCAATATTGGAATCATTCATCCTGAGCCAGGGTTCTTGGATGAGGTACGTCGAATTTCACGAAAATATGGAACATTGTTGATTATTGATGAAACCCATACAATTTGTACCGGTCCTGGCGGTTACACCAAAGCTCATGGATTGGATCCAGATTTTTTAACCATTGGTAAACCAATCGCTGGCGGCGTGCCGGCTGCGGTTTATGGATTCAGCAGCGAGGTCGCTCAGAAATTTGAGGAGATGCTCAATAAAGATGACTCGGATGTTGGCGGTGTCGGCGGAACACTTTCTGGCAATGCGCTTTCGATCGCGGCGATGAAAGCTACATTGAAATATGTGTTAACTGAAGAGTTTTACGAGAAAGCGATCGGATTGCAGGAGAAATTTACAACCGGTGTAGAAGAAGTTATCGAGGAGTTCGAGTTGCCTTGGATCGTCAAGCGATTGGGCAACCGTTCCGAATATTGGTTCAAGCCAACCGCGCCGAGAAATGGTGGTGAAGCCGCTGCGGGGATTGATCACGAGTTGGATCGATACATGCACCTTTATTCACTCAACAGAGGAATTTTATTAACCCCATTTCATAATATGGCGCTCATATCACCAGAGACCCGGATCGAGGACGTTGATCGCCATACCAAAATTTTCAGGGACGCGGTGAAATCGCTCATCTAATGAAAAAACACACTATCCAAAAGGTAGTGTGTTTTTTGAAAATTGTCATAAAGCGATTATGACAATTTTATGTTGATTTGTGCTCGAAAACATGCTATTGTATTATTGTCTGACAACCATATGATTTTACGACGTAACGTACCACTCGCCACCCAAGTAATGCGCAATGTGTTGGCAGGGATCGAGTCCGGCACATTATTGCATTCAGATAACCAGTTGTTCACTGAGAGCGAACTGTGTAAGGCTTTTAACGTTTCCAGATCGACCATAAGGGAAGCATTAACAGGCTTGGAGCAAAAAGGTTTGATTTATAGAAAACAAGGGCTGGGTACATTTGTTAAAACTCCTTTTATCCAGTTACAAACCGGTCTTGAAACGCTCGAAAGTATCGAAACAATAGCTAACCGGCTGAATATACCGACTCGAATGGGAGAACTTTCTGTTTTGGATCGGATGATCAAAACGGAAGAGGCTGATAAATTACGAATGCCTTTGAATACCTCAGTTTTGGATATTCGAAGGCTTATTTTTTCCGGTGAACAACCAATCGCGTTTCTCATCGATGTACTTCCAAAGGCATATATATCGATGGATGACCTCTCTTACGGATTCCGGGGATCGATTCTTGATATATTAATTCGACAGAATAATGTTATCGTTGATCATTCCACTTGTATACTATCTGTTGAGGATTTTGTCGAAGAGACGGTTTATTCAAAATTGAACAAAGCAGCCAATGATTTTCTGATTATTATTGATTCAGTAATATTCAGCTCTGATAATCAACCAATTGAAATTACCAAAAGTTACCTTGATCCGTTTTATTTTAAATTTAATGTAAATCGACAAGTCGCACCACTTAAAACTGCTCTACCTTAGATTATTCTTGGAGATGGTACGAATGAAAACCCCCGAAACGAAGGAAAAAGAAATAACAGGCAAGCGTCAGATAAGTTGGGATCAAGTATTGGTTCAAATTTCTTTGCCAATTTTGGCTATGGTTTTGGCTCTTTTATTAGGCGGAATTCTTCTATTTTTATTAGATGTGGAGCCTATTGAAGCTTACAAGTCAATTTTTACGGGTGCCTTTGGCGAAAAAGCGGGAATCATTCAATCACTCGTTAAAGCCACACCGCTCTTGCTGGTTGGCTTGGGAATTACGATTGCTTTTCGGGCAAGTGTAATAAACATCGGCGGTGAAGGCCAGATCATACTTGGGGCTCTTGGTGCTACAAGTTGGGCGCTTTATTTTCGCGAATGGCCATCCTGGTTATTAGTTCCAACAACTTTGATTGTTAGCTTTAGTACTGGAGCTTTTTGGGGTTTTATCCCTGGATTTTTAAAAGCCAAGTTTAAAGTGAATGAAATCTTAAGTACAGTAATGCTTAACGCTATCGCCTTACAATTAATGAACCTGCTGGTGCGAGGGCCATTAATGGATCCAGAAGGGATAACCTCGGGGATGTTTCTTGCCCAATCAGAAAAACTTCCAACGGCTTCCTGGCTGCCCCGTTTGGTACCGCAATCATTGCTTAATGCTGGCGCTATCATTGCGGTCGTGTTGGCGGTTTTGGTTTATATTTTCCTTTGGCGAACTACCATCGGCTTCCGAATCCGAGCGGTTGGTCTCAACCCGCACGCTTCACGTTACGCTGGCATAAATGTGCCATTTTACCAGGCACTTTCACTCACGCTGGCGGGTGGATTTGCGGGTGTTGCTGGCGCGGTTGAAGTTATGGGCGTTCACCATCGATTATTGGAAGGTATCACCGGTGGTTATGGCTTTTCTGGCATTGTCGCCGCCCTGTTTGGTGGTTTGCATCCGGTAGGTTTGATACCCGCGTCGTATCTTTTTGGTTCACTATTGGTTGGGGCAGATAAAATGCAGCGGGCAACTCAGGTACCATCCGCTCTTATTCAGGTTTTATTAGGGCTTGTTGTGCTTTTTGTTGTGGGTTCTTCTTTCCTTTCAAAGAAAATTTCATTAAAATCTATCTTTAAGAACAAGAAAAAGGAAATTGAGGTGCAATAATGGAAACCGTCTTTAATTCAACGATCATCATCGGAATCCTTACGGCTGCCATTCGATTAGCTACACCTTACATCTTTGCCTCCATAGGTGAAGCCTTTGCTCAGACCTCTGGCGTTGTCAATCTGGGAGTTGATGGAATCATGCTTGTAGGTGCTTTCATCGCCTTTTATATTCAGCTTCAGACCGGGAATTTGCTCTTTGCGGTCCTAGGTGCCATGGGTGCAGGAATCCTTATGGGCTTGCTTATGTCGTTGATCAGTGTTACCTTGCGCGCTGAGCAAGGAATCAGTGGAATTGGTTTGTATATGTTCGGTTTTGGCCTGTCATCGCTGATGTTTAAAAAGTTGGTTGGAACCGTCCAACATGTGGATGGTTTCAAACCATTACATATCCCTTTTTTGGCGGATATTCCATACATCGGCGAAATATTTTTCCAGCAAAGTCTGCCGGTTTATGGAGCATTCTTACTCATTCCAATATCATGGTTTATTTTGGATAAAACAACATGGGGCCTGAAAATAAAAGCTGTTGGTCAAAATCCAGCCGCCGCTGATTCACTTGGAGTAAATGTGGATGTCGTTCGATACTTCAGTGTGACTTTTGGTTCCATGCTGGCTGGTCTGGCAGGGGCTAGTTTATCCCTGGCTATGGTCAATCTTTTCCAAGAGAATTTGACCGCCGGACTAGGCTTTATCGCTGTTGCTTTGGTTTATTTTGGTGGATGGCGTCCGGTTGGAATTATGATTGGAGCATTGCTTTTCAGCACAGTCAATGCCTTCCAACTTTTTATGCAAGTATTGGGAGTCAACATTCCTTCAGATGTGGCTAACATGCTTCCTTACCTTATTACCATCGTGGCTTTGGTGGCGGTAACTTCACAAGTCCGCTCGCCGGCTGCGTTGAATAAGCCCTTTGATCGGGCAGAAAACTAATAAAGGAGAAAGAAATGAATTCTAAAAAGTTGTTTGTATCACTCTTTTTCGTGCTGGCATTTGTGTTGGCGGCTTGTAGTACCCCCGCCGCTGAAGCGCCTGCTGCCGAAGCGCCTGCTGCCGAAGCGCCTGCCGCTGAAGCGCCTGCTGCTGAAGCCCCTGCCGCTGAAGCGCCTGCTGCTGAAGCGCCTGCTGCTGAAGCGCCCGCTGCCGAAGCCCTCCGCGTCGCTGTAGTAATGCCAAGCTCAATCGCGGATGTGGCGTTTAGCCAATCCATGTATCAGGCTTTAATGGCAGTTCAAGCTGAGATGGGTGGAGAGTCCGCCATGGTCGTAGCCTATTCCGAAAATATGTTTAATGTTCCGGATGCCGCCGCTGCGATTCGTGATTATGCTGAGCAAGGCTTTGATATCGTCATCGGCCATGGTTCCCAGTATGGCGCCTCGATCGAAGAAATCGCCCCTGATTTCCCCGAAACCGTATTCGCCTGGGGAACCCATGTTGATACCTTCGGCCTGTCAAACGTATATGCATACACTGCTGCCGCTGAACAAGGTGGTTATGTGAACGGTGTAATGGCTGGATTATTAACCAAGGGAAAAATCGGTGTGACTGGACCGGTTGAAGTTGGCGACGCTAAAACCTACATTGATGGTTTCGTCCAGGGTGTAGCCTCAGTAAATGCTACAGAAGTAGCCAAGACTTGGACAGGTTCCTTCTCGGACACCGCGCTTATGACCGAAGCCGCGAAGACTCACATCGCCGCTGGTGCTGATATCTTGACTGGTTCATCCCAATCTGTGGCCGGTTCCATCGGCGCCGCGAAAGAATCTGGTAGTGTCCTGTGGTTTGGAACCCAGGCTGATCAGACTTCCCTCGCGCCTGAACTCGTGGTTGCCAGCCAAGTTTATGACTGGACCGGAATGCTTAAGGAAATTATTGCCAGCCGCGCCGATGGCGTTTTGGGTGGAAAAGCCTATGTCCTGACCCTCGAAAATGGCGGCTTGTTGATTTCCTTTAACCCGGATTTTGTTATTCCTGATGATGTAAAAGCCGCTGCTGAAAAAGCAATCGCCGACATCATTTCCGGTGCAATTAAGGTTGAACCCTAAGATTTAAGTTTTCTCATTGGGAGCTGGTCAACCAGGCCGGCTCCCAAAGCTTGCAAGCATTTTTCTTAACAAAGGTGAAATTCATGAACTCTAAACACGCCTCCTCCAAAGAAATACGCATTAAATCAGTAGAGATGCGCGACATCGTAAAAAGATTTCCCGGTGTAGTTGCTAATGCGAACGTTAATTTTGAAGTACGCGCTGGCGAAGTTCACGCTTTGTTAGGCGAAAATGGAGCGGGCAAAAGCACCCTGATGCGCCAATTGTATGGGTTGTACAAGCCTGATGAAGGGCAAATCCTGATAGATGGCGTTCCGACTGTTTTTAACTCGCCTTCCGATGCCATCAAAGCAGGCATCGGTATGATTCATCAGCACTTTATGTTGGTACCCACCCTGACAGTCACTGAAAATGTTGCCCTTGGTTTTCGATCTAAAACTGAACCGTTAATGGATTTGGTTACGGTTGAAAAGCGGATTAATGAGCTTTCAAAAGCCTATGGTTTGAAGGTGGACACCTCCGCCTATATATGGCAGTTGTCAGTCGGCGAGCAACAACGCGTGGAAATTATAAAAGCATTATATCGAAATGCAGGAATCATCATCTTGGATGAACCTACTGCTGTATTAACTCCACAGGAAGTAAATGACCTTTTCGACACCTTGAAGTTAATGGTTAAGGAAGGGCATGGATTGATCTTTATCAGCCACAAATTACATGAGGTTCTTCAGATTAGCGATCGTATAACCGTATTACGAGATGGACAAACTATCGGGACTAGATCCAATGAAGGAATTACTAAGGCTGATTTGGTACAAATGATGGTAGGTAGAGAAGTAAAACCTCTCCAACCACAACCAATTCAACCTGGCGATGTTCGGCTCAATATTGAAAATTTGCGGGTGATGGGAGACCGGAATGCCGAAGCGTTGAAGGGAATCAATTTAACGGTTCACTCTGGAGAAATTGTTGGCATTGCGGGGGTTTCAGGAAATGGCCAGCGTGAACTTGCCCAGTGTTTGACAGGATTAAGAGATTCAACCAGCGGCCGGATTGAGTTAGCCGGTAAAGACATAACCAAAGTACCTTTATTACAACGAATCGCGGCTGGATTGGCTTTTGTGCCGGAAGAACGCATGCATGATGGGGTGGTTAAGGAATTCTCAGTTCAAGATAATTATTTCCTCCGGGATCATTCTGCGCCTGATTTCACGACAGGCATTTTCATGGATTTCAAGAAAATGAACAGTAAGATTCGGGATGTAATTAGAGAATTTAATGTAAAAACTCCTTCAAAAGACACTCCCATTAAAAATCTTTCTGGCGGTAACATTCAAAAATTGATCCTTGCCAGGGAACTCGCCAGAAAACCCAGCGTCCTAATTGCGGCTCAACCCTCCAGAGGGGTCGATATAGGAGCGACTGAATATATCCACAAAAAATTACTAGAGCAACGCTCCGCAGGAACCGCCATTTTGTTAATTTCCGAAGACCTGGATGAAGTCCGCGCGTTATCTGATCGGATTGCGGTCATGTTTGAAGGTAAGATCATTGGAATTGTTGGACGTGATGCGGCGACGGTTGAGGAAATTGGCTTGATGATGGTTGGTATTACTCCAGAAAATGTAAGTTTGGTAGGCGCTTAATTAAAATTATGAAATATTAAAAGACCCCAAGAGGGGTCTTTTTTTGTTGGGTTTTGAACAAAGGTTATTCGAGACCAAGTTGACAAGTGTAAGTAAGGAATGTGGTCAGGAAGTGCTACCCGTGAAACTCCATTGAATATTCAACCAGCGAGACGTCTGATACCTGGGGTAATTCTCGAATACTGTCAACGAATGACAAATTTTCATTTTTCAGTACCATTTCTGCGACCAACTCGGTATCATCCTTTCGAAATGTTTTCGCTCGTATCTTATAGCGCTTATTTAGCAAAATTCTTTTCAATTCATCATCAATTCCTTTTCCATTAAAATGAACGATTAGAATATATTTTGTTAAACTTGGTTCGTAATGGTTAATGATCAAAATGATGATGATCGCAATAAGGGCTCCGACAACCGCGAGGTAATGCATATTCGCTCCGACGGTAATCCCGGTTGTTACGGACCAGAAAAGAAATAGTAGATCCATCGGGTCTTTGATAGCTGCACGGTAACGAACAATACTGAGTGCGCCAACCATACCCAGAGACAAGGCAATATTTGAACTAATCGCAAGAGTGACGATGGTAGTGAGAATTACCATCAGGGGAAGTGATAATGCAAAATTATGGTTGAATACAACCCCGCGAAATGCACGAGAATAAATATAATAAATCAGCATACCCATAGCAAAAGCAACCAGTAATGAATAGAGCGCTGGGGTGATTGTAGCAACCAAATCGGTTGTTTGCACCTGTAAGTATTGGTTAATTAAGTCTTCAATAGTCATGATTCTCCAAATTAGGCTAACGTTTATAAAGCGTCTTATCAAAACAAGAAACATATTTTGATAACGCAACAAATTCAACACCATGGGTTGGCAATAAATCCCGAATCATGGATGGAAAAAATTGGGTGTATTTGACCTCAAGAATAAGCTTGCCAGGTTCTAATACTAATGCAGTTGGAAGGTTGGTCGAAAAAATGTCTTCTCGGGCGAGTACAGCACGTACGTTCCGATCAAAGGTTACCCGAACGTCTCCGTATTCGTATAGGTATGGCTCGCGCTCATACTCAACTATTAAAGTAGGACGGAGGACACGAGAAACAACCTCAAAATAGAATATTTTATGTAATGGATGTGGCGTTTTTAAAAGGAAGGAATAATTCCCACTTTGAAGCATTTCTACTTGACTCCTTGTGAGAGGCGCTGATTGTTTCTGGACGAAGGAATCTTCTTTGATCTTTCTTTCAAGTGTGATTCGATTAGAAGTGGAATTATAGATTCTGATTCGAAATTTTTGACGGGATGGTACGCCATCCATCTTGTCCCGATAAGCAGAGAAATTAAGATCATCAAAATAAAGACTTCGAACTCGGTAATTTCCTGTTAAATCGGTGTGAGGGTCGAGACGCATCAAGGTTGTTAAACGGCGGCGGAGGATTTCCGCTTCAGAATTCGTGATCAGAAATTTAAGTTCATGCCGAAATTGAGACTTGGTGGATAAATTAGCCATTGATTAAGGTAGCCCGTTTAAAATCATTCGAACCAGTTACAGCGATCATTGTTACACCAACATGGACAGTTTTATTGACGTCAACATACCTTCCGTATGCGGATTGTTGGTTGCCATCAGGATCTGAAGCTAAAATCCTGATGAAATATACACCAATCGGAAGTTCTTGATCGAGTTCAATACTGGTGAAATTCATGACCTTTTCATCCACAATGTTATTTACAAAATCCAAGTCCTTGCTAATTTGAAGATGGTATTCGATATCAGTATCTTTAAAATCGTAAGATGAAGTCCAGATTATATTGGTTTTTCCGTTAGCAAAAGTAATATCCGCGATAAAAAAAGGCATTGGCTCTTCGAGTGTATTTTGGTAGAGCTTGAAATTGTTTTCTATTTCCTGATTAAAAGAAGCATAAACTGCCTTATATTCATCTGATTTCAAAAGAAGCTGATCCGGTAAAGAATTCAGAATTGGTTCTGTCAGAGGGCGATAAATATTTAAATGGCTATTTATCTTTTCAACAGTTAGCACGCTTCGCCAATATTCAATTTTTTCTTTCAGTTTTTCACGATATATTGGTTCTGATAATACCCGTCGGTGAAGAACAGAGCCCCAATATGTTTGCAAACCTTCCTGCCAAGTTTGAGCGGGAATCCTGCCAAATTCTTCAAGATTTAGTTTATTGAAGGAACCGTCATAATCCCACGGTATAAAAAACCACTTATGACTTGCTTGAGGACTATAAAGGTAAAAATTCTGAGAAGATGTATCCACATTTCCTACCAGAATGTTAAATGCCATCCAGGTAAAGTAATTGTCAGCATCAAAATAATATTCAAAGGTATCGGTGATCGGAATCAGTGGATCATTAACCGCCTGCAACATTTCAATGAGTTTTGTGTGATTTTGATCACCTTTTACCTCCAGTATGGATTCGAATTTCTGAGAATCATATGTCGGATCGTCAACCAGTTTAATAATTTCGGGATATCGAAAAAACTCAAAAAAATTTGCCTTGTATAACTGGGCGTTTGGGTCAAGCCCATGATTTCTGAGGAATGTTTTATTGGGTTGTTCCACCGCGGTAAAGAGTCCATAATCAACAAAGGCTCTGCCATTACCCTCAGGAACGGTTTCATCTTTAATATAAATATGAAAAAATTGAGTTCTTAGTGAAACGATATCTGAAGTACCAATCAGGAGGTCATAACTTAATTTATTTTTAATTTTTGTAGGATCGGCTACATGCTTGTTTAGCGCGAGTGTGTATTGATCATTCCAACCTCCACTCCAGTTACGCAGTTCAACTTTGTAGGATTTAACTTGGCGTTTTGAGGAGGAATTCCCACGAATTTGGATTGTGCCATTTGTCTGAGTTTCATTAAATCCAAATTCACCAGGTAATGGACCAATCTCATTCCCTATTTGAAAGATAACCTCAGCTTTTGGTACTTCAACCGTTTTGTTGGAATCATAAATCGCTTTTGAAGCGTTATTAACATCTGCCCAGCTGTTATCTGTATTGTCGCTAACATTTCCTCTGCGAACAGTAATATATGCGGTGATAACATTGGTTTGTTCTAAAGGCGGGTAAATCATCTTATCTTCTAATCGAAGCTGGTTTATGGAGCCCTGATTTTGTTTTACTACAGGTGTTTGCATCGGGGTTGGGAGCAAATCTTCTACTTTTTTGGGGAAATCAGCCTGTTCTTCAGGAAGAGCGCTGATGAGCGCTCCTCCGATTAGTATAATGATGATCAGGGTGGTTAATACCAGGCTTGTAAATCGCTTCATTGAGCTGACCTTATCTTTTGTGTGCTATTTTATCTCTATATTCAATGAACTTGGTAAAAAAACCTTTGTTCTCTCTGACGAATATGGGTTGTTTACTATAAACTTGATAATCTAACTTTCGTGAATATGATGCTAATTGAATCCAACCTACAATATACATCGCGAATCCGGCGAGTACGAACCCGAATCCATAATAAATCTCAGGTAGTTGAAGGATGTAGTAAGTCCCGACTACATTAACCAAGGCTAAGGTAAGCGAGGTAATTAGCGCTCCGCGGAAATTAACCAAATAGAGCTGTAGGAGCATAAATACGTTCCCAACAGCGTAAAGGCCATAACCAATGGTCAGCACTCTGAACAAACCAATCATGCCGCTTGTAAAACCTAATCCCAATTTTCCAATAAGCTCACCTAAAACAACAATCGCGATCATGGTCACAAAGATTTGAATTTGCGCAAGATAAAATAATTCTTGTTTCATCACGGTTACCAACTCTTTGTATGCTTTTTGTATGTCAAAAAGCGAACCCTTGTCGTTAAGCAGTGAATAAAAGGTTTTGTAATGTTTGTAAAATTTAACTTCCATTGAGGTAACAAAGTTTACTGTTGCCACCAAGGTAGTGAAAAAGGCGAACAGAGCAGGGATATCATGTTGAGGAGCGTGATAAAAATGGCCAATCGCATTTACTCCCCAGGGGCTTGCCCACATCATCATTATGTGCGCGAAAAGGCCGATCGTGGAATAGAATCCAACTTGAATGAGAGATGGATATTTAATGTACCAGAGCCAAGATAAGAAAGCTGTACCTTTGCCAACTGGAAAGTATCTGTGAAGCACAATTGTGTACGATAGTATCATCACAAAATAACCCAGGACGGCGGAGAGAAGCAGATTTGCGATGGGGTCGGTCTTGGTAATATTGAAAAGAATGATGTTGACTAAAATGACTGTCGTAATCGCGTAGACGAACCCCATTAGAACTGCACGATAATCCTTGGTCGCGTTTGTGTAGGAAATCTGAATCCATGCCACGGTCGCTTCCATAAATAAAATGTAAGTAAGAATCTTGTAAATTAATTTGATGTCATTAAAATACAGGAATACTCCCCATCCAAGCCCTCCAATGAGCAAACTGAAGGAAATTGTAAAGTACATTGAAGGAAGTATGGTATACAGTTTTTCCTCATAAACCATATCTGCTATAAATCGTGCCAATACAAAGGTAAACAGGCTAGTTAGCAATAGAGGAAATAAAATCGACCAGGTTGTCATGACGACCACAGCGTCCTGGTCAGTTCCGCTCATTTGATAATATTGGGCAGTGTACTTGATGATGAAAAGTAAAGTGGCGCCTAAAATCATAGGGCCGGTGATGACTGCCGCTGCGTAAAGTTGGGCTCTCATCTGCATGATGATTCCCGAATGATTAAATAACCGTTTTAACTCAAATCCTATGCCTGCCATTCTGCCACCGCCTCCCGATATAATTCCGAATATTTTTTCACCATATCGGCTTTGTTGTAATACCTCTTAACTCGCACAGAACCAATTTCGCCCATCGGAACCAATTTTTCCTGATGGCGGCACAGGTCTAATAATGCGTTGTACAACTGTTTTTGATTCATGGGTTGGACGCAAATGCCTGCCGTTCCGAGATCGTCTGTTAGCTCTCCCTCAATCAACTCTTTACAGCAGCCAACATTGGTCGCGATAACCGGTCTGTGTGCTGCCATCGACTCAATAACTGCGAAAGGTTGTCCTTCACTAATACTCGTCAGGACGGTAAAATCAAGTTTCTGTATATATTTCTTGATATCCACCACCCCTTCAAACTTGATATCTTTAATATCAAGGAAATCGATAAGATCCAAACACTCCGTATAATAATCAGGGTCATCAACATTGCCCAGAATAAAAAGGCGCGCATTGGGAACAACTTGCTTTAGCTCTGCAAAAGTGTAGATTAAAGTTTTTATATCCTTTATGGGGGCGACTCGGACGATACTTCCGATGTCAATATAACCATTAGGCTCTTTTATTGGGATGTCCGCGAATTGGGAATGTTCAATACCGTTTCCGATAACAGATATTTTTTCAGGAGAACAGCCGATTTCGACCTGAATATCCTTGGCGCGGCTGAAGAGAGATGTTACCCTTTGGGCAGTTTGATAGGCAAATTTGGAATACATAACGAACATATCAATCCAAAGTCGCTTAAATTGAGGTGGCGCCCATTCGGAGCGAAGAATTTCTTCTTCACGTTCACGGGTGTAAATTCCATGTTCGGTGAGAACCATTGGCTTGTTGAAGTGGATGGAAGCCAAGGATGCCACTACGCCTGCGTAACCTGTTGATACACTGTGATAAATGTCGGCTTCTGGAAATTTTGTTCCTATGAGATAGAGCAAAGGAAGAAACATTGAGCGTACTGTCCAGAAGAGGTCTGTAAAGCTGGTATAGGGGAATTCATCCGCCGCAAAATCCTTGAGTAAAGTTAGAAAGTCTTCGCTCATTAAGAATTCGATTGGTTTTTTCTTATCCTTGTGAAAAATTTCTAATAGCATTTTCCAATCAGGATTTCCGCAACGGATCAATTCTTGCAAAGTCTGTTTTTCAATATCCGAAAATTTTGGATTGGCGGCTTTGTTAATTCTTGAAGTAAGTCCGGATTCCAAAAACGTTTCCTGGATATTAACAACGTTTTTTGGCAGAGTATAGCTAAACTTGCCTTTTTTACTTTCGAGGTCGTTAATAGTCCATAAAACGAATTCATCATTGGGATTGTCTAAAATGAATTCATGAACCCAATTAGAAACCCCGCCTTTCATATAGGGATAACTACCTTCCAGGATGAAACATATCTTCATGGTTGATCTTCCAATTCTATGCTCATAACCGGTTCGGTAATTTTCAAAAGATACCGATTTTCACCGATTTGCTGCATTTCGCCGCCTGTAATACTGGTGGGCGTCGAGCCAATATTAAGTATGAACCAGGATTCATCATAAAAATTTTTGGTACTAATCAAAAGGGAATTTCCCTCCAAATTGTATTGGTAATCGATTCTGGAATAGCGTTGGGTCGCCTTGGCCGCTTCTGATGCCGTCCTTGATCGCATTTCCGGGTATGTACTTCGAATCCAAAGCAGTTGATCTTCAAAATCACTTCGTAAATCAGTCCAACTGGATGATTCTTGATGGAGAAGATCGTATGGATTGATACTCCCTACGGTTGCAAATTTTGTGGTTGCCAAATTTAATTTACGCCAGATCTCGGCATCAGAGAGCGAATAACCAAAATTTTCCATCGGGAGAGTTACCATTCCAGATTCTTTTTCCTGAAAATAGTATCCCGGAATTATTGCGTCAACTTGTTGGTCGTCCCGAATAATTAAGTTATCCAATTTGTTTGAGACTTGGGTAAGTTCATTGACATCATTGCAGTTCGCTGAATCAGCGGGAGCAAGCGTTGATACCAGTTGGTCGGAACTTGAAGAGATATATTCGGCAAAGGCTAATGAAGAAAAGATTCCGAGGTTTTCCAAGCTCGCAGTATCGTTAGTTACAAGTGCGGGGCAATATGGCAATAAGGAATATCCTAATAATCCAACTTCTCCATGATTGTGAATTAACGATGAGCTTAGGAATTCGTAATCTTCCTCATCGCCTTCCTGTTGAAATGGTAATTTTGGGTCGTCGGTAAAAGATTGGACCATCAGCCCAGTGAATTTAACATCATATTTGTTACCTGCATTAATGACATCAGGCCACCAAACATTGATAAAAAAACTTTTATTGTCCCGCCCGAATTCATCCATTATGCCTTCATTTTGGGCTGAGGTGAGTGGTCCGGGAAATTGATCAAGATAATATGTGAAGCTGTTAATGACTGGATAAAGGAAATATTCCTGTAGCAAGCCAAAAGACGCGAAAAGAATTCCGGCACTCTCAGGCCTGGTGAATTGATCGGAATTGACAACAACCACTTGACCTTGTTCAAAATTGTATTTCCAAATGAGGGGTAACCGATATTGGTCAGCACTGCGAACATATATTTCGGCCGAATCATCTAACTCAACAGGTATGGAGGAGTGGTCGAAAAATGAAAAATCAGTTAATGCGTTTTTACCACCGATCAGAAGTTCCCGCTCAAATTCGATTCCGATTGTTTTAGAAAGTCTGTCGGCCTTGCTTGTAATTCCTAATTTTCGATAGATCGCCTGAAAAGTTAGATTTGGGTCAGGGCGGATTGTAAAGAGTATTCCTCCACCTTTAGCAACTTCGTCGAATATTTGGTTGATATGATCACGAATAAGATCTAGGTCATAAATGGTGATAATAAATTGATCGTAATTTTCAATATTTTTTGCGTTTAATTGACTGGCCGGCACAGAATCACAACCGATTTTGGCCGAAAGGAGCAATTCAGAAAAGGAATTGTCAACACCCATTGCTTCGGTTGAATCATCTTCGGTGATTATTAGACAACTTCCGCCAGGCTTTTGAAGAGGAATTTTATCCGTTTCTTTGAACGCAGGAAGTCGAGCCAATTCACTCTGCTCTCCTTGAGATTTAAAACCTACTCGTTCAACCATGATCGCGACGGTAATTAGTAAAAATGTTACTAAAGGTAGTAACATCCAGATGAAGCTTCCTCCTGGTTTTGATTTTTTTTCGGTAGTGTGGATTGTTGTATACATCATTGAACCAGTTTGAGCTAAAGATTAATTTCAGCTTCGTCATGCCTTTCGTATATCCAGGGTGCAATTTTGTTATAGGCTTCTTTAGTCCATTCGATTTTATTTGCGTTTTCGCTCAACTTTGTTCGAATGAATTGGAAGAAAACAGGATCACCAGTCCGGAGCCCAAAATCCATAGCTTCCAGCCAGACCTCTGAGTTGAGAGGGTTTGATTTAATGAGATTTGTGACCAGAGTTTTTGAGTCAGCATCTCTCCCTAATTCAAAATTGTTTTCAATTTTTTGGAAAATCGCGTCTTCGTCCAGAGGATTCCTCCTCAAACGCTCGGAAAGCAACTCATCGAGTTTCTGTCTCTGTGATCTTAATAGATTATCTTCAAGCAATCCACTCTGAATGTAGGCTTGAATTTCTGTGATTAAAGTATTCATCAACGCATCCGGAGTGGATCGAAAATCGCCGGCTTGAATGGAAAGATCCTTGATCTTTTTTTGATAATCAGACCGAATTTTGGAAATTGTGGTGGTTGCGTAATGGGTAATTTCGGTATCGGGATTTTCTCTAGCAACTAATAAGATATCCAAAAACTTTTTTGGATCCTCAAACAGAGTGTCTAAAAGTAGCTTTCTACGAATCCTCGGATCATTGAGCGTAATTGCCTCTTCCAAGGGAACAATATTGCTATTTTCTCCACCCTTCTTGATAGATTTCCAATAGATATCTGTATCAAGGTGAAATTCTTCCATGTCCAAAGATCGATTGCCAGCCTTCCCTCTGGCAATAAGGTAATCAACGGCAAAAGCCATCAACAGGCCTGCTCCAGGAAGAAGATACATGGGAATCAGCATCTCCGATCGGAAATAATTTGTGCGCGTAATGCTTTTTACGATGAGATAAATGGATAGCACCAATATGTGCAATCCATAAATAAGAAGGATAATATTTTCCATACTCATGAGATTAGCTCCCATTCGCAAATTGACAAGAAACCCCGAGTTTCCCTAATCTCTCAACTACCAACTGGGCATTTTTATTGTCTGTCTGAGAAAGAAGGATGTATAAGTTCCCATCTTTTCTCTCTCCAACATAATCAACATCGCGGGTACCTTTTTTGATGGAATCATAAAGTTTTGGATCAGCATGAGTACCGTTTTGAACCTTAAGTAATTCAAAATTCGCGATCTTGGAGTTCCGCATATCTTCTTTTAATGTGATTATCTTTTCAAAAGCATCAGAACGCAGAATATTGGTATTTGGTAGGTAGGTTTTTTCAACATTTGCTTGTGAAAAGGCGATTGCCCGAACAAGGGACGACCGAACTAAACCAGTTACCACGCTTACCAGGTTTTGATAGTAAAGGCTGTACGTATCCAGATTCGCTTTCCATATTGCGATGGCAGCCATGGTTTTGCCGTACTGATAAATCGGAATGAAAATCGAAGGATAACCAGGTAATTGTTCCTGATTTTGATAAATATTGCCTTCAGTAATAGGACCTGACAACGCGGGAAGATTTTCCAAATTGAGTGACTTATCGAGAACATCTACGTATCCGCGTGAGCATAGTTGCATGCGAGCGAATTTTTGCGAACGATCAATAGTGTAAATTGCGATGCTGTCATTTCGAAGAATATCTTCCAGAACCTTCAAAGATCGATAAAGAACTTCATCTTCCTGGAGGGTATCGAGCTCCGTAGTGATTTTGTAGATACGGCCGAAGCTATCTCTGTACCCCATCAATTGATC
>DATMWA010000080.1:0-3255 GCA_035562755.1 Anaerolineales bacterium
TTAAACTCGCCGATTCTGTCAGGCGAATTTGAATTTAAGGGGCGACTTGATCGCCCCTTTATTTTTTTCATCAATCCCATTTTTTGACTTTTGACCTGGCACATCTTTAAGGACAACCAAATATTACGGCCCCCATAAACAACGCAAAGCAAATCCAAGAAAGAAGCGATCAAACTGGCAACCGATTAAAGTGGTCACCTGAAATAAAACTTTCAAGAGGACAGCTAATCCCACTATGGCAACCGGTGAAGAAGACACCGCAAAATTGGACTGTTGCTTTAGGGTGCCCCGGCTGTCTTGCGCCAACTGACGTTATGTTTAGCATAATTATACGGGCTCCCTGCGCGTAATTTTAACCCATTTGCCATACTTTGGACGCACCTGTCCGTTTCCTTCGCCTGAACACCTCGCGTAAGGGTTTGCTCTTTGATATTTTTTCTTGAAGGTTGAGTCAGTTGCCAGATCATTCCTCCAAAGGCACGATGTAGCCCGCTCGGCCATAGACCATCACCCGGAAAACCGTCTCCATCGAATCAACCAAGTACATTCGGAAAATATTGCGCATCAGTTCCCAGAGCGCCCGTTTGCTACCAAGCTTTTTCCATGCAGCCTGGAAAAGCCAGCAGCTCATCTGCTGCACTTGATCAACCAGAAAGGCGAGCATCATGAGGATGGCGAACACGGCGCTGAGATTCTTTTGACCGAGACCGTAATTGTGCCCTAGATTATAACCTTGGTTTTTCAAGGTGTTGAAGGTCTCATTCTCGATTTTCCAGCGAGCGCGACCGGCCCGCATGATCGCTTCAGCGTTTTCCTTGGTGATCTCCAGGTCGGTTACCCAGCTGAATTTGGTGATCCGATTGTTCTTGTCCATCTGCCAGTATTCAAGGAAGTTCACCAGCAGGTCCTGGTGGGACTGGTTAAGCGGCACCTGATTGATATAGCGAAAGAAGTGGAGCTTCTCCGGATCCTCGGCATCAGCGTGGTGGAATTCAGTGACTTTGTCCTGGAGAATCGCCTCGTCAACCAGGTCAAACATAAATTGATGATCGCCCGGCTTGACTCCCAGGATATAACGGAAACCAAGCCGCGTGAGATCCTGGATATGCGGAGCGTTGCTACTGAGCGCGTCTTCGGTGACAATGGCCTTGAGGCGGGGATGCTCACGCCGTAGCGCCTCATAAAAACGACGGGCCGCATTACGCTCACAATCATTTTTGCCGGAGCCATCTTGGCGGGTGATCATTTCGGGAAAGAAGGGGATCACTTCGCGGCGATCAGGATGGACAACGGCGGCTACATACATCTGCTGGTAATACGTTTCCACTCCGTTGCGATGCGTTTTCTTTAAGCAGTACGGCGAGGACACTTTGGAGGAGGAATAAAAACCGGTGCCGTCACCGCTGATCAGATAGTGACCGTCGAGGAGCGTCATCGACTCGAGCTTCTTGCCGCGCTGGAGTTGCCGGAACACGCTGCGAAACGCAGCGCGCAGGAACGCAAGCTCCACACCGTCAAGAATGGCGCGCATTTGACTATCGCAAGGGATATTGGTGAGACCATAGACCGTGCGCAGATTTTCAGGTTCTTCCCGTCGCCGCTCATCGAAGGCCAGTAGCGAAGGTTCTTTCAGATGAAACATGGCAAAGGCGGACATCAGGGCATCATCAAGGGGTATCTTGGTGTTGTCGGCTCGGTGATCGACGATTTTCCGAAAATCTGTTCGGATCGTTTGGATAAGGGTGTCGACGTGAAGTTTTTTGCTCACAGCTCTTACGTCGGCAGGGGCAAATATCTGTAGCATTTTGGTATTGTAAATTTTCCGGGTATCCATGGTCGATCTCCTATGTAAATGAATGGTATTACATAGAAAATCGAATTTTTTCTCAGGGTCGTGTCAAGGTGAAAACGTTGCCAGATACCAATTTTTTAACAATATTTTAAAATAGTTAGCTGGCTTAGCGCTGGCGCGCGTTATGCCCGGCTATTGATACTTGCGAAGATGAGCAATAGAATCAAAAAGTTTACGAAGACTGCTTTTCTATCGCCCCATAAAATAGGGGCTCAAGGAGGAGTCGGGAACTGCTGTGCATGCCATACCCTGGAGTTCACCGGAAAATCTCCATATAAACCCAAGAAATTCCCACTGAAAAGGTCGTGAACATCAGTTTTATTTGGCACCGAGAAGAGGCTTGTCTTTCCTCGATTATTATCTATATATTACTGGTTTCAAAAAAAAACCAAGGATCTAAAGAACTACTTAAATTTTGAGTAGGTCGAAGTCGGGATTTTCTACTTTCAGGAGAAGCGTTTATGAAAAATCGAATATTATCCTCAATCATTTCTGTCGTTCTCTTGGTACTCGTCGTTTCGCCATCACATGCTGGAGTTCGCTCTTGGGAAATTGATAAAGATCATGCAAATTTTTATTTCAGTGTCGAGCATATCTATGCCAAGGTTCAAGGCCGCTTCACCGATTATAAGGGTGCCTTTCTTTTCGATCCAGACAATCTCAACGAGAGTAAGATTTCCTTTGAGATCAAAGTCAATAGTGTGGACACCGGCATAAGCAAACGCGATAAACATTTACCGTCAAATGATTTCCTAGATGCGGCTAAGTATCCATTGATAACATTTATCAGCAGCAGTATCACTAAAACAGGCGAAAACATTTACAATGTCAAGGGTAAGTTGACCATCAAAGATGTCACTTCCGATCTGACAATCCCACTCGAATATTTCGGAAAAAAAGAGCATCCCCTGTTGAAAGGAATGGAGGTTGCTGGTTTTAACGGACGGGTAATTCTCGACCGACTGAACTACCATGTTGGCGACGATACATATTACAAAATGGGTGTGGTCGGCAAGGATGTCGATGTTTTAATAACGCTCGAATTACTGAGGAAAAAAGAGTGAGGAGCACTTGGTCAACCAATGGCTAGGTGCTTGTTTGATTGGCGGCATCGAAGAGGCGTTTTTTTCATGCCGCAGTCCAACCACATCCAGGCAGCCAACTGATTTGCATGTTTTCTCTGTTCCCGTACAACGCCCTCGACACCTTGCGTTGTGACGAAGGAATACACTGATACTGTTCGGGGTGTTCCATGATCGACCATTCTCTTCCCCAGTTTTCCGAACTGACTCTCCTCAAACAGCGCGTGGCTGAGCTGGAAGCGCGGGAACAGCGGCTACAGTCCAACTACGACCGCCTGAAACAGCTCCATGATCGAGTTCCGCTGAGCTATCATTCGCTAG
>DATMWA010000081.1:0-3524 GCA_035562755.1 Anaerolineales bacterium
ACCATGAATTCCTGGGCATCGGTGGATTGCCAGCCTGTGTGCGCGCCACCGTTGAGAATGTTCATCATGGGAACTGGTAGTACATGGGCATAAACCCCACCGATATAGCGGTAAAGTGGTAAACCATGAGACTCAGCAGCAGCTTTGGCAACAGCCAGGGAAACACCCAGAATGGCATTGGCACCCAAGCGAGATTTGTTTTTGGTACCATCAAGAGTAATGAGATATTCGTCAATGTCTTTCTGATCGGATGCATCCATACCAAGCAGATTCTCAGCGATCTCACCATTTACATTTTCGACGGCTTTCAAGACACCTTTGCCGTTGTAGCGGGTTTTATCGCCATCCCGCATTTCAAGGGCTTCATGGATCCCTGTCGAGGCACCAGATGGAACAATGGCGGTACCATAGGAGCCATCATCAAGCAGAACACTCACTTCAATTGTTGGATTGCCACGTGAATCTAAAACTTCAAGAGCTTCAACATTTACGATTTCCATATATTCCATCCTTTTTATAAGATCAAAGAAAATGATGCCAAAACAAGGCAAGTATAATACAAATCCTACACCCCTCAGGAGTCAAACCGCATAGGGGGATCCTGGAACTTCGTCCCGGATTTCTGACAAGCTGCCCGGATGAATTGAATAAACAATGGGTGTGGTCGGGTGGGACGAGACAGAAATTCAGGATGGAATTGGGTGCCAACCATAAATGGGTGTCCCTTTAATTCAACAATTTCAACCAATTTGCCATCAGGGGAAACGCCTGAGCAAACCATTCCATTGGATTCGAACAGAGACCGATATTCGTTGTTGAGCTCAAAACGATGGCGGTGGCGTTCGGTGACTTCGGACAGGCCATAAGCTTTTTGGGCAATCGAACCGGGAGCTAACCGGCAGGGGTATAACCCAAGCCGCATTGTTCCGCCAAGATTGGTGATCTCTTTTTGTTCAAGCATTAGGTCAATCACCGGGTAAGGGGTGGAGCGGTCAAATTCAGCTGAATTAACTTTTTCATTTTTTAATATATTACGTGCAAATTCCACAACCTGGAGCTGCATGCCCAGGCATAATCCGAAATAGGGAATGTTGTTCTGGCGGGCGTAACGAATTGCATTTATCTTTCCCTCAATACCCCTGCTGCCAAATCCCCCCGGGACCAAAATGCCCTGCACCCCAGATAATTGTGTAGATATGTCGTCCTTTTCGAGATCAACCGAATGGATCCATCTCAGATCGATCTCAACGCCAAGGGAAAGGCCTGCATGCTTCAAAGCCTCGCGTACGCTTATGTAGGCATCATGCAATTCCACATACTTACCAACCAGTGCAATGGAGACCAGGGGTTTTTGTTTTTTGGTTTGTTCAACTAATTTTTTCCAGAGTTTCCAATCAGGATTTTTTCTCGGGCTTAATTTCAGCCTTTCTACGAGAAAATCTCCAACATCAGCTTTTTCCAGTAATAATGGGATCTCGTACAATATGGGTGCCGTGACCATAGGGACAACTGCCCTGGGTTCAACATCGCAAAATTGGGCAATCTTCTCGCACACACTTTTCTCAATTGGCGTGTCACTGCGGGCGACAATCATATCCGGTGAAATACCAATCGAGCGCAGTTCTTTTACCGAATGCTGTGTAGGTTTGGTTTTTAATTCGCTGGTTGCACCAATATAGGGAAGCCATGTCACGTGAATGTAAAGGGTGTTTTCCCTTCCGAGGTCATTGCGCAATTGTCGTAAAGCTTCAAGGAAGGGAAGACTTTCAATATCGCCGACTGTGCCCCCAACCTCAACCAGGACGATCTCGGCATCGGATAATTTACCCACCATGGCGATGCGGCGCTTGATTTCGTTTGTAATGTGCGGAATGACCTGAATTGTCCCGCCCAGATAATCTCCACGCCTTTCTTTGCCAATCACTTCTGCATAAACCTGACCAGTAGTGACATTGCATTCTTTATTCAGGCGAATATCAATAAATCTTTCATAATGACCCAAATCCAGATCTGTCTCAGCGCCATCATCAAGAACGAAGACTTCTCCATGTTGATAAGGACTCATGGTACCTGGATCAACATTGATATACGGGTCAAGTTTTTGAACAGCTACCTTAAATCCGCGTTGTTTGAGGAGGCGTCCAACAGCTGCAGCGGTAACCCCTTTGCCGACTGAACTGACGACACCACCGGTAAAGAATATGTACTTAATGGACATGGCATTCTCCATATATTTGACTCTATTCTACAAGAAATCCTTCAATGTAAAGAAAAACCATCCCTTTTTGAGGGATGGTTTCAGGAGGTCAGTCGTTTTGTGCTTTGTTCTTGAGAGTGCGTTCCAGGATGTCTTCCTGTTCAGCCCCACGGGTTTTCAACTTGCGAGGTTCAGCTCTTTGTTTTTTGGATTTCGATTTTAGCATGGCTTCTTTGAGAGCCATTTCCATGGCAGTTAGTTGTGGTTCATCGCTGGCATTAACTTCCTGCATAATTGCTGCATTAGAATTACCACCTGATGGACGCGGCTTGCGGGCTGGCCTGTTTTCATCCTTGCCATCTGAAGATTTCCGCGCGGGTTTAGAGGCAGGTTTGGATGCAGGCTTTGGTTTCTCTTCAACGACCTCTTCCGGTTCGGGCAATAGGGCTTTCATGCTCAGCTTAATTTGTTTCTTGCGGCGATTCACTTCAAGCACCTGAGCTTCGATTTCATCGCCTTCTTTGACCACATCACCCGGTACTTTGACATATCCGTGAGCCATTTCACTGATGTGAACCAAGCCTGGACGTTCGGCTCCAATTTCAACAAAAGCGCCAAATTTTTCGAGGCGGACGATTTTACCTTTTACAGCTTCGCCAACTTTGATCTCGCGCCACTCCAGGGCAAGGGGTTGGACCATGGTCAATTCAATCCGTTCTTCTCCATCTTTTTTCGCAACACGTTTGACCCATACATTCACTTCGTCGTTAATTTTCAACACATCTTCAACACGTTTTACAGGTGTGTTTTCGGCAGCAACGATTTGGGAAATGTGAAGGACTGCAGGTTTATCGAGACCGATATCAATAACCGCACCTGCAAGGCTAACCTTGACCACTTTTCCAGTGAATTGCATTTTTGGTTCGATTGTGCGGTTTGAATCCGCAGCAATATTGTTGTCCATAGAGCACTCTCCCAAAGTCTAATATCAGCGAGGGGTGATTATACCCTGCGCGGTATGTTTAGTCAATTAACAGACCCCTAACATTTGTACCGATTAATCCTTACAATCATAACATCATTTATTTGCTTTCAAGGATCAATTCAATCGCTTTATCCAATTGAGGGTCCTTATCCGCTTCAATGTCTGCATCAGTGAGTTCAACGATGTAATCCGGCGTAAGACCCACTTTGTGGATCTGGCGGTGATCAGGGGTTAACCAACGGGCTATGGTGATGCGGACTGCACCCTGGTCGTTGCTTAATGGAATCCAGTTTTGTACGGATCCCTTGCCGTAAGTGGTAACGCCGACCAATTCACCGCGAC
>DATMWA010000082.1:0-16959 GCA_035562755.1 Anaerolineales bacterium
AACTTAATTAAAAAAGCAGGGAAGGTTACCCTTCCCTGCCCTGGATTTGAGGATTAAGGTGTAAATGGGGCGAAAGTGCCGCTGCCAAATGTGTATCCACAAAGCATGTCATCTGGTCCGAGGAAAACAGGAGCGACCGTCCACATCGAGTAAGTATAGTCAAACAACCAAACCTGAGCCGCCGGGTACTTGGCGGGTGAGATTGGGAAACAAGCCACTACCATACAGTGGTCGCTGGTGCTGGTTACAATTACGCCAGCCTGAAGCAGTGAATAATAGGAAGCCGGAAAGATGGTGATATTCGGGTATTCTCGTATATTGTAACTATGGCCTGGGCATGCCAAAGCCCCAGCTCTAAAAGTACCAAAATTTGTAAAACCACCGGCCGGCGCGCCGACCACAAAATCCGGGTCGGGATTGTTCGGAACGGTCTGATAATTCGGACCAGCCCACACACTCTGAACACCCGCGAGGGCGAGCAAGGCGATGAAAGTAATTACGACGCTATAAAAACGGAAATTTTTCATGGTTAACCTCTCTAATCCAATTGTCACCATTATACGCTTTTAATGGGAATTAAGTCAATATTCACCTGATTGGTTACCAAACGTAAAACCAGAATAATATCGATGGGCATCAATTGATCGGGACGTTTTTCAAAAGCGGCGGTTGGACAGACGAATTGCGGCCTTTATCAACAAAATCACCTTCTGCCAAATCAGGAGGTGAAAGAAGTCTGCCTTATCATCCAAACCATCCAATTCCCTGCCCTCTTACCCAAATCCTCTTATAATGTTCTCATGGCATCCAATACCAGGAAGCGAATCATCTGGACCGTCGTCCTTATCCTCATCCTTGCGCTGACTTCTTTTCTCACCATCAAAACAGTCAGAAGTGTCTCGCTTGCCCAGCGTATTTCCGCCGACCTTGACCGTCTCCGCGCGACCCCGCTCAGCCTTCCCGAATCGCAATCGGAACTGAACGAACTATCAAATGAATTTAACAACCTCCGCGGCGACCTCGTCCTCCTCAAACATGAACTCACGCCGATTTTTCCGCTTACAAAGACGTTGGGTTGGCTTCCGCGTTATTCCGAAGAAGTGACCCATGCCGAGGAATTACTGGAGATGGGAATCGTCCTCAGTGATACCGCTATCGCCGCTCTTCAAGCAGCCAGCCCGGCTGTCGCATTGGTCAACGTTCCCAATCCGGCTGCTCTGGCCGCGGGGCTTCCTTCCGTATTGGCGGAATCAAAACCTTTCCTCGCTGACGCGCATGCCTCCTATCAAACCTACCTCGACCTGCGTTCGACAATCGATCTCAACCGAATGGATCCTTTCACCAGACCATACATATCCAAAATGGATGATCTTCAACCGCTTCTGACTTCATCCCTGCAATTGACCGCCGAATTACCCGCCCTGCTTGGTTTTTCAAACGCCGAACCGATTGCCACCACCTTTGCGGGTGAGTTGGATAACACTTCTGGCGCCAAATACCTCCTCATTTTCCAAAATGAGGATGAGCTGCGGGCGACAGGCGGATTTGTGACCGCCATCGGAACCATTACTTTGCGAGACGGCGAACCGAATTTAGGCACCTTTAATGATTCCCCCGCCGCCGATGATTTTAAACACATCTATCCGCCGCCGCCCTTTTGGCTGGAAGAGTACATGGGCGCTGATTATCTTCTTTTGCGAGACGCGAATTGGGAAATTGATTTTCCTCAGGCTGCCCTCAGCTTGAGCCAATTGTATGGATTTTACGACCCCGATCCTCTCAGCGGTGTCATCGCGATGGATCAGATGGCGATTGTGGATCTCCTGCGGGTAACCGGACCGATCACTGTCCCCGGTTTTGATCAACCGATCAGTTCCGAAAATCTCATCCAGCAATTACGCCTTGCCAAGCAGGCGGATGCTTCCCGCTTTGGTGGAATCAGTGGAGACCGCAAGGCTTTTTTGGAACCGATCGCTCTTGAATTGCTCAATACCCTGCTTATAAACCCACAAAATTCCTTTGAGATGGAACAGCTGGTAAAAGCAGCCACGCGCGCCCTCGAGCAAAAACACATTTTAATAAGTATTTTCAGCCCGGCTGCCGCCCAAATCGCCCAACTTTACGGGTGGGATGGCGCCGTTCAATTACCGCTCAATCATGATGGTTTGATGGTGGTGGATAGCAACATCGGTTTTAACAAAACCAATGCTCTGGTAAACCGGTCAAGCCTGTATACCGTCGACCTTACCGACCCTCAGACGCCACTAGCCGAATTGATGGTCACGCATACCCATTCCGGCGTTTCCGAACAACCCTGTCAGCAATGGGGAGCGAATAATCCACAAAGTCTGCATGAATACCCAATGGAGCGTTGTTATTACAATTACCTTCGAGTGGTTACTCCCGCTGGTTCTGGCTTGATCGAAAGTCAAACTCACGATGTCAGCGGCTTGCTTTTTGGCAGGTACGTCCCCGCCCAGGTCGATCCCCTTCCCGAACGCCTCGAAGGCGGCCAGATTTGGGGGACGTTGATGGCGCTGCCGGGAATGAGTTCCCTCACCAATGAATTTCGATACAGCCTGCCGGCAGGGATCATCACCTCCATTCCAATCCCTACCAAACTGAGCCCAGACCTGTCAACAGACTTACTTGAATCAGTCTTCTCCTCATCCGCCCCAGCAGAGGACGGCTACGCGAAAAACTACCAGCTCAATCTTTTCAAGCAGCCCGGTCATCATCCGGAATCATTCACCCTGATTCTCCGCCTCCCTCCCGGAGCAGAATTGATTTCCGCCCTCAGCCAGCCGGAACTGAACCCTCCATCCATCCAATCGGATCCAGCCAGCGGACAAATCACCCTTGAATGGCAATTCAGTCTGCTCAGTGACACCTCTTTTTCTTTTATCTATCGCTAGCCTATTCGATCCAGCCTGACTGGCTCCGCGAATCTCGCTTCTACCTGTTTGGAAGGTTTTTTATCCGCCTTATTCCCTCCGCGGCGGTTTATATGCCTCGCCTTTTTGATATTAGCGCTCCCGCGTTCTGTCATTTATATTTTTGCGCTCGCTTGACTGAACATTACTTTCAATTTGCTGTTTTCATAGTTTATATATTATTATTTAGATATTATTTATCCTAATTCCCAGAAAGGATTCCTGTGTTTTCATACGAATTGACAGTTGCTTTGTTATCAAAAAAAATGGATTTTGCTTGCCAGCTTCAACGGGGGCACAACCAATTTCAAACAACAAGGAGTGCACCATGAACAGTAATTTGCAATCACAGCTCAGCTACAAGTTAATTAAAATTGGTTTCGCTTTGTTCCTCCTGGGTCTGCTCACCGGTTTTGTTATTCCCGCCATGCGGAATCCGCGTCTGGGCCTTTCCAGTCATCTGGAAGGGGTCATGAATGGGATGTTCCTGATTCTTCTTGGCATTGTTTGGAGTAGATTGAGTCTTACTCCTTCTTTACAAAAATGGGGATTTTGGTTTGCCCTGATCGGCACCTACACAAACTGGGCTACCACCCTCCTTGCCGGATTTTGGGGAGCTGGCGCGGAACTGATGCCGATTGCCGGCGGAGGTTTGCAAGGTTTGTTTTGGCAGGAAATCCTGATCAAAATCGGCTTGGGCAGCCTTTCCGTGGCAATGCCCGCGGTTTGTTTATTGGTAATCTGGGGCCTAAAACCACCTGCACTTGAGGAATAAACGGATAATTTCCTCACCTTTTTCTGATCCGATTCAATACCAGGATCGGGATTACGCCTTAAATCAGCAAAGTGACCATTTTCCACTTCCCTGATCTTTATATAAATTTCACTGCACAAAAAAACAGCCGCGGCAATTGCCGCGGCTGAAAAACTGCCGGAATCTAAAATTATCCTCGCCTGAAGAGATGATAAAATCCGCGCGCCAAAGTGAGCGCCATGAAACTAACCACCAACACACCTCCCAGGGTCAGCAGCAGGTTATCCCGCTCGCGCTGTGGATATTCGATCTCCAAAGGCGGTTGATAACGCAGCTTCTCTCGGACCGTGCCCACAAATCGTTCTGACGGGCGCACTCCCTTCAAAACCCCGGATAGTGTTGACTCTAATTGTCGGAATTGATCATCCTGCTTCGTCATTGTCTTACTCCAATGGATACGCGATCAGCACCACTGTACCGGGTCCAAAGTTGGCCGCCAGTGAAATGGAGAGTTCATCCATCATTTCTTCTTTTACATTCAAAATTTTCTTGCCCATTTCCATCACCTCAACCCCGACCTTTGGATCGCGACAATGTAAAACACCCAGAAAAATCGGCTTTGAACCGACCTTTTCCTTGGCCAATTCTACAACCCGATTAAGCGCGGCTTTGCGGGTACGAACTTTTTCGGTGATTTGTAACAACCCATCCGCCAGGGTGCCGATCGGCTTGATGTTAAGCATCGTCGCCAGGGCTGCCGAGACCGCCCCCGCCCGGCCGCTCATGCGCGCGTATTCCAGATTATCGAGGGTAAAAATCAACAATCCGTTATCCCGCAGCCAAGTCAGCTTTGCCACAATTTCATCCAGACTTTTGCCTGCCCTGTCCATTTCTCGGGCAATTTTGCACATATAACCCATGCCCACCGAGCCGGTAGCGCTGTCAAACGGGATAACCTTGTACTCCCCTTCCAACTCTCGCGAGGCAGCCACCGCGGAGGCATGCGTGCCGGAGAGTTTGCTGGTTACATTGATTGAGAGCAATGTGTCTCCGGGTTGAGCGTTGGCTTTGATAAATTCAACAAATTGATAAGGCGTTGGTTGGGATGTTTTGGGGATCTTCTTGCTTTCCTCCACCTTGGCGAAGAAATCATCCATGCTTAATTCCACATCCTGGAGGAAAGTTTTATCTCCAACGTGGATATTGACCGGTATCGTCTGGATGTCGTATTCTTCCGCCCAACCTTCTTTTAAGTTTCCAGCTCCATCAGTGATAATCCGTAACATTCGCGCGTCCCTTTCTTAACCTATAGGTTGAAATCCTCACTATCACCTAACGTCTCCCTTAGCGATAACAACGTTCGATGATAAAGGCTCTTAATGGCGCCTTCGCTGCGTCCCATAATCCCGCCAATTTCGGCGTTCGATAGGTGTTCAACGAATTTCAAGATTAACAAGGTCTGGCGTTCTTCCGGCATGGCTTTAATGATCTTCAGCAAATTATCCCGTTGCTGTCCCTTGATCACTTCCATATCCGGGCTTGGATCCTTCGCGACCAATGGAGAATCAGTCAACGAAATTTCCACCTTGCGTTTCTTGTCGCGGTGCCAATTGGCGATGAGGTTGTGCGCAATGCGGTACAGCCAGGCGGAGTAGGGAACCCCGCGCTCCTGGTACGATCGGATGTGATTCATCGCCCTCTGAAACACTCGTGCCGTCAGGTCTTCCGCGTCGTGCACATTACCGGTACGGTAATAAACGTAGTTGTAAATGCGCTCCACATTGCGCTCATACAATACGCCAAAAGCTTCCTTGTCTCCGGTTCTTGCCCGTGCGACTACTTCTTCGTCACTTGGTTCCATAACTGCTTCTCACCTTTACGATCGGTTGGAAACAGTGGTTGAGTTTAAAAACCCTTTTACCGCTGTTTCGTTGCTGTGGGGATGTGTACTTTATTATAAGGGTTTAAAAAGGTATAATCGATCTTTGCGATTTATTGACCAGAGTAAGGAAATTTATGTCCCATAATGTCATTCGGGTGGTCGGCGCCCGGCAACACAACCTCAAAAACATCACCGTTGAAATTCCACGGGAAAAATTGGTCGTCATCACTGGGCTCAGCGGATCCGGCAAGTCTTCCCTGGCTTTCGATACGATTTTCGCGGAGGGTCAACGGCGCTACGTTGAATCCCTTTCCGCCTATGCCCGACAGTTTATCGGCCAGATGGACAAACCCGATGTAGACACCATCGAAGGGCTTTCACCAGCCGTATCCATCGATCAGAAATCAACTTCCCACAATCCACGCTCCACCGTGGGAACCGTAACCGAAATTTATGATTATTTGCGCCTGCTCTATGCCCGGGTCGGCATACCCCATTGTCCGGTTTGCGGTGATGTTGTCCGCCGCCAATCAGCCCAGGAAATTGTTGACGCGGTATTTAAGCTGCCCGAGGACAGCCGGGTGGCAATTTTGGCCCCAATTGTGCGTGGTAAAAAAGGAACTTATCAGAACGTATTTGAGGAAATTCGCAAGGCTGGCTTTACCAGGGCGCGAGTCGATGGTGACACTTTCAACCTTGAGGATGAGATCAACCTCGAACGTTATAAAATTCATACCATTGAGGCGGTCGTCGACCGGCTCATCATCCGCCGGGAAGGGGAACCCGAAGATCAGGCGAATCTGCTCAGCAGGCTTACCGATTCGATCGAAACCGCGCTGAAGTTTGGTGAAGGATTTGTAACCGTACAGGTATTGCCCGACCCAAACTTGGATCCAGAAAAACAATCTCTCAATGAGCCGCGCGATATCTTCTTTTCCGAAAGTCTCTCCTGCCCCAAACACGGAATTAGTCTGCCGGAACTCGAACCGAGGACGTTTTCATTCAACACACCTCACGGAGCCTGCCCGGATTGTCAGGGTCTGGGGTTCCGCCAGGAAGTTGACCCCGCGCTGCTGGTTGATACATCCCGATCCCTGCGGGCGGGTGCCATCACCGCCATGGAGTGGCCCAGCAGTCGCGAATCCGAAACGCCTGGTTATTATTGGCAGATGCTTTCCAGCATGGCGGATCATTTCAAAATCGACCTCGATAAACCTTTCAAAGAGCTTTCCCAGGAACATCGGGAAATGGTTTTATTCGGCACTCACGGGAAAAAATTTCTGGTTGAATACCGCAACCGCAACGGCCGCATGGGCAGCTTTGAAACCGAATTCGAGGGCATTGTCACCAACCTCGAACGGCGATTCCGCGAAACCAATTCCGAATATATTCGCGGCAAAATCAGCGAATACATGAGCAACAAATCGTGTGAAACCTGCCACGGCAAACGTTTACGCCCGGAGGCGCTCGCGGTTACGGTTGCCGATGTTAATATCCTCACCGTTACCGAAATGCCAGTCAATAAAGCCCTCGAATGGGCGGTTTTACTCGCCTCTGAAAATTCACCGTTCAATGATCGGGAAAAGGTGATCGCCGATCGAATCCTTAAAGAAATTACCAGCCGGCTTGGTTTTCTATCCAATGTTGGTCTGGATTACCTCACCCTGTCTCGCTCTGCCACCACGCTTTCCGGTGGTGAGGCTCAACGCATTCGGCTTGCCACCCAGGTAGGTTCCCGCCTGGTGGGCGTGCTCTACGTGCTCGACGAACCATCCATCGGCTTGCATGCCCGCGACAACGATCGCCTGCTGAAAACACTCAAGGGTTTGCGAGATCTCGGCAATACGGTTCTCGTCGTCGAGCATGATGATGACACCATTCGCGCGTCGGATTGGGTCATCGATCTCGGCCCTGGCGCCGGCGCTCACGGCGGGCAGGTTATTTCCGCCGGCACACCTGAGCACATCGCGGCTGACCCATCCAGCCTCACTGGACAATACCTTTCGGGGATAAAAAGAATTCCCATCCCTTCCCAACGCCGCTCTGGAAACGGTAAGGAACTCGCGATTGTCAATGCCCGCGCCAACAACCTCAAAGGAATTACCGCCCGCATCCCCCTCGGAGAACTGGTTTGTATCACCGGCGTTTCCGGCTCTGGCAAATCTTCCCTGATGAACGACATCCTCTACAACGCCCTCGCCAACCAACTCAATGGCGCGAAAACGATCGCCGGAGATCACGAGCGTATTGATGGCGTAGAACACCTCGACAAAATTATCGACATCGACCAGAGCCCGATTGGCCGTACCCCTCGATCCAATCCCGGCACGTATACCGGCCTTTTTGACGAAATTAGAACTTTATACGCCAGTTTGCCCGAAAGCAAGATCCGCGGTTACAGTAGCGGGCGCTTTTCCTTCAACGTCCACGGTGGTCGTTGTGAAGCCTGCCAGGGACAAGGAATGTTGCGAATTGAAATGCAATTTCTACCCGACGTTTACGTGCCATGCGATGTTTGCCATGGCACTCGATTCAATCGTGAAACCCTGCAGGTAAAATTCAAAGGGAAAAGTATCGCCGACGTACTGGATACAACCGTCGAGGAGGCGCTCGAGCTTTTCGAAGCCTTTCCCCGCATGGTGAGCAAACTGAGACTCTTATACGAGGTCGGTTTGGGTTATATCAAAATCGGCCAGAGCGCCACCACCCTCAGCGGTGGAGAAGCGCAGCGCGTAAAACTCTCCAAAGAATTAAGCCGCCGGGCAACCGGTAAAACGCTTTATGTCCTCGACGAGCCCTCGGTTGGATTGCATGCCGCGGATGTTCACAAATTGATCGAGGTAATTCAGCGCCTGGTGGATACGGGCAACTCGGTCCTGATCATCGAACACAACCTCGATATCATCAAGGTTGCCGATCACATCCTCGATCTCGGCCCTGAAGGCGGCGACCGCGGCGGAGAAATCATCGCCGAAGGCACACCCGAAGAGATTATGGATTCACCAGGCAGTTACACTGGTAATTTCCTCAAACGTCATCTTGCCCTCACTTGATGATTTTCAGGTAGAATTAACCGGTAAACGAAAGGACGAACGATGTCAGACGAAAACGAAAATACACCTCCAACCCCGCCTAAGCGGTTGAAGGTCAAACTGAACAGCACGGCCGCGGGAAAAACTTCCAAAAAGGCCGAAACAATCCAACACATGAAAGAGGAACATGCCTATGAACGTGCACACTCCGATTTCAAACCCGTTGGACTTGGCAAACCCAAGAAGACCGCTTCCGGCGCATTCATCATCTGGAGCATTGTAGGTCTTCTCTTATTGGCGGGGATTATCCTCCTCGGTGTGTGGCTGTTTACCAGCGGCATGCCAAAGATCGAAATTCCGTTCCTCAGCACAAAAACACCGACCCCAACCATTACACCTTCGCCAACCGCCACCGCCACCGTAACCAATACTCCGGTTCCAACTGAAACCAGTACACCGACCCTCACGCCGACCCCGGACGCTCCTTTTGAATATACCATTCAGGAAGGGGACAACCTTTGGACGCTGGTTTTCGACACATTTGATCTCGGCGAGAATGGTTTTGAAAAACTCTTCGAACTCAATCCCGATCTGGTGGATGGCAACCTCTTCCCCGGGCAAGTGATCCTCATCCCGCACACTGGTTTTGTCGCCGCCACCCTCACCCCCCTGCCGGATTACTACTCTGGTCAAATTATCGAATACACCGTTCGCCCCGGTGACATTCTCGCCAATATCGCCTCCCGTTACAACACAACCGTGGATGATATTTTGGAACAGAATGACATTGAAAACGCCAATCTGGTTACCGCCGGTACGGTGCTTAAAATTCGCGCCAACCTGGTCACTCCAACCTTGACCCCTAACCCAACCATCACCCAGGGCCCAAGTCCCACATCGCCATCCCCCTTCACTGCCACCCCAACCCCATAATCACAAAAGGCTGCCTTACGGCAGCCTTTTTTTTTGGAAACAATACTCCAGCGGCCAAATAAAAAAAACAGGGGACACTCAGCGCGTCCCCTGTCTAATTTAATGATTGGATATCAACTTGGCCAGCTTAGATCGTCTTCTCGCGCAATACGGAGGAGATGTAATCCATGGAGGCTACAACCACCGCGATCGCCAACATCTGGGCGCTTGCCCCGCGGTAATTAAGCAAGTTGATATTCTGCTGAAGCAGGAAGCCGATACCGCCGCCGCCTACAAAACCGATAATCGTACTCATTCTGACATTAATATCCCAGCGGTACATGGTGTAGGAGATGTAAGGCGGTACGATTTGGGGAATTACCGCGTAAACAATGGTTTGCAGTCGATTGGCGCCGGTCGCCTCAACCGCTTCCAACGGTCCCGGAAGGATACTCTCTACCTGTTCGGAATACAATTTGGCCAGACTGACGATGGTATGCAAACCCAGCGCCAGAACTCCCGCGAACGGTCCGATTCCAACCGCGATAACGAACACGATCGCCATCACCAGCGCCTCTACTGAACGCAAGGCGTTCAGCATGGTTCGGGTAATGGTGTAGATCACCATTCCAACTGGCAAGGCATCATTTGGTTTGGTAAGCAATGCCAACGCCAGACCGAGTACGCCGCCCGTCGCCAATGGATACCAAATTGTATAAGCCGGGTTACCGATCTCGTACAGCCATTCGATCAGCAATCCGATTAACAGGAAGGTAATTCCAACCGCCAGAGACGAAACGACCGCGTTAATAATCCGCAGGGCTGAGGATGGAAGTGTTTCACTGAATTTTTGCCCAATTTTGCCTAAAATGGAACCGAGTGTGGCGCCTGCCACCAGAGCCCCAATGAAGGGCGCTGATAGTCCGATAATATCGCCGGCTTGGAAAAGGAAATATCCGATAAAACCAAATTTTCCCAAGGATCCTTCCAAATTGGTTCCCAGGGTCCGCGTCAGGGTAGAAAGTTGGAAAACGCCCAGGAAAAGGAAGAAAACAACCCCTACCACCAGGGATAAACGCTGCAGCCGGGTACCGATGGGAAGACTATCTTCCTCTTCTGACTCCGGTATGGCGTAACGTAATCCCAAAGAGACCAACACACCGGAAGCGGCCACAACTCCGAGATTAACCCAAAGGTTACTGCCGATCAGATCACTGAGCTGTCCGATTCGAGCCAGAATTACATATCCAATGACCGACCCAACCGGCCAGCCTAACAATCCCATCGCCGCCTTGGTAAGCGGGCTTTTTACCGGCTTCATCAGGTTGCGCGCGGCGAAAAAGCTTAGCGGAATGGCAAGCGCGGTACCAAAAATCGTCGCCAGCAGGGCTAAAAACACAGTTTCAATAATCTTATCCCATGTATCGTAAGCGGTACGGGTTAAGTGTGGAGAACCAACATTTCTCTGTAAAGTGGCGCGAATGAATTGAATATCATCGCTTTCCCGTTTGGGAAGCGTAAATTCAGCCTCAAAATGCCCATTTCCATCCGTTTCAACCACATCCCTGCCCAATGTCACCACATTGGTCGGGTCATTACCCGGAATGAAGCGTAACGGACCTTCGGAGCTTGGGGCGAAGTTGTAACCTTTTACCACGACTACATCTCCTGGCGCGGCGCAGGCTGGTTCAACCACCAAATAAGGCTGGGTGAGGTCAGGTTCAGCAATTTCCATGGGAGTTGCCGGACAAGGTACCATCACCGGCGCGTTGAAAACGATCTCTTCCTTATCATATTCAATCAAATCGGGTTTGGCCAGCGCCCTGGTTACTCTGACCAACGACTCCTGCCGTTTTTCAGAGCGCAATTCCTCCAAATCCACTTGGGTAATCTCAAAACCGTAAGCGATGATTACCATACTGAGCAAGGCGAACAGCCCAACTTTCAAGGACTTCCAAATCGAGGCATTGGCTGGTTTTTTGCCATTGTTGAGGTTTTCTGCCATGTTAACCTACCCGCTCCGCCTCGCGGCCATAGATTTCCTTAAATTTCTCATCGTCAATGTCCTTGGGGTCTCCCTCAAAGACTAATTTTCCGGCGTTCAATGCCACCACCCGGTCAGAATAGCGATGGACCAGGTCGAGGAAATGCAAGCTGCAAAGAACTGTTACCCCATCCTTCTTGTTGATGTCTTCCAAATGGGTCATGATACTATGGGCAAGAACCGGATCGAGGCTTGCGACCGGCTCATCAGCCAGAATCATTTCGGGGTCCTGCATCAGCGCCCGGGCGATACCCACCCGTTGCTGCTGTCCGCCGCTCAATTCATCGGCACGTTGCATGGCTTTGTCCGCGATGCCGACCCGCTCCAGCTGCGCCATGGCTTTTTCCACATCTTCCCTTGGGAATCGGTTTACCAGGCTCCAGGCAGGATTGACGTAACCTAACCTGCCCGCCAGAACGTTGGTAATGACCTTGGAACGATGGACAAGATTGAAGTGCTGAAAAACCATGCCGATATGCCGGCGGATTTTGCGCATTTCATCCACCGATGCGGCGGTGATATCCTTGCCGTTCCACAAGATTTGCCCTTCGGTTGGTTCGATGAGGCGGTTAATGCAGCGTAATAACGTCGATTTACCCGACCCGCTCAGCCCGATTACCGCCAGGAACTGCCCGTCTGGTACGGTAAAACTCACGTTATCCAGCGCCTTCACCCCGCCTGGATAGATCTTCGTCAAGTTCTTGATCTCAAGCATCGTTGTTTACCCTTTAACTCGGTCAAATTTTTCTGATACAAGGTTAATGATACCAAAAAAAGACCAAATCCCTCCTTAAAAAACGACCGCGCCAAAGATTGGCGCGGTCAGTTTTATTGAAGAAATTAATCCTCGTATTTGAAACCAGTCTTGGTAACCATTTCGCGGATAATGTCAAATTCCGCGTCGGTGGCGGGCTCAATGCCAGTCCAACCGTAGAAGTCATTGTTGCCAAGGGAGGCAGCCCAGCCTTCGGTTCCGGCAAAAGCTACCAGGGCGGCTTCGATCTGAGCGCGAAGCTCGGGATCAAAGTCAGGGCTGAAAGCCAGAGTGTCATTCGGTACCGCGGCGGAGACAGCCAGAATGCGAACTTTCTGCATTACATCAGGAGCCTCAGTACGGATATTGGCACGGGCATCCAAAACTCTCCAACCATCGCAGAGCAATTTTTTGCCTTCGGCATCCGGGGCACAGTTTGGAATCACGTCAGCGGGTAATTCATACATATCCGCGGTAACGGTTCCGGCTTGATAATCAGCCCAGGTGAAGACCGGAGCGCCTTCGGGGGTCAGAGGCACGGAATAGAAGACGGTACCAAAATCAACCTCGCCATTGTACACGGCGGTGACGGTCTGGTTGTGTCCACCAGTCTGAACCTGTTCGCCGGGAGTAACGCCAGCGGCTTCGAGCTCAACCAACGGAACCATGTAACCAGAGGTCGAACCCTGATCGCCATAGCCCCAGGTTGCGCCTTCGAGGTCAGCCAAGGTTTGGAATTCACTGTCACGGGCAACGATGTACTCAGCCCAGTAAACAGGATACCCATAGCGGATGGCTTTGAAAGCCACATCAACACCACAGCGTTGGCTGGCCAAAGCGTAGCCTAAACCTGGGATGAAGACCATGGTATCGGTCGGGGAAGCGCAGATTTCTTCGATGGTCGCCGCGTAGGAGGTAGGAACGCTTACTTCAAAGTTTAAGCCAGTGGCTTCTTTGAGCGCGTCGGCCATTACCTGTCCACCGGTCACAATCACATTCGCGTCAACGGATGGCACGAATAAAACTTTGATTGGGTGCTCAGCAGAACCAACTTCTGGTTCAGGAACCGCGGTCGGCTCGGGAACGGCAGTTGGTTCAGGGACGGCGGTTGGTTCCACCGCGGCGGGGGCTGCTGGTTCGGGGGCGGGCGCGGCTGGCGCACAGGCGGCTAAGGTCATCGATAATACCACGACCAAACCGAGCAAAGTTACAAACAATTTGGATCTCTTCATTTCTGTCTCCTTTAATAATTTGTGGAAGTGTTCACAGTTAAAATCATAAACCCAAATCCTCTTATGTTCAAGAAATTCATCTTAAAATTTTTGTTAATGCTTGTTTTGGCGCGGTTCGTCTGATAAGGAGTCGCCATCAGACTTTCAAACCGATTCCCCAGCCTCCATACCCCTTGATTTTCCGCTAAACAAACTCCATAATTAACCTAAAAAGTGAGGAAAAATGCCCGAACTAACCCCTGAACAAATGCAAACCAAAATCCTGGAACTTGAAGATCAGGTGAATAGACTGCGAGATGAAATTGTGAATAACCAATTTAGTCGCAATACTCTCCCCAAAACCAACATCCTTTCCCCAAATTTTCTTACTCGCGCTTTCGCTATTTATGGTCATACCCTTGTAGCGGGCTTGATTGTTGGCATCATTTTTTATTGCATCATCTTTGGGATCATTATCGCGATCGGCGGAAGCATCGATTCGCTGTTTAATAATTTTTAATCCACTAAGGCACGCTTCGACCCCGTCCAGTTTTACCCTCGGTTTGGTTTAAAAACTGCTGACCATATCCCAAATCAGCTTCACCACCACCAAACCAACTGAGAAGAGAAAGAAATTATTTACAAACTTGTTGCCGCGCAGCATCGCCATGTGGCTGCCGGTAAATCCGCCTGCCATATTAAAAAACGCCATTGGCAAGGCGTATTGAAAGAGCACATTCCCGCCCTTCAAAAAAACCAGAATCGCCGCGAAGTTGGTGGCAAAATTGATGATCTTGGCGGATGCGGTAGCTCTCAGAAAGCTCAACCCTAAAAAACTTACAAACACGAAAATAAGGAAACTACCCGTTCCGGGGCCAAAAACACCGTCGTAAAATCCGATCACCAACCCGCTCAGTATTCCAATCACCAGCTGATCTCGAAATGGCGGTTCTGGTTTTTCCACGCTTCCCAAGTCGCGTTTCCACAGAATATAACCACTGGCTGCCACCAGAAGCAATAAAGCAATGGGGCGCATCGTCTCATTGGGTATCGAGCTGGCCACCAGCGCGCCGGTTCCGCTTCCAATCAGGGCCGCTCCCGCCGTCGGGAGCATCACCTTCCATGGCAAACTCAATTTGCTGCTGTACTTTATCACCGCTGTCCCGGTGCCAAAAATGGAGGCTATTTTATTGGTTCCAAACAACATCGCTAGCGGATAACCCGGCAAAACCAGCATCAGCGCCGGCAGTTGAATCAGACCGCCGCCTCCGGCAATCGAATCTACAAATCCAGCCGCGAAAGCCGCCAGACATAATAGCGCCAGCGCTAATAGTTCCGCTTCGCTCAATCCTGCCATTCCAGTTCAAATTCACCGATCATGACCGTATCGCCATTGCTCACTCCGGCTTTGCGCAGCTCATCCTCAATCCCCAAGGCAGCCATCAATTTTTGGAAACGGCGCAGGCTTCCCGGCTGATCGAAATAAGTCATCTTGGCGGTTCGCTCAATCGCTGCTCCGGCCACCCGCCATTTATCCCCATCCAAGCGTAAAACTTCGAAATCCCTCAGTTCTTCCTTGGGTTTGTAAACAGGCAGGGGAGTTTCCTCGTCTTCGATCGAAGGGGTTTGTGCCAACAGTTGAACCGCCTTAAGCAATAGTTCACGGGTGTTCGTGCGGGCCATGGCGCTGATCGCGAAAAGCTCGTACCCTTTTTTCTTGAAATCCTGGCGCAGTTTGGCGACTTTTTCCTCAACCTCAGGTTGGTCAATTTTGTTGACCGCCACAATCTGCGGTTTTCGGGCGAGGTTTGGATCAAACAACGCCAGTTCGGCATTAATCTGGCCAAAATCGCCCAGAATGTCTTCACTCAGTCCATCCAGGAGATGAATCAACACCCGGGTCCTTTGGACGTGTCGCAGAAAATCGTGTCCCAAACCAATTCCCTGGCTGGCGCCCTCAATCAATCCGGGAATATCCGCCAGTACCACGGTCGTTTCCAAATCAATTTGCGCTACCCCCAGGTTGGGTTCAATGGTGGTAAACGGGTAAGGCGCCACCTTGGGTTTGGCATTGGTAATCACGCTCAAATAGGTACTCTTTCCAGCGTTCGGCACGCCGATGATACCGATATCAGCGATCAATTTCAACTCAAAGCGAAGGTTGCGTTCCTCAAAGGGTTCCCCTTTTTCGCCAATTCTGGGTACCTGATTTCGCGAGGTCGCGAAATGCTGGTTTCCCCTGCCGCCGCGCCCGCCCTTGCAAACCATAAACTCCTGCTCAGGTTGGGTTAAATCGGCTAACAATTCGCCGCTATCGCGATCGAAAACAACCGTCCCAGGTGGAACGGGGATGATCAAATCCTTCCCGTTTTTACCACTCATGTTGTTTGGCCCGCCCGATTTTCCATCTTCGGCCACAAAGCGTTGATTGTGCCGATAGTCGCTCAGGGTATTCATCGTCTCCCGAACTTTCAGGATCGTATCGCCGCCCTTGCCTCCATCGCCGCCGTCTGGTCCGCCGCGGGGAACATATTTTTCACGATGGAAATGGACCATTCCATCCCCGCCGTTTCCACTGCGCACATAAATTTCTGCTTGATCAATAAACATATATCATCCTATTCAAAAAAACCACTGTTTGATTATACCTTGCAAGCGCGGTTAACCCCCCTGCCCGTCCGGAAGGTTGGGAGCTTAATTTTCCTCGATATGGTTCAAATTCTCAGGAATGATTCAATAAAGCCTGGTCAGCCAAATTACTTGTTTCGTTTATCCAAATCTTTGCAAAATTTCCTCAAATTCAGTTCTGCAAAGCCGCTGGCTATTAAAACGAGTGCGCGTTCAAGCGCCAGAACAATTAAAAAGAAACGACCCCCAAGAGGGTCGTTTTCATTGAAGCGGTTAAGCTTAATTCTTCTTAAAGAATCGGTACACATAGACGACGATGATCGCGCCAAGTACCGAAACGAGGATACTGGTCAGATTGATCCCAGTAACCATGTCCACGCCGGTCAGCAAACCTGCCACCCAACCGCCAACCATGCTGCCTGCCACCCCGAGTAAGAGGTTAAGCCAAAGCCCGGTTTTTGTTTTCATCAACTTAGATACCAGCCAGCCCGATATCAAACCAACTACGATAGCCGCAAACCAACCCATGATTGTTCTCCTTTATCTGATTTCTAAAGACTTTCCACTAATTTTCGGAAATTGAGCATTGCCTTCTTGACCTTGATCGCGTCAACTGGGTTGCCGCCAGCGATAAAATTACCCAATATTCCGCCGCCCATCAAAGTGTCAAGTGTGTATTCCACCTTGCATTCATCCGCGTTCAAACCCAAAAATCCGCCGCTGGCACGGAGTTTGAAGGAATGTGAGTCCTTGTCATCCCCAAGCTGGGTTAATACCTTGAATTCCTTCAGCGGTTCCATCACCTCAAT
>DATMWA010000083.1:0-2060 GCA_035562755.1 Anaerolineales bacterium
AAGTCTGTCATCATTGCCAATCAAGCTGCTCTCGCCGCCGCTGGCTCTCCCGTTGTAGTCAACTGGATTGGCGCCGATGCCACCGCCTTTCATACTTTTATTTATAATCCTTCCAAAACCGTTCCCCAAACTATCCCTATCAACTATTTCCTTCCCACTGAACTGACTACCGAAGATTTAAGTCTTACTCCTGCGGCCCTCACCACCACCTTTAATCCGGATCAAAATGCCGTTGCCGTTACCGGTTCCCCCTCTCTAGATCCCGAAGCTCATTCGCTCTACACCATTATCAGCACTGATATCTGGGACATTAACCCAACTGAACTTGAATCTTTCCGTTTCCAAGCCAACTCCCTCGCCACCAGTCTAGAAAGATCTTCAGTTTATCCCCAAGCCAACACCCTCCGCCAAAATATCAATACCGCCCTCGATACCATTCTCTCCCTTCAGCAACAAACCCGTACTCCAGAAGCCAAAATCCAAACCTACCGCCAAATCCAGACTCTCCATCAATCGGTTAGTCAAGGTATTCAAGAACTCCAAAACCTGGCTAATTCTAACCAGAGCTCAAACTCTCTCATGGGTTTTATTGGTGGGGTTCAAGCCGTCGCTGTCTGGGGCATGATCGTCATCGTCATTGCCGGCTTCATTTTTCTTTCCCTCTACATGCGGGCTCTCTACCAACAGACTCAGGTTGAAATCAACGGTGAACCCGAAATTAGTCTCCCTCTGTCTGGTCCTATTTTGGCCCTACCTTCACCCCACCAAATCTCAGCGAGTCAAACCGAATGGAGTCGCATCCATCTTCCTCTCTCCTTTAATCTCAATGCTCTCACTCAACGCAAATTTTCTTTTTCCTTAGTGATTTTTTCTGCTGTCCTCCTCTCCACTATTGTTCTCAAACAACAATCTTCTCTACCTCGAAATAACCAGGTCATCATCGCTCCTCTTGAACCAACTGTAACCCCTAGTCCCAGCCCTTCCCCTCTTCCCCCTCCTTCACCCTCACCAACTCCTACTGCCTCGCCCTCCGCCACCATTTTAATTGTTCCTCCGGGCATCGGCGCTTCTGTTGACCTTCGCCGCCTCCCCACCACCAACAGCTCTGTTATTACCTCCATCACTCTTGAAGAAATCGCCACCATAGCCACTCAATCAGGTGATTGGCTACAAGTTACCTTGACCACCCGCGAACCGGTTCTCACCGGTTGGCTCAACCGAAACCTCGCCCTCATCATCAGTAATTAATCACAAGGATTATATGACAACAATTTACGGAATTGATCTTCATCAACCCATTACTCCCCTCATGGTTAAAAATGCTCTAACCCAATGCTTTTTTGAGGCTCACTGCCAGGATACCGAATTCACTGACACACAAAACAGCGATATCAACCACTCCTACTGCGCTAAAATCGTCCAAAAAGCTTTTATTGATACTAACGGCGACATTAATGCTCCCACCAAACAAGACATTATTAATGTTATTGAATATCTTTCAAAATTTTCCAAGTCATTCCGTGATCCCCAAATTATAGCCAAACACGCCGCTCAAATCCAACAGCTCATCGACAATCTTCCCTAACAAAATATATACTTCTATATCAAAACGATATTTTATATATTAGAATTAAACCACTGATGCCCCAAAATCGCCGGGATAATTCCCAATGGTCCCCACCCCCCCAACCACCCCCAGTACTGGATCACCATTGTCCCCACATGCATCGGTACCGTTGTTACCAGCCGTAATCCCCAGCTCCCCCAATCCCCGCTTTGAATAAAATTAACTAAATACAGCATCGTTTCTGATATCCCAAAGCCCAAACTCGTCGCTATCACCCAAAATATCGGCTTTGATGGCCTCGACCTCAACACCAACCATACCAACCACGCTTTGTAGCTCTCTTCCACTACCACCGGCATCGGTAACACCATCTCTATTGGCCACAATACAAATGGTCCCACTAAGCCCGCCACCAGTGCCATTCCCACGCCCCATCCAAAATCGGTCGCGTTTACTTTTGTTTCCATATTCTCATTGTAACTATAAAAAATCA
>DATMWA010000084.1:0-26527 GCA_035562755.1 Anaerolineales bacterium
TCCGTTTACCAGCGCAGCCACTTTCGTGATCGCCGCGGTCAACGTCGTCTTGCCATGGTCAATGTGTCCCATGGTTCCTACGTTCAGGTGGGGTTTAGTTCGTGTAAATTTTTGCTTAGCCATTACTCAATCGCTCCTTTATGCTTAAAAAAGCTAACCTTTAATAATTTGCTGCGCAACCGATTCACTCACGGGCGCATAATGATCAAATTCCATGGAAAAGACACCCCGGCCTTGTGTTCCAGAACGAAGTTCAGTCGCATAACCAAACATCTCGCCCATCGGAACCATGGCATTTACAGCCTGAGCGTTTCCAAGCCGCAGTTCCATGCCCAGAATCATGCCGCGACGACCATTTAATTGGCCGATTACGTCACCAAGATACTCTTCTGGAACGACCGCTTCTACTTTCATAATCGGCTCTAATAGGACAGGTCCGCCCTTATGAACGCCTTCCTTGAATGCCATCGAACCAGCCATCTTGAAAGCCATTTCGCTTGAATCAACTTCATGAAAGGAACCGTCAACCAGGCTTACTCGCAGATCAACCACCGGATATCCAGCTAATACTCCAGATTCAGCGGCTTCACGAACACCCTTCTCAACGGCGGGAATATATTCCTTAGGAATTGTTCCACCAACAATCTTGTTCTCAAAAACAATTCCAGAGCCGCGTTCGCCTGGCTCCATGTTGAAAACTACATGACCATATTGCCCATGTCCGCCGGATTGTTTTGAATACTTCAGGTTTACTTTCTCAATTTTTCGGGTGATGGATTCCCGGTAGGCTACTCTGGGATTACCCACATTCGCCTGTACCTTAAACTCTCGTTTCATTCGATCGATCAAAATTTCAAGGTGAAGTTCACCCATCCCCGCAATCACAGTCTGACCAGTTGTTTCATCCGACTTAACTTTAAAGGTAGGGTCTTCCTCAGCCAGCTTGCGTAAGGCTTCGCCCATCTTTTCCTGGTCCATCGTGGATTTAGGTTCAACCGCGATGGAAATCACAGGTTCAGGGAAAGTAATCGCTTCTAGTACATATTTATCATCAGATAATGTATCACCAGTGGTGGATTCTTTAAATCCAAGCGCCGCGGCGATATCACCAGCCATCACTTCATCCACATCTTCTCGACGTTCAGCATGCATTCGGATCAACCGGCCGATACGCTCTTTTTTACCTTTGGTCGAGTTTAGTACAGTCGTCCCCTGAGTGATCTTACCGGAGTAAACACGGAAATACGCCAGTCTGCCAACAAAGGGGTCGGATACGATTTTGAAGACGAGTGCTCTGAGGGGTTGGTTATCAGACGTGATAACCTCGACGAAGTTCTCTTCGTCATCCGGATCAGTAGCTTTCGCATTCTCGATATCAAGTGGGGAAGGAAGGTAGTCAACAACGGCATCCAATACCGGTTGAACGCCTTTATTCTTAAGTGATGAACCACAGAAACAAGGATTTGCCTTTCCTTGAATTACGGCGGTACGCAAAGCTTTCTTCAATTCCGGGATGGAGATTTCTTCTCCTTCGAGGAATTTCATGGTGAGTTCGTCGTCGGTTTCGGCAATCCGCTCAACCATATCGCGTCGGGCAGTTTTAGCCGCTTCGAGCATATCGGCTGGAATTTCACCAACTATTGGCTCTTTTCCAAGCTGATCCTCATATGTCACCATATTCATTTCCAACAGGTCAATGGCGCCTTTAAAATCAGCTTCACTGCCAATTGGCATATGCATCGCGATTGGGTTTGCCCCGAGGCGGTTTTTAATCGACTCGATCGAACGCTCGTATGATGCGCCTACGCGATCCATCTTATTGATAAAACAGATTCGTGGAACTTTATATCGATCGGCTTGTCTCCAAACTGTCTCGGATTGTGGTTCCACGCCTTGAACAGCATCAAAAATTACTACGCCACCATCTAACACGCGCAAAGAACGTTGCACCTCTGCGGTGAAATCGATGTGACCGGGAGTATCAATAACATTGAACTGAAAACCCTTCCACTCAGCAGAAACAGCCGCGGATACAATCGTAATTCCGCGTTCTTTCTCCTGTTCCATCCAGTCCGTCGTGGTGTTTCCAGAATCCACGTTACCTATTTTATGGGACTTACCGGTATAGAAAAGAATTCGCTCTGTAGTAGTAGTCTTACCGGCATCGATATGGGCAATGATACCGATATTTCTATATTTCTCAAGCGGGTACTTTCTTGGCATTTATAACCTCATCTATCCGTTCAAACTACGCCCGGTAGTGAGAGAACGCGCGATTGGCCTCAGCCATTTTGTGTGTTTCTTCACGTTTGCGAATGGCGGAACCCTGGTTGGTAGCAGCATCCATAAATTCAGCGGCCAATTTTTCAGAGAAGGATTTGCCAGAGCGTGAACGGGATGAAGAAAGTAACCAGCGAATTGCCAAGGTTACCCGCCGCTCAGCGGAAACTTCCATCGGAACCTGGTAGGTGGCGCCGCCAACCCGACGTGGTCGAACTTCCATGACAGGCGCTACATTTTTCATCGCGGTATCAAATGTCTCAATTCCAGGTTTCCCGGTTTTTTCTTGGATAATATCCAAAGCATCATACATCAACCTGAGGGCAAGGCTTTTCTTGCCTTGTAACATCATGTGTTGTACAAAAGTAGAAAGGACAAGATTGTTGTATTTCAAGTCCGGTTCTACTGGTCGTTCTTGTGGTTTTCCTCTACGCATTACAAAACTCCGTGTTGTGAATAAAGAATTTCAGTCAGTTTACTTTGGGCGTTTAGCACCATATTTTGAGCGGCCTTGTTTTCTCTTCTGAACACCGTTGGTATCCAAAGAGCCGCGCACGATATGGTACCGAACACCAGGCAAGTCCTTGACGCGGCCACCGCGAACGAGCACAACAGAGTGCTCCTGAAGCTGATGACCTTCGCCGGGAATGTACGCGGTAACCTCTAAACCATTCGACAAACGCACACGAGCAATTTTGCGCAAAGCAGAGTTTGGTTTTTTAGGGGTCATTGTACGTACAACGGTACAAACACCCCTCTTTTGAGGTGATCCGCCTTCCTGGCGAATACGTCTTTGTTTGAAGGTATTAAGCGTGTACTGCAAGGCAGGCGCCTTGCTCTTTACCTTCTTAGACTGTCGACCCTTACGGATCAGTTGGTTGATTGTTGGCACGTTCGCCTCCGAAAATAATGAATGTTTCTAAATGTCTCAAATTTAATTTGAAAACTACAATAACAAATCAATCGTTGCGCACAAGCACAACGGCTGATTATTTTATCACAGGTACATAGCCTGGTCAAGCCGTCCGAGCGGCTTACAATCCATCGCCAAAGCCTAAGAGCCCAGTGCTGATGATCGGTCTCTGGATCTTTTCTTCATCCTTGCCAAAGGTCACCGTCTCGCCAGTGTCCGTAACTGCTTCAACTGAAAGACAGAGGCTTTGTAATTCCTTCACCAAAACCCTGAACGAAGCTGGGATGGAAGGTTCTTCAATGGGCTGCGACTTTACAATCGACTCGTATGTATTTACACGGCCCTGAGTATCATCGGATTTAACCGTTAACATTTCCTGAAGAATATGAGCGGCACCGTATGCCTCCAAAGCCCAAACTTCCATTTCACCAAAACGCTGGCCGCCAAATTGAGCTTTACCACCAAGCGGTTGTTGGGTCACAAGGCTATATGGACCAGTTGAGCGGGCGTGGACTTTATCTTCAACCAGGTGGTGCAACTTTAATACGGTCATTACGCCCACTGTTACCGGTTGGTCAAAAAACCGGCCAGATTTTCCATCTCGCAATGCCTGTTTACCCAATGTTGGGACTGGCTTCATTGTTTCAGCCATCACTGAATGGGCTTTCTCTTCCAGTTCTCTATCATCCAGGCGTTCCGCGTCCACACCCATGGTTTCCAACCACAGTTTATAACAAGCCCGCATCGCGTTTTCATCACTCGCAGCCCTGTTCTCAACTTTAAGGCTTTCGAAAGCCAAAATCGAATCAGGATCGAAACCTTTTTCTTTCAACCATTCGCGGACCGTTGATTCACGTGCGTACTGTTGGTCGATCAACAACCTGTCGATTTCGTAGCCCTTATTACCAAGCCATTCTTCCAGATAAAGTGAGCGAACTTCGGCATCATCCTTGATTTGCTCAGGATCGTATTCTTGTCCACTTAACCAATTCCAGGCTTCCGTGCCAGCAACTTTCCAGGCTTGATCGAATAACCACGCCCTGGCGAGTTCGGCCTCAATTTCCTCTTCATTCGCGCCATCAAATACCGGCGTAATCGCTCGGAATCCCAGGCGTTTTGCGGCCCACCCCAAATGTACCTCGAGTACCTGGCCAATGTTCATACGACCAGGAACGCCCAATGGGTTAAGAATCAAGTCTACCGGTGTCCCATCCTCAAGGTATGGCATATCCTCAATCGGTACGACCTTGGAAATTACACCTTTATTACCATGCCGTCCTGCCATCTTATCACCGGCAGTGATTTTTCGGCGTTGAGCAACAGATACTTTGACCAGCTTGTCAACACCTGGTTGTAAATCAGGATTTTCTGATCGATCGGTCGCCTTAGCATAAACAACCTTGCCGCGCTCACCATGCGGCATTCGAAGAGAGGTATCTTTGACATCTCTCGACTTCTCACCAAAGATCGCCCTCAGCAATCTCTCTTCAGGGGTTAATTCTTTCTCACCTTTTGGAGTAATCTTACCAACCAAAATGCTGCCGGGACCAACCTCTGCTCCGAGGCGAATGATTCCATCTTCGTCAAGGTCCTTTACCGCTTCATCACCAACATTTGGAATGTCACGTGTAATTTCTTCTGGTCCAAGTTTGGTATCCCTTACCTCAACTTCATATTTCTCGATATGAACCGAAGTAAATCGATCTTCCTGAACAAGCTTTTCTGAAATCAAAATCGCGTCTTCGAAGTTTCCACCTTCCCAGGATAAGAATGCGACGACCACATTCTGTCCCAGAGCGAGCTTACCTTCATCCGTGGAGGATGAATCCGCGATAATGGTACCTTTATGAACAAATTGTCCCTTTTCGACAGAGGGGCGTTGGTCGATACAGGTCGATTGATTGGAGCGCTGGAATTTGCGCAACAAGTAAGTTTTGACTTCGCCCGTTTCAGCGGATCGAATTTGAATCTGACTTCCGGTGACAGATACTACCTCACCCTCAGTATCCGCAACAATGACCTGGCCCGAATCAGTTGCCGCGAATTTTTCCATACCAGTCGATACGGTTGGCACTTCTGGCCGAAGCAAGGGGACAGCCTGAGCCATCATGTTGGAACCCATTAAAGCCCGATTCGCGTCATCATGTTCAAGGAATGGGATCAAACTGGCGCTGATACCCACAACTTGGTGAGGCGCGACATCCATGAAATCAAGTTGCTCTTGAGCGGCAAATATGAAGGTGGAATGGTAACGGCACGAGATTCGTGAATCGACAAATTCATTGTTTTCATCAAGAATCGCGTTCGCCTGAGCAATGTGGTATTTATCCTCCGCGTCCGCCGAAAGGTAATAATTTTGATTTGAAACAAATGGTTTGATTAAAACTTCCTGGTCCAGTTTACGAATTTTCTCAAAGTGTTTTTGATCAACCCGCGTGCCTGCCTCGGCTACGAGTTTTTCGCCATCTTTCACATCCGCCCTAAGCATTTTTCCCACCAGGGTTTCATCCTTGGAGTTAAGGAATCTGAACACTTTGCGATAGGGAGTTTCAATGAAACCATATTCATTGACTCGGGCAAAACTCGCCAGACGGCCGATCAGACCGATGTTTGGACCTTCAGGTGTCTCGATCGGGCAAATCCTCCCGTAATGGCTGTGGTGAACATCCCGGACATCGAAACCAGCGCGCTCCCGGCGTAAACCGCCCGGACCAAGCGCTGAGAGCGTGCGTTTATGCCGCAATTCAGCCAGGGGATTGGTTTGATCCATGAATTGTGAGAGCTGACTTGAACCATAAAATTCGCGCAATGCCGCTACTACCGGTCTGATATTAACCAATGATTGCGGAGTTAGATTGTCTTGCTCTCGAATGGACATTCTTTCTTTAATCACTCGCTCCATTCGCCGAAGGCCAATTCGTAGTTTGTTTTGAATTAATTCACCAACGGTTTTTACCCGGCGATTTCCCAGGTGGTCGATATCGTCAGCATGCTCCACATTGTTGTTGATCAAAATCATGCGGCGAATCAGATTGATGATATCTGCCTTGGTAATGGTTCGGTGAGGAATTGGAACATTAAGATCCAATTTCTGATTCAGTTTGTAACGACCAACCCGTTCAAGGTCGTAATGGCGCTGATCAAAGAGTTGTTCTTGCATGAACATTCGTGCGTTTTCAATCGTCGCGGGGTCACCAGGTCGCATTCGCTTAAAGAATTCGACCAGGGCGGCTTCCGCGATGGTTATCCCGCTTGAGAGGTCCCATTCGGGTTCTTGGTTGATGGTATTCTGAATGTACAAGCGCTCGGTATTGGTATCAACCTTCTCAAAAAGCGAAATAATTTCAGCGGTCGAGCCATCCTTAAGCAGTGAATCGTCCACCTCGTCCTTCATCGCGGCTAAGGCACGCAAGAAGATCGTGATCGGAACAGTTCTTTTTCGATTGAATTTCAAGATCAGGTAATCATTTTTACGAGTCTCAAATTCCATCCAAGCCCCACGGTCAGGGATAAGTTTCGCCATTGCCTGGTTGCGGCCCGTTGAACGATCGGAGACAGCCTCAAAATAAACACCTGGGCTGCGGATTAGCTGACTGACAACTACTCGTTCAGAACCATTAATAATGAAAGTCCCTTTTTCAGTCATTTCAGGGAAATCGGCGAGAAAGATATCCTGAGTTACAGGCTGTGGAACTTCACCGCCAGCTAATAGGACCTTCACCCACAATGAACTGGCATAAGTTGAGTCATTCTCAATGCATTTTTCGATACTATCCTTGGGATCTTCGAACCAGTATTTCAAACCCCACTCTTCCGAGATTTTACTTTTACTGGGGAAATACAATTGCATATTTCGATTGTAAGAATCGATCGGTGAGATTTCATGGAACAATTCCGCCATGCCTTCTCTTTTCAAACGCTCGAAAGAGTCCAACTGAACTTCAATCAACTGTGGAAGCCCAAGTTCAACATTGATTCTCGCGTAATTCTTCTCTGTCTTAACTCTCGCCATTTAATTCTCCTGTCCAGAAATTCCGACTCAATAAACACAAAAACCATCATGCCACTCAGCATGACGGGACTTGTAATTCTACACCGATCCGGTTACCCGGTCAACCTTAAAATTGTTTTATTTGAGTTGGTTTTTTCAATCAACCGCGGGTTCCAATAAAGAACCAAGGAGTTTTTTCTCAAGATCCGAATAGGTTTCTGTAATCTCAACCAAAGTCTGTTCGAACAAAGTTTCACCCAATTCCGCCTTGAAGGGTTTTACGACCAAGCCCAATAATTCACTGTAAACACTGGCGGCCTTGATTGGAGATTCAAAAATCTCCTGATCATCAATGTTCCTTGCGTTAACAAAAATCATCCAATCGTTCGCCCCAGCTTTAAAATTCAACGCTCTGAGAATTTTATTGAGGTAAACACGTTCTCGCATGGAGGAATAAACCGAAAGAAGTTTTTGGGTCGCTTTTACAAAAATTTCATGTAATTGCTGTTCCACCCAGGCGGACACTTGGGTTTCGGGCTGGACTGGATAGATGCGAACATCCCCCATGGATTGGGGCAAATATTCGATCAGGTCGGCTAACGAACCGCTTTTCACAGACTCTGGAGTTAAAGTTATCAGGCGCGAAGCCGCGGCGTTTTTTCCGGGCACATAGCACAAGAAGGAGAGGTCCGCGCTTTCCCCAAAGGTAATCGATGAGTTTGAAGAGTTATTGAGCTTTAATAGTAGTTCTTTCGGTGAAATATAGATCGATACGGTTTTCTCGCTGCATTCTTCAATCAAAATTTTAAAGTAGCGCAGATCGGTAATCCTCAAACTGAGTGAGCGGATCTTGATTTCATCAACTCCATCTTCTAAGTGATCCAACCAATGGTTCGACTCAATCCGTTCCGCCTTGGAATTCAGATGATACAAAGTCGCGATCTTTCCCCGCACGAAGATCGCGAATAGAACTGCTCCGCTTTCCTGAACTTCAGTGATTCCCGTAAAAAGATTGTCCTGAAAATCTTTAAATACTTCAGTCACCCGTTCCGAACGCGCGGTTTCAGTTTCCACAAAGGTTAAGAAATGGAAAGCGGTCATCAGGTTCATTCAAGTTCATATTATCACAGGCAAAATTTTTGGAACCTTACAGCAACATTGCAAAAGCATTGCGATGAAAATTAACATTAAATTAACGTGATTTGAATAATCCTAAATAAGATGTAGAATGAATTTTATATATTCCAATCTAAAAAGGAAGAGATTATGCACAATACAGCGGTGATTAATGATAAGAAAGAAATCCACGGTTGGGCAATGTATGATTGGGCAAACAGCGCTTTTAGTACGACAGTTGGTACAGTTTTTTTAGGCCCTTATCTCGCGAATCTGGCCAGTACCGCTGCCATGCAAAATCCAGATGGTATGGTCTACATTGGTTCCATTCCCATCGCCCCTGATTCTTTCTTTCCGTATTGTGTCTCTTTATCTGTTTTCCTTCAGGTAATTTTTCTGCCAATTTTGGGTGCTATCGCGGACTATTCCCATCTAAGAAAATTTTTCATGCGTCTCTTCGCAACCATAGGCGCGGTAACAACCGGGCTTCTATTTTTTGTTCAAGGGGACCTATGGCTGCTTGGCGGGCTTATGTATATCATCGCTAACCTCGCTTTCGGCGCGGCGATGGTTTTTTATAATGCCTATCTGCCGGACATCGCCAGTGAAGATCAACGAGACCGTGTCTCTTCATTCGGATGGGCAATGGGATACCTTGGCGGCGGATTATTGCTTCTGCTTAACCTCCTCTTCTATCAATTCAGCGACAAACTTGGTGTCGATTCTGGTTTAGCCGTCAGGATTAATCTGGCTTCAGCCGGTGTGTGGTGGTTAGGTTTTTCATTTATCACCTGGGCAAGGCTTTTACCCCGCCATGCGCGAAAACAAATTCCGGTAGGCGAATCCTATATCAGCATCGGTTTTAAACAGCTCTCGCACACCTTATCAGAGATTAAAAAATATCCTGAAACTCTAAAATTTCTGATTTCCTATTTCCTCTACAATGACGGAATTCAAACAGTGATCTCGGTTTCCGCCACTTTCGCCGCCGCATCCATAAGTAACGGCGGCTTGGGTATGGAAACAGGTACCTTGACTATGGTTATTCTGATGATTCAGTTCGTCGCATTCTTCGGGGCTCTCTTTTGGGGCAAACTTGCCAAATGGATCGGCGCAAAAAATGCCATCATCGTAAGTCTTTTTATCTGGACTGGCGTGGTCATTTACGCATATGGCGGCTTATATGGAGAAACAGCCATACTTCAATTCTTTATCCTGGGTGCGTTCATCGCGCTGGTGATGGGTGGTTCGCAAGCAATCAGCCGCAGTCTATTTGCCCAGATGATCCCGGATGGCAAAGAAGCTGAGTATTATTCATTTTATGAAGTATCCGAACGCGGCACCAGTTGGATAGGACCGTTACTCTTTGGTCTCACCAACCAAATCGCTGGCAACATGCGCTATGCCATTCTTTCGCTGATCTTTTTCTTTGTTGTCGGTTTGATTACCTTGCCACGAGTGAATGTCGAAAAAGCGATCAGCGCGGTAAAAGAAAACCGCCAACTTTCAAAGGTTTAAGTCTTATTGAGCCTTTTCCCAAAGGCTCGTATTGAAAAATTCCTCAATGGGTAGCAAACGCTCGATCTCACCTTGATCGTACATTTCTGATTGCAACTGGCGCCACCTCTCCGAATCCTGAAAACCATAACCCATCGGAGTGGTGGCGTCTTTTATTTCTGTGCGAAGCATATACAACATATGCTCCCGATCAGTTTCACCACCGGCATATTTTAATACAATGTCAATTGCTTCTTCCTGATTTTCCGCGGCGTACTCAATCCCTTGGAGGGTAGCCCTCAAAAATATAATGAGATCCGCTCCTTTTTCCTTAAAAATCTGATCGGAAGTTACAAAGCTCAACCCCAGTGTATCGATTCCAAGCTCTCCCGGGTCCCACAAGGTGGTTGGATAACCCAAGCTGGCCAATAAAAAAGGCTCGTTTGATTTATAGACCGGATAGACATCAACCAATCCTTCAATTAAAACTCGCGAGTCAAACCCAACATTCACCAATTCAACATCGTCGATTTCCAAATTATTCTGTTTTAACAGTGCTAATAAATCAAAGGTAGGCGTACCTTTAAAGCCGATTGTCTTTCCGTACCAATCCTGTATGGTGGTCATTTCGCTCGACCTCAGCGCCGCGAAAGCCTGTTGACCATGTTGGCCTATCAGGGCAATCGATACCAACGGCACACCGGCAACCGTCCTGCGTTGAATCACATTAGCGGCGTCCGCAGTAATCACATCGACTTTCCCAGCCGCCAAATATTGAACATGTTCTCCCCGTCCGGTGGAATGTTGGATGGTCACCTTCAAGCCGGCGGCTTGGTAAAATCCCTTTTCCTGGGCGACATAAACTCCTACAAACGGTAAATTCGCTTGCGCTTTGTAGCCGGCCATGAATCGAATTTCCGGGAATGTAGTCGGGCCTTCACCGATCTTTTCTGGATATCCCAAGAGGAAGATTGCCAGGAATAAAAACAGGATAAGCAAAGTAATAAATGGTTTAAATTTCATTCATTCTCTTTGACAGGTTCCCAGAAAATTACTCTCCGCTCAATATCTAAGACCAGATAATATCCTAAGGTGCTGACGCTTGTAAGCAGAAAGATTGCGGCAAACATGGCAGGTAATTCCAAATTGGCATACGACAACCACATCGATCTCCCAAGGCCCCCAGATGCCCCTGTCCACTCAGCGACAACCGCGCCAATAAATGCCAATGGAACTGCGACCCGCAGTCCCGCGAAAAGGTAGGTTAACACGGCATAACGGTAAATGATCCCAAAAACGACATTTTTATCAGCCCCAAGGACTGAGGTTAATTCAATCCACTCGGCTGGAACCCTTCGAATGCCTACCAGTAGATTGATCAAAATCGGGAAAAAGGTAACCAAGGAAGTGATGATAATCTTAGGCCAAATTCCAAAGCCCAACCAGATCGTAAGCAAAGGAGCAATTGCGATCATCGGCATGGTCTTGAGGGTGATCGCAATCGACATTGTGCCATGCTCGAAACCGGGGTAAAAATAGAGCGAAATCGCGATCAAAGCTGCGATTGAACTGCCAGCGAGCAACCCCAGAAGTGCTTCGACTGTTGTTACCCAGGTATTTTCAACGAAATATATCGGCCGAGCCGTAAAAGCATTTACCGCGTCGATTGGCGACGGCAATAAATACTCAGGAATTTTGAAAAACCAAGTTGCCAATTCCCAAGTGGCTAGAAAAGTTACAAAAATTAAGATCGAGGTCGTATGTTTTCGGAGACTTTCCATCTCAAACCATTTGAAAACATCCGAGAATCTTAGGCCTACAATTTTGGCAAGACAATTGACTGCTGAGCTTGATATTTGCCCTTTTTATCCGCATAGGAAATATCACAGACTTCATCGCCCTCAAAAAATAAAACTTGCGCCAATCCTTCGTTCGCATAAATCCTTGCAGGCAATGGGGTAGTGTTTGAAATTTCCAAGGTAACGTAGCCCTCCCATTCCGGTTCAAAAGGGGTTACATTGACAATAATTCCACAGCGGGCATAGGTTGATTTTCCAAGACAAATTGTTAGTACTCCACGGGGAATTCGGAAATATTCAACCGAACGGGAAAGCGCAAAGGAGTTGGGAGGTACGATACAAACATCACCGGAGAAATCGACCATACTCTTGAGATCAAAATTTTTAGGGTCAACAGTTGAGCCAAAAACATTTGTAAAAATTTTAAACTCATTACCTACACGCAAGTCATATCCGTAGGAGGATAGACCATACGAGATAACGCCATTTCTTTCCTGCTTTTCTACAAATGGTTCAATCATTCGCTGTTCCAACGCCATCTTTTTGATCCAGTGATCAGGTTTTAATCCCATTCCGGCTCCTTTTTATTCAACGATGAAATTTACAAAGGTTAATTGATTTGATTTTACATCAACAATTTGTTCAATGACGCGTCCATAATAAACCAGACTCAACCGATAGCTTCCGGGTGGAAAATTTCCAGCCGCAAAATGCTCACCATAAAACATGTCCTGCTTAACTGGTAAAGATTTTTGATGATACGTTTCAATGGTCGTAACGGAAATTGGGTTAAGCACCCCCTCATCCATCATTTGGACATTGATGATTGCATGAATGGGAGTTTTGTTCTTATCCATCACCTTACCCGCAATGACACCTTCACCAAATGAAGGCATGATCCAAAGGAGTGGATTCTGGTTATGCTCGTAATCATTGATTGATACCCGAACTTCATAATGAAGATGGGCTCCAATCGCTGTACCGCTCATTCCCACCCGCCCAATTTCCTCTCCAGTTTTTACCTTGTCCCCAACTTTAACGTTTATTGAATTGAGATGGGCATATAACGTGTAAAGTGGATCATCAAGGGAGGGGAATTTATGTTCCAATATCACAACATTGCCATAGAAAGCCGGAACCCAAGCCAGTTGATCATCCTGATCGAACCCCGCGTAAATGACCAGTCCATCCGCTGAGCTGACAACTTCAGTTCCATTGGCATTTGGAAATTCAACTCCGTGGTGGGTTTCACGAGTATTATTTTGATTTGAACCATATCGATAGACATCTGAAGATCGGGTATTGCCATTCAGAATTGGTGAGTTTAACCAAAAATGTCCGTCCAGAAGACACCAGTTTTTCTCCGTCGGACAGAGATCAACCAGAACATCAGGAGTTGGGTTTTCCGTTCGAATTGACTCCGCAGGTTTGGATTGGGTTTGTGGCGTTCTTGTGATGGTGGCGATAACCGGACTGGCAACAGAAGTCATGGAAGATTCCGCGGTTGGAATAGATCCTTGGCTCGGATTATACGCGCAGGCACTTATTATCAATACCACGAAGAATACAACCCAAAAACGCATACAGTGAAATTAAATCCCAGCTCGATTTTGAAGTACAAGCGGCATGGCTTCAATCAACTTCCTCGCCTGGTCTTCTATGGCGATCGCATCGCTCAACAAGGTACTTCCTAATCGCTTCTCATTCAAGGACGCAACATTGATCTTAACATTGGTAACCGCGGAACATACCGCCGCATATGCCAAATTGACAGCCGAAGCGCCATCACTGATCGCGTTTATATTTCCATTCAACATCACAAACGCGGCCAATTCCATTACTTCCAAAGAGTATCGGGCACTTCTTAGTGGGATTTCAGCCGCATACAGAGTCGCCTCATCAATAGCCTTGGTTCTCACGCTTAGCTCTTCAGGGGTATCTTTCTTTAATTTAAAAGCTTCCAAAACCTTGGCAAAAGCGGCCGCGTCTTCAACAACCAAGCCTTTGAGAGAGTCCATCAAATTTTCAGCTTTTTCGAGTGTGCTCTTCATTTGTTCTTCGACATCAGCATATTTCTTTTTGCCTATACTCAAGCCAGCCACCATCGAAACCAACCCCGCGGACATGGCGCCCCCAAATGCAGCCGCGGAACCTCCGCCCGGAGCAGGAGTGGCTGCCGCCAATTGGGAAATAAAAGCGTAATCATCCTGCGGTTTTTCCTGATTTGCGATTGCCAGCCGTGATTCTAAAATTTGGCTTTTTTCAAATTTATCCAATTGGGTGTACCAAATAGCTGAGTCAATTAAAGCGTCCTGGGGAATTAATCCGACCAATTCACTGCTACTAATGCCCTCCCCAAACCTGGCAGCCTCCCTGCGAATCGTTTCAACCACCAATGGAATAGATGTTTTTGAATAATCAGTCAAATTCATTGAAACTTGAGCTTTGCCTTCAACCAAAAATCCGGCCGCTTTTACATACCGAAATCCACCGTTGGAGTGTCTGATGGTCTTGGCAATATTTTTTGCAATGGTTACATCGTCTGTCGTCAAATAAACATTGAACGCTACAAGCGGAGTTCGCGCCCCAACAACAGTAGCGCCAGCTTTTCCCAATACAGCGGGTCCAAAATCTGGTGTTCGAGCTGGATCGGTCCCAATCGCGGTTTTTAAACCCTCATATTGGCCCTTGCGAATGTTCTCCAAGTTAACCCGATCAGGCCGCTTTGCGGCGGCTTCATAGAGATAAACAGGAATATTCAAATCCTCTGAAACTCTTTTTCCCAGTCTTTCGGCAATTTTTACGCACTCCTCCAAAGTGATTCCCGAAATTGGAACAAACGGTACGACATCTGTCGCCCCAATTCGAGGGTGCTCGCCACTATGCTGGTCTAAATCAATCAATTCAGCCGCTTTTTTTATCGAACAATAAGCCGCTTCTTCAACAGAGCTGGCATCTCCCGCAAAGGTTAATACGCTGCGGTTGTGATCCGAATCGGATGAGATATCCAGGATACTGACGCCGGCAGACCTGGCGGCATCAACGATTTGCTCAACTACCTCCAGCCTGCGGCCTTCAGAGAAATTTGGAATACACTCAACAATTTGTTTCATGTTTATATCCTTGATTCATATTTTTTTGTGCTTGTTATTATTGTATTCTATAAAAGGTACGATCTCATCCTTGGCGTTCAACCATGTTATTTCGGCTATCCATCTCTATTTATTAAATGTTAACCACCATTCATTGGACAGTTCTTTTGAAAATTTAATAATTGATATAAAATAGAATAACTCACCGATTACAGATAAGATTAATTACCGAAAGGAAAAAACAACATGGGCATGATAAGATCTTTAATAGACGAGAATTCTGAAAAAAAATTATTTACCGTAGGCTCTAACGCTACTGTATTGGACGCATTAAAAAGCATGGCAGAGAGTGAAACAGGGTCTGTTCTGGTTAGTGATCAAGGCAAAATCGTCGGAATCTTTACTGAAAGAGATTATGCCAGAAACGTAGAGATCAAAGGCCTTAAAGCCGCCGAAACAAAAGTCAGCGATCTGATGACCAAAAACATGGTCGTGATTGGTCCAACTGAGTCGATTCAGACGGCATTAAATCTGATGCAGAAATTTCACATCCGCCACCTGCCAATCATCGAAGATGGCGTCGTCCTTGGGGTCGTCTCTTTGCGTCGCCTCACCGAAGCCTTGTTGGCCGAACACAAAGAAACGATTGTAAGTTTGGAAAATTACATCATGGGAACCGGTTATCAATCCTGATCGCCAGTCCAATTTCTGAAAAATCAAAAAATGGATTCCTGTTGGAATCCATTTTTTTAAATTATCTTTGGAGGGGTTTGTTTTCGAATCAGGAGCAGACTCACCAACCCAAAAATCCCGATGGCTGTCCAAATCCAGAATGGCGCAGTCGGTGATAGGGTATGAAACGAATTTCCGAACGGCGGTGCGATCACGTTCCCAATTCCATTCATCATCATAGTAAAACCCAAAGCCGCTCCGGCGGCGATCCTGACCTCCCGGGAGACCTCGGCTACATAAGTAAAGAACATTGCCATGAAGGCATCCCTGAAAACCCCGGCCGTAACTACACTCACCAACACCCAACTCCCCTTAGCGAAACTGGTCGCTATCAGTCCGACCAGGATGATCGACGCGGTGAAAATGGTCAGAGATCTGCTTTCACGAAGTCTTTTCGAGTAAATCGCGACAATCACGGCAATCGACAGGCTGGCAAGATGAAAGGTTGTCATAGCCCCGCTTGCCTCGGCCACGCTCCAACCAATGTTCTGCAAATAAGTAGGAAGATATCCCAAATACGACTGGATAGCACTGTTCAAGCCAAATAATCCAAATCCGAGTAACCATATATTCAAATTTTTAACCGCTTGTTTTAACGGACTAAAAATCGCGCTCAAATCAAGCTTGCGGGAAATTTTTCTTGGTTCCGGTTTGATATAAAAAGCCAATATCGTGGGAAAGAGAAAACTAATCAATGCGTAAATAACAAAAACCCCTCGCCAACCGCCCACCAAAGGCGCCACAAAGGTGGCGCTGATCCATGAGCCAAACAAAAAACCGAGAGCCATCCCGGCTGACATCAATCCGTTAGCCAAAGACAGGTCGTTTTCACTAAAGTTATTCTGCAATAATTTAAAGTTAGCTAACATAGTGAGCGGTGTAAAAAAACCAAATAACATGGTAAACACCAATTCAGAGCTAAAATTCCACCCGAGAGCGCGGGTTATTCCAAGAATACTCAACCCATACGACGAGAAGATTAGGATTTTGCGTTCCCCAAACCATTCGGTAATTGCCCCGCCAAAAAAACTTGAAAGAATAGCCAGAATTTGAGGACTTGCCCAGAGGTAACCAGCCTGAACCAGGTTCATATCGAGATCGGCTGAAATATCCTTCAATAATACAGACAATGCCATTGCCGGCATTGCCTGATTAAACATATTATTGAGAATCACCAACCCAAGAATCGTATATTTCTTCAATTTATCCTCGCCATTCAGCCAATTGTACTATGATGAAGTTGATCAATAATTCATTTTGTGAATTTTCCCGCTTATTTGATAGAATATTATTATGAAAAAAATTATCGTGGCTGCCTTTATATTTGTCCTTGTGCTCAGTGGTTGCTCCAGCGATGAACCCGCCCCAGATGCTCAAGGGGCGATTGAAAATAAAATTATTAATAGCGATCCGATTGCCACCTATTTACCTTCGGCGAATGAATTAGCAAACCTTAACCTCACACCAACCCCAGATAATCTTATCGATTTTTTCCCTACCTTCACTCCCTTGGCTCCTGAACAATCGATCACCGCTGGGTTTCCAACTCCAACCCCATCCATTGATGGCTATGTAGTTCAGGATGGAGATTATTGGTTAACCATCGCCGACGCCCATAACGTTACCGTTGAGGATCTCCTGGCTGCAAACAATATGTCAGAATTTGATATCATTTATCCAGGAGATGTTCTAAAAATTCCGGGAGACAAGATAATTGTTCAGGAAGTTGTCCCAGAATCGGTCGATTTTAATTTTAGTGAATATCACAAAATCATTCCTGATTCAGAATTGGTTTTTGGTCCTTCATCCGCAAATTTTGATCTTGCTGCCTTTATTTCTGAATCGGGAGGATATCTTGCCCAATATGAGGAAGATGTCGACAGTGAAAGCTGGAGCGGGCTTCAAATCATTCAGTTTGTTTCTGAAAACTACTCCATAAATCCTCGCATTTTGCTGGCTATTTTGGAAGATCGATCCAGCTGGGTTACAAGAGCTGATCCAGCCGAAGCGACATTAGAGGATCCATTTCTACTCAGTAACCAGGAAATGATTGGGTTGTACAAACAAGCCAATTTTGTCGCCGATCAACTCAACCGAGGTTATTATTCGTGGTTAAGCCAGATAAATACCGGCCTTCAATTAAAAGATGGTACTTATTGGAAGCCTTCTCTTGGTGTAAATGCTGGCACAGCCGGAGTCCTTCATTTTTACGCGAATGTAAGTGACAGCACAGAATGGAATTACATCGCCAGTCCATCCGGTATCAGCGCAACTTATGCCAGACTGTTTGGGAACCCGTTCCAATTCGCAGTTGAACCGCTCGGTCCATTACCTGGCAGTCAGCCGAAATTAAACCTGCCTTTTTCTTCCAAGGAAGAATGGTATTTTACAGGCGGACCGCATGGTGGTTGGGGTGAAGGATCTTCGTTATCTGCCATCGATTTTGCTCCGCCTGAGGAATACCTCGGCTGCGAAGTATCAGAACATTTTGCAACCGCCGTCGCCAATGGCATCATTGTCCGTAGCGGTAAAGGTGTCGTGGTACTCGACCTTGATGGGGATGGTTATGAACAAACCGGTTGGGTGGTCGTATATCTTCATATAGCATCGGATGGCTCTGTGCTTCCTGGGGATATTGAAGCTGGAGGAAAAATTGGAAATCCAAGCTGTGAAGGCGGTTACGCTCTTGCCAGTCATCTACATATCGCCAGAAAATATAATGGACAATGGATCTCCGCGGATGACCCCAATAATCCATTTATTCTTGGACGTTACACGGTGATCGGTGCCTCAAGATCTTACGATGGCTATCTTCGCTCAGGAAATGCTGAAGAGATCGAGGCATTTGACGGATTCTCTGATTTAAACAAAGTCGCCTGGTAAGGCGCGATCTCTTTCAACCTGTCACGTAAGATATAATTACCCCTGATCATGAGCTTAAATATATTCGCGCGTTTGTTCGCGTTATTCGCCTATGCGTTAATGGCAACCGGCTGCTCGCCATCTGAGCAGGGAGGCTTGTGGGGAAAACCGCTTACCCCTACTATTGCGGTTTCAGAGCCGGTCATCCCGTCAAAAACTCCAAACTATTTACCGACCCTCACCAGTTCTCCAACCCCTAAACCAAGAATAACCGTAACCCCACTTTCCTCACTCCCTGAGATTTTACCTGGCTTGACTTTAGCCCTGCCTTTGGCAACGCTCCCTCCGATCAACCAAGGTGGACCAATGGAATCCTATTTTTCACAATCGGGGGACACATTGGAAATTATTTCGAACAGATTTGAAATCCCAATCGAGTATTTTCAATCACCGGTTGTTCTACCAAAATCAACAGAGTTGCTTCCAACAGGTACACTTTTATTGATTCCAAAGCGAGAAGGTCAACCCGAATATTCTCCAAAAGCAGGAATTTTACCCGACACCGAATTCGTATTCGGACCAGCAACCATCGGATTCGATCTTGACACATTTATTCAATCCAAAAATGGGCTATTGAGCGAATACAGAGAATACATCATGAGTGGAGGATGGCATACCGGCTCCCAGGCTGTAATGCGCATCGCGGAAGAAAATTCAATCAATCCAAAATTAATACTCGCGATCATCGAAATCGAGAGTAACTGGCTTACCGGTTATCCTGAAAACTACGCCGAGGATGAATACCCACTTGGACATCGTGATTATTTGTACCGTGGATTCTTCAGGCAACTCATGTGGGCTTCCGGGCAATTATCAAAAGGTTACTATGAATGGCGGTCTGGAAAGCTGACCTCGCTTACTTTTAGAGATGGCAGCCAAATCAAGATTAATCCCAACCTGAACGCGGGGACTGTGGCAGTTCAATATTATTTTTCTCAAACTCGCTCCAGAGAAGATTGGGAAAAAATCGTCAGTGAAGAAGGCTTCATCAGAGTATATAAAGAATTGTATGGTGACCCTCTGCCTGCTTGGGAAAAATATGGACCGACCCTGCCCGCCGGAATTCAACAACCCCAGTTATCTTTTCCAATTGAAGTTGGAAAATTATGGGCATTCATCAGCGGACCTCATTCCGCCTGGGAAAAGGAAGGCGCTCAGGCGGCAGTTGATTTTGCCCCTGCGTCTGATAAACCCGGTTGCATCGAATCGCCTGAATGGGTAGTCGCGCCTGCTGATGGAGTAGTTGTAAGAGTCGATACTGGTGTAGTTGTATTGGACTTGGACGGGGATGGCTTGGAACAAACGGGCTGGAATTTACTGTTTTTGCATATAAGTAGTAAGGATAAGGTTGATTTAGGCTCGGTATTGAATAAAAATGACCGCATCGGTCATCCTTCTTGTGAAGGCGGGGTATCAACCGGTACACATCTCCACTTTGCTCGAAAATTCAATGGTGAATGGGTATTAGCGGCTGGATCGATCCCAATGATCCTGAATGGTTGGGAGATTCAAGACGGGGGAGCACCTTATAAAGGTTCTATGACCCTATTAGGACAAACCATTCGCGCCTGTACCTGTTCAGATTTTACAACCCATTTCATTAGAAAAGAATGATAAAAACCAACAACTTCAGAATAAATTTGAATAGGTTCCTCCTGGTAATCATACTACTCCTTACAAGTTGCGCGCCGGCGTTTGATCCATTCAGCCAAATCCCGGGGTTGGATGGGGACGCTCAGGATCTCACGATCGTTCCAACGCCCACCCAACGTCCATATTACTCTCCCGGTGAGTTGGTGGATTATATCGCCCAAACTGGTGATACCCTGCCAGCTTTGGCATCCCATTTCAATACAACCGTGGAGGAAATTCTTGCAGCAAACCCTGAAGTTCCAATCACCGCCTCAACAATGCCGCCCGGTTTTCCAATGCGCATCCCGATTTACTTTGTACCGCTTTGGGGTCCTTCTTATAAAATAATCCCCGACAGCGCTTTTGTTTACGGTCCTTCTTCAATGGATGACCAGCTTGAAAATGTTATTGCCCAATCAAATGGCTGGCTAAAAAACTATTCCGAACCGCGCTTGGATGGTCAAATGAACACAGCTCAAATTTTGACCGAGGTAAGTCAACATTTCAGTATTTCACCCAAAGTATTGCTCACATTCCTTGAATTACAAACCCGAGGCTTAAGCAATCCGAATAAACCTGATTCTCCGTATTATTTTGGGTATGAAACAGAAAGTCACCAAGGACTTTATCTACAGACGGTTTGGCTGGCGAATCAGTTAAATAACGCTTATTATGGTTGGCGAAATGGCTCACTTAAAGAATTTGAATTTCCAGATGGAAGAATTGAACGTCCAGATCCCTGGCTTAATGCTTCCACCGTCGCGATCCATTACGCGCTCTCTCGCTTGGTCAGCCAGGAAGAATACAGCCTGCTCGTAGAACAGGGCGGGTTTGATCAAATCTACAACTCACTCTTCGGAAATCCTTGGCTCAACGAAACCCCTCATATCCCGGTCAGCTTACAGCAACCTTATTTGGTTTTGCCTTTTGAGGCAGGCAGGGTATGGAATTACACAGGTGGACCTCATGCTGGTTGGGGAAATGGCTTACCATTCGCCGCTATCGATTTTGCCCCAAGCGGCATCAGCGGTTGTAATCCCAGCGATGATTGGGTTACAGCAATGGCAGGCGGCCTTATCTTGCGCAGTCAACGTGGTGAAGTTTGGATCGATCTGGATATGGATGGTAATCAGCAAACTGGCTGGGTACTTTTTTACTTACACTTAAGTAATACTGATCGAATTCCAGTTGGCGCGATTGTTAATCAAGGCGATAGAATTGGTCATCCATCTTGCGAGGGCGGCACATCTACAGGAACCCACGTACATGTCGCGAGATTATACAACGGTGAATGGATTATCGCCGATAGCCCCATTCCATTTGATCTCGATGGTTGGGTAGTACAAAGTGCCGGAACCGCCTATAAAGGCTCGTTAAAAAAACATTCAGATGAAGTTCGTTCTTCTACTAAAGCAGAGAGGTTCTCTGCGATCGAGGTACAGACGCTTGATCAATGAGATTGGTTAATCGGCCCGTCGCCGTTCCATTCCAGGAAAATTGGCTTAGCGTTTTCTGGTACTTTTCTATAAGCGTCTCGGATTGGAATTCCCTCCAAAAAACAGAAGAAAACAGCCAACGCCAGCCCATGGGCTACGATCATCACGCTCTCATTTTGGTGTCGTTTGGCGATCTCGGTGATCGCAGAAACAATTCTGGCGGAAAGCTGGCCCGTTGATTCTCCACCGCTAATTTGAGTGTTTTCAGGATCTAAGAGGAAACGTTCCCACTCCTCTGGGTAAATGGAGGAAATCTCCCTATGAAAAATTCCTTCCCAACGGCCGAGGTTTTGCTCCCTTAATCGAGGGTCTTGAATTATCTCTTTTTGGTGAAACTGGTTAATGCTCCTAGCTGTCTGAACTGCCCTGGTAAGATCGCTGGAATAAACATGGTCTATACTTTCATTCCGCAACATCTCCGCCACAACCTCAGCTTGATTGATTCCTTCATCGTTTAATGGGATGTCCGAATGCCCCTGCCACCTACCCTGGATATTCCAGTCAGTTTGACCATGTCTCACAAATACCATCTTTGCCATTTTGCCTTCTCTTAATCATGTTTTTTTGTTTAGTCTGTCGAGGAGAGGAAGACCCATCTTTAAATTGTATTTTTAATTACCGCGATTCACCCAAAACCAGCCAGGATTTTGCCCTGGCTGGAAAAAATATAACTTATCCAAATTTATCCTTTTTCCGGCTTGCTTGGCTCTTGATCATCCCAAGTTTGTACCACCAAAACTTTGTCTACCCTCTTGCCATCCATGTCGATTACCTCAAAAATTAAATCTTGCCAGGTAAATTTATCGGCAGGTTGAGGGACTTTACCGAGCTGTAGCATCATGAATCCGCCGAGGGTCTCATATTCATTCTCTGAAGGCATGGTGTTGATGTTAAAAATTTCTTTAAAATTATCAATTTCCATCATTCCATCGAGTAACCAACTTCCATCCTGGCGTTGGGTTGCCTGAACATCGTTATCCATCGCGCCGACAATTTCTTCCAGAATGTCAAAAACGGTGATCAATCCTTGGGTAGACCCAAACTCGTCAACCACCATCATGATTTCAGCGCTTCCATTTTTGAACATCTCCAGAGATCTGCTCGCCAAGGCGGTTTCAGGAATATATACCGGAGGTTGTAACCCATGCTTTAATTTCAAAGGCTGGCCTTGCAGGCTTTCTAAGAGCAGGTCTCGCGCTTCAATGATTCCGAGAACATTGTCCAAACTATCCTCGCAAACCGGATAGCGAGAAAATGGGTTCTCTTCAATTTCTTTTTTAATTTCCTCAGGTGTGTCGTTGATGTCCAACCAGGCAATTTCTGATCTGGGTGTCATGACCGAAAAAACTCTGCGATCGTTCAGGCTAAACACACCCTCAACCATATCCTGTTCCGATTCTTCAAAAATCCCAGCCTGAGTACCTTGGTCTAATAAAACCTGCAATTCTTCTTCCGTTACTGGAACCTGGTCTTTTGGATCGATACCTAATAATTTCATAAAAATGTCTGTTGTCCAAGTCAGGATTTTCACCATGGGAGAAAATATAAATGCGAAAGTTTCCATCGGACCAGCCATGATTCTGGCAATTTCCTCAGGGTTATGTAATGCTAATCTTTTCGGAATCAACTCGCCAAAAGTGATGGATATGAACGTGATTGTAATTACAACAATGGTAAAGGCCAAGGTATGGGCAAATTCAGGGTCGAGATTCAGGCTCGTTTGTAAAAAGGCACCAAAGTCAGCGGATAAGCTTAAACCTCCAACTGCGCCGGTTAAAACGCTGATCAGAGTAATCCCAACCTGAACGGTTGATAAAAAATTATTTGGGTTCTCGGCTAATTTAAGTGCTCTGACAGACGCGATATCACCCTCATTAATTTTTTGTTGAAGCCTTGCTCTACGAGAGGATACGATCGCTAATTCCGCCAGGGAGAACACACCATTCAGAATGACTAATAAAAGGATCAATAAGATCACTGTACCATTGCTCATTGCTTGAATTTATTCACCTCGTTACCTTATTTCAATTCCGTTTCCTTGTTCAACAACTCCAATTTTCCAAATCGGGGTCTTGGTTTGTTGAGCAAGGGATTCAAATTTGTCAATTTCTTTGGGAGGCACACATAAAAGCAGACCGCCGCTCGTTTGCGCGTCAAACAACAACAATTGCTCCGGTTCGCTTATTTTTTGAGCGAATGTCGTATCCGTAACAAAATACAAACGGTTATCGTAACTTCCGCCAGGAAAAACGTAATCATCGGCAAAATTTTTCGCGTTACTCAAGAATGGTATTTGATCAAAATCAAAAACGAATTTCACCTGAGAGGCATTCGCGACTTCCATGGCATGACCAATAAAACCAAACCCGGTTATATCCGTTCCGCTAACAACGCCACATTCCACCGCCAGAGTTGCCGCTTTGTCATTCAGCATCGACATCCAACCTACCGCTTCTTTTAACAAATCATCGGTTAAAATCTCTCTCTTTAACGCGGTGGTTGTAGTGCCAACACCAAGCGGTTTGGTGATATAAAGCGCATCCCCAACTTTTGCGCCACGCTTCGTAATGAGCCGATTCGGATCAACAAAACCGATAACAACCAGACCAAATTTTGGTTCTTTATCCTGAATTGTATGCCCGCCAGCAACAACCACCCCAGCCTCCTTGCATTTCTCCGCTCCACCCAGCAAAATATCAGATAGAACTTCATCTGGAACCTGGGGCGGAAAAGCGGATATATTCAAAGCAAGGAATGGTTTGCCACCCATCGCGAATACATCGGATAATGAATTCGCGGCGGCAATCGCGCCGTACTCAAAAGGAGTATCTACAACCGGAGTAAAAAAGTCGGTCGTTATTACGATAGCTTTTTCTTCAGAGATCTTCCAAACCGCGGCATCATCCGGACCATCCAGTCCAACCAGCAAATCAGGATAATCCTTCGAATTAAAAATTTCCTTTAGTGGACGCAATACTTGCGTCAGCGTTTCCGCATTTAGTTTGGACGCTCAACCAGCGCAACTGGATAGCGAAGTTAATTTGATCTGTTTTCCAGACGGATATATATCTGACACGATTTACCTATTTAATTATTATAACCTCCAAAATGACCATCTTATGGAATCAGGCTTGGCGTGGTTGAATTAGCGCCCCCGAATTGCGGTAAGATGAAAGGTGCGTCTGAAGGTAATAACATCAAATCAATTTCGTCAGCTAATTTTTGAATATATTCGTACTGTAGTAGGTCAGGGTTATTCGCGATTACATCCGCGATCATTTGCAAGGCTTTCGCTTCAGCTTCGGCTTCGATGAGTCTAGCATCCGCATTACCCTGGGCTTCGATGACTAACGCGTCCGCGAAACCTTGCGCGGTTTGTCTGGCCTGCTCAGCCTCCTGTTTTTTTGATTCAACAACAAATTTGGCTTGTTGAGCTTGTTGCTCAGCGATCTGTTTTTGTTCCACCGCGGTTGCGTATTCATCACTAAAAGTGATATTTCTTAGTACGAAATCAACCAGAATCAAATTATTCTCATCGAAAACCTTGGTCATTTCTGTGGTAATCTGCTCTTCCATGTTCAAACGCTGTGAGCTCACAATTTCTTCAATTCCAAATTGTGAGGCAACTGAGCGGATAATACCTCTCGCCTGCGGTCTTACAAGACCTTCCTCATAACCGTTTCGCCAGGTTTTATACAAATCAACCGCTTTTGCCGGATTAATTGCATAGATAACGGTGGCGTCTAGATAAGCCATCTGTCCATCTTTGGTGCGAACCTGGATGGAATCTTCACCTGAAACCTGACCCTCTTCCAAGGCGCCTGTCATCGTGTATGTCTGTCGGAGAATTGAAAATCGTTCAACGCGTTCAACAAATGGAATGACGAAATGGATTCCTGCTCCCAATGGTTCAGGACGGATACCACCCTGTTGCAAGGTAATCACCACCGCCAATTCGTCCGGTTCAATAAAAACCAATCCTGCCCCGAGAGTACTCATGAGCAATGCGACAATCACCAAACCGATCAATGCCGAGCTAAGCCCTTTAATAGGTTGTTTTCGGGTTGCGCGCGCAATAACAATAAAAACCAAAACTACAACAGCCAGCCAGGCTATTGATGCGATCAATTGGACACCTAATGAGACGTTCATGGTAACTCTCCTTTTATAATTAAAGTGATTATAACAAGCCCAAAGAATCCAAATATATGAAAAGTATTAAAAGCGTCATCATCCAGATCAACTCGCTTCAGGTCATCACAGTCCATCCCGAATTTTTTTTAATTCCCAACTCCCATCCAGGACAAAGGATATCTTTATTACAGGTTGACGACCAACCCTTCATGATTCCAAAAATTGCCTATGTGCTGAATAGTGGGAAGAATCTCGAAATCCTGCCCCAAGAACCGTTAGATCTTAAACCTGGCCAAAGTTTGATCATTTCTCAACCTGCCGGGGTCGGCTTTACAGAGTTCGAAAAACAGGTTCGCATCCTCATGCTCATCAACGAACTCGAAAATTCCTACTTATATAACTTAATCCATCAATCGCCCAAATCCAAACAATGGGAGGTCAGCGTCCTGACCACTGGAAAAAATTACTATTACCCTGAGTGGGTCGAATTGATTACAAAATCCCAATTTAAGGAAACTTGTAACTGGGCAGATCGAATTTATCTCGAAGCGACCCAATCAAATTTGGATGAAACAATTTATAAAATTATGAGTACTTTCGCTAAGCAGGACCAGAAAAAAGTTGAGATTTTCACTCAAGTGAATTATGGTTGCGCGGGAATTGGCGAATGTGGTTTATGCGCAGTGAATATCCTCAACAAAAAAATTCTGCTCTGCCAACAAGGGCCAGTAATTAAATTAGTTGAATATTTGTGAGAATTGCTTTTCGGAAATTCAAAATATGAATCTGGGGGGTTCCTGCGTGGGTATTAAATAGAAAAGTCTCTTGGCGATGACCTACTCTCCCAGGAGGCTGCCCTCCAAGTACCATCGGCGCTGACGAGCTTAACTTCCGGGTTCGGGATGGGACCGGGTGGACCCTCG